>NZ_DASXJS010000080.1:0-8814 GCF_036497245.1 Actinomycetospora sp. | reverse complement strand
CGCCGGGGCTCTACACCCAGCCGCCGACCGGCCTGCCGCCCTACCTCGCCGACCGGCCCGCCGTGGCCTCGGACCCGACGGTGCTGACCGACGGGCAGGTCGTGCCCCGGCAGGTCGTGCCTGCGCCGGCGGGAGGTGGGGTCGCAGGACGTCCTTGTGCATCGCTGTTGGACCGATCCGAGCTGCGAGGACTCGGGTTTTCGACCCCGGGGGTGAGGACGACGAGCAGCTGGCGATGTCGGTCGACACGGATCGCGACCTCTTGGCTGACACCTATCGCACCAGGGCCAGCAGGATCTTCGCTCCAGTGACCATCGCCGGCTACCCTGCTGTTCGTCAGCGCATGGCAGAGGACGACAACACGTGCACGGTGACGACGGGTCTCGGCCCCCACCAGGCGTTGGAAACCGAGTGGTCAGGACTGATGATTCGCCAGACGTCCGACCCGTGCCAGCGGGCCGAGGAAGCGATCGCTCTGGTGATCCGCAAGCTCCCACCCCAGAAGTGATCCCGCGCAACCGAGTCACGACGACTCGGTTCCGCCAGAGCACTCCTTGCCGCCCAGAGCCGCAACACCCCGCTCCCGATCCGTGTCCCAGAAACCGGCTCTACGCCGCGAACCTGGGATGGGGTCCTCGGATCCAAGGGTGCGCCATGATCGCAAGTTGTGGGGCTGCGGGCCAACCTCATGTGACCCAGCACAGCACCACCGGCCGGCCGCCGATGGGCAGGTCGGCCACCCAGGTCGCGCGGCGGTCTTTAGGTGTCGCCACCGCTCCGGCAGCCCGGACATCCCATCGCCCCTGCCGGGTCTCGATCATGATCTCCAGCTCGCCGGCGGCATCCGCCGCCACGAGCGCCTCGAACCCTTCCAGACCGAACACCTCGGCCAGCACCGACCCGCCCGAGCGCACCTCACCGGCCGCCGGGTCGATAGCCTCTGCGCCCACCTCGGGCCCTCCCTCGATCCTCGTGATCTCTTCACAGTGATCACGGATCGTGAGGGTCCCAGGCCGTGTCAGTGCACCCGTCACAGCGTGTTTCGCCGGCTACTTCCCAGGTTCATGCCGAGCGGTCGGCGTGGCCTACTCGGCGGCGTCAGGAAGCGGTCACCCCGGCGACGTACTCGGCTGGCCAGCCGAGCTCGACGTGCGCGACGGCCGGGCGCCCGCCCAGCGTCGCGGTCATCCCGACCTCGTTGAGCAGGAGGTGGCGAATCGGCATGGACCAGCCCGCGGCGTACTCGGCGTGGAGCTCGAGCTCGCGCCCCTTCTCGTCGGTGAATCGGCCGCGGACCTTCCGGTGCACCATCTGGTCGTCGAGGTCGGCGTGTGCCTCGGCCGCGACAACCGGCGACACCACGCCGTCGATGTTCAGGTAGCCGTTGACCAGCCGCTCGCCCTTCACGTCCATGATCATCGCGTGCAGCGACAGGTCGTCCCCGGCCGTCGCGTTCATCCACTTCCAGTGCTGGAGCATCGCCCAGTTCCGGGAGCCCCAGGAGTGGTCGCGGTGACCGGCTCCGTTCAGGACGATCCGCCGTCCGTGCAGGGTCACGGTGCCCTCGGTGCGGCACGACTGCTCGTAGCGGTCGTCCGCGACCCAGGACGGGCAGCCGTCGGCATTGTCGTGCCAGCTGAACGGCTCGTGGATGCCCAGGAACCGCAGGGACAGCTCCAGCCCGTCCCCGACGAACTCCACCTCGGCGGTGCGCAACGGCTCGGGCTGGCGCAACGTCACCCCGCCGATCACGCAATCGTCGAGGTCCGCGCCGGTGAACTCGGCGTCCTCGACGTGCGAGAGGAACTCGGGTGCGTGCATGTCGGGCCCCCCGATGAACACGAAGCGCCCCCACCGGGCCGGTGACGAGGGTTCTCCCTCCTCCCGCCACAGGTAGACGAAGACCAGCAGGCCCTCGTCGGGGATCGGGGCGGTGAACAGCACACTCTCGCGGGCGTGCGGCCCGGCCTGCGACACGTCGTGGAGCAGGTCGTCCTGGGGGCCGAATCGGCTCACGCCGTTCCCTCGCTTCCGTTCGTCGGGTCGTCCCGCCACGAGAGGAAGCGGGCGAGGATGGGATCGGTCTCGTCGGCGGTGGCCGCGGTTCGGGCTCCCCGGCTGACCACGCCGACGTCGCCGTCGACCGAGAGCTCGTCCCCTTCGCGGACGGTCTGTCCGGCCACGCTCGCCGAGCGTCCGTCGGAGGCGACGACGACGTCGCCGATGCCGCACACGGCGGTCTTGCCCATCCCCCGTGCGACGACGGCGGCGTGGCTGGTGCGCCCACCGCGGCCGGTCACGACACCCACCGAGGCCATCACCCCGGGCAGGTCGCCCGACGCCGTCGTCGGGCGGACGAGCACGACAGCATCGCCGGCGTCGGCGCGGCTCCTCGCCCGGTCGACGTCGAACGCGGCCCGGCCCACGGCCGCGCCGGGTGAGGCCGCGAGCCCGCGCCCGACGACGTCGGCCTCGTCCACCTCGTCGATGAACCGCGGCGATCGTGCCCCGGCGAGGTGCTCCGCATCGACGCGGTCGACGGCCTCCGCGACCGTGATCAGCCCCTCGTCGACCAGGTCGACCGCCAGCGCGACCGCGGCCCGCCCGCTGCGCTGCCCGACCCGGGTCTGCAGGATGTAGAGCCGCCCGGACTCGACGGTGAACTCGACGTCGCACAGGTCCCGCGCGTCGCGCTCGAGGGTCTCGAACACGCCGAGCAGCTGGGCGTGGACGTCGGGCAGCCGGTCGGCCAGGGCCGTGAGCGGCTCGGTGTCGCACTCGCCCGAGACCACGTCCTCGCCCTGCGCGGAGAACAGCAGGTCGCCGAACGCGCCGCGTGCACCGGTGGAGGGGTCGCGGGTGAACCCGACGCCGCTGCCTGAGCGGTCGTCGCGGTTGCCGAACACCATCGCCTGCACGACGACGGCTGTTCCCATCGCGGAGTCGATGCCCTTGTGCTTGCGGTAGGTCTGCGCCCGGCGGCTGTTCCAGCTGCCGAACACGGCCTCGGCCGCCTCCCGCAGCTGGTCGCGTGGCTCCGGCAACGGTGAGCCGGACTCACGTTCCAGCAGCTCGGCGAGCGTCTCGGCGCGGGCCCGCGCGGCGAGCGCGGGGTCGGGCTCGGGCGCCCGGTCGAGGAGGGCGTCCTCGACGCGACCCGCCGAGATACCCCGCACGGTGCGGACGAACCCGTCGAGCAGTCGCTCCATCGACGTCCACGCGAACCGGGCGTCGCCGCTGCGCTCCGCCAGCCGTTCCGCGCCCTCCATGGTCAGACCCAGGTTGAGGATCGTGTCCATCATTCCAGGCATCGACACCGGCGCCCCGGAACGCACCGAGACAAGGAGCGGGTCGTCGGGGTCGCCGAAGCGCCGACCCGTGGCCGCCTCGAGGGCGGCCATCCGCCCGTCGAGCTCGGGGACGAGTCCGTCGGGCAGCGTCTCGTCGGCGAGGTAGGCCCGGCCGGCGTCGGTGCCCACCACGAACCCCGGCGGCACTGGCAGGCCGAGCGCCACCATCGCGACCAGGCCCGCGCCCTTGCCCCCGAGCACGGCGCGGTCGGTGGTGCCAGCGTCGTCGAATCCGTAGGTGTGGCGGAAGGCGGCCGCCGTCATCTCGTCGCCGCCCGGGCCTGCATGCGCTTCGCCTGTGTGGCCGCGTACTGCGCGTCCCAGCCGTTCTCGAGATGGACCGCGGCCGGCCGGCCGTCGATGGTCCCGCGGCACGCGGCCTCGTTCAGCTGGATGCCTTCCCCCGCGGCGAAGGAGAGCATCGCGAACCGCTCCAGCTCGACGGCGGTGACGCGTCCGGCCTCGTCGGTGATGCGGAACCGGGCACGCTGCTGCTGCCATTGGTCGTCGTACTCGGTCTCGCCGCGCAGCATGGTGACGCCCGCGAGGACGCCGTCGCGCTGCACGTACCCGTGGAAAGTCGTCTCGCCCCGGCCGTGGATCTGCATGGCGTTGAGGACGAGGTCCTCGCCGGCCTGCGCCGAGAGCCACTTCCAGTCCTGCATCGAGTCCCAGTCCCGATCACCCCACGAGTGGTCGCGGTGTGCGGTGCCCTCGATCGCGATCTCCCGGCCGGCCACCCGCAGTGTCCCGGTGATCCGCAACGACTGCTCGAAGCGGTTCGTCGCGACGAAGCTCGGGCAGCCGTCGGCGTTGCTCTGGTAGTCGAACGCCGGGTGCAGGCCCTCGACCCGCGCGGAGAAGGCGACGTCGTCGGCGGTGAACCCGAGCTCGGCGCGTTCGAGCAGCTCGGTGTGGCGCACGATGAGTCCCTCGACGGCCCAGTCGTCGAAGTCGCGTGCCCCGACGTCCACGCCGTCGCCGGTGTGGAACGCGAGCTTCTCGTCCCCCTCGCCCACCACGGCGAGCAGGTAGCCGGCGCGGTTCCCGCCGTCGACCCACGTGTAGAAGAAGATCAGCAGGCCCTCGTCGGGTAGGACGATGTCGTAGTAGAGGCTCTCGCGGGCATACGGCGACGCCGGGAGGGCGTGCCGCAGGTCGTCCTGCGCGGTCAACGGCATCAGTAGCTCCCCTCGTCCTCGCGGCTGCGTCCGAGGGTCTGCAGGAAGTCCTCGTGGCACTCCATCCAGACGGTGTGCACCGAGTCGACGGCGGGACTGCCGAGGTAGGACCACTCGCCGTCCTCCACCTTCTGCAGCGCCGCGCGGAGCCGGCCGCGGTAGGGCGCGAAGCGCGGCACCACCGACTCGGTCCGTTCCAGGACCGGCTCCACCCGCTCGATGACCTCGGCGACCTCGCCGGTCAGCTCGACGAGGGCACCGTCGTCGGTGGTGGAGCCCGCGCGGGCGATGTGGCCCTTCATCGATCCGTTCAGGGCGAGGAACCGGTCGTAGACCTGTCCGAGCCGGTCGAGGTCGAGCCCCGCACGCTCGGAGGAGAGCAGCTCCTCGTGAACCGACCGGCCCGCCTCGGTGAGCATGTGGCCGGCCCGGGTGATCTCGAGGAGGCCGACGCCGACGAGCCGGTCGGCGTCGGCGGGCGGCGCGGGGTGGCTGCCGGCCATCGCGACCGCGTGCAGCGTGGTCAGGGCGTCGTCGGGCACCGGCGGGGCGGGCGGCAGGCCGGCCTCGGGGACGAGCCCCTGGCCCATCAGGAACACCGCACCGAGCACCTGGGGCGCGCCGCCGGTCGACAGCGTGGGGTAGGCCTGCTCGGTGATCGGCGCGAAGTGGTCGAATCCCTCGGCGAGCATCGTGTCCCAGAGCCCGGCCGGCCGGGCCCAGGGGAGCATCATGTCGCGGGTGTAGACCTTCACGCCGTTGCGGATCCGCTCGTCCCACGGCAGCGCGCCGATGACCTCGTAGAGGTCGAGCATCGCCTTGTTGCACCGGGTGACGATCCGATCCATCTCGGCGCGGTCCACGCGACGGATCGCCGACATCGGGGTGTCCCAGGCGTCGCGGGCGTAGACGGCGACGCCCGAGAGGTACTTGAGGTAGTTCCGGGGCTGGGCGAACGTGGTCGCGATGTCGTTGATCCGGATGTCCACCGGGGTGTCGGGCCGGAAGAACATCGCCTCGGTGACCGCGTACGGCAGACCCTCCATCACGCCGGCCCATTCGTAGGCCGTCTCGTTGAGGAAGTGATCCCGGACGATGACGAAGCCCCCGTCGGGCAGCGGGTACGGCCCGGTGTCGCACAGCCCGGCACGGCAGTCGTAGTGCAGCAGGAAGCCGGCCAGTTCGGTCGCGGCGTTGAAGCGGCGGAACGCGGCCAGGTCGTCGGCGTCGGCGAAGCGGTGCTCCTCGTCACGGAAGCGCTCGATCCAGTGGTCGGCGAGCACGGGGACCTGGTAGTTCCGGCCCGAGACGTACCCCGGTCCGTCGCCGAGCAGACCGTGCTGCAGCCGGCGGGTGGCCTGGATGATCGTGTTCGCGTTCGCGCGGTCGTCGAGTCCCGAGGTGACGCCGAGCTGCGCGGCCAGGGCCTTGCCGATCAGCGGGCAGGACCCGGCGGCCCAGATGTGGACGTGGTTGGCCTTGCTGCCGATCTCGTCGCGTGGGATCCGACCGAGATCGATCATCCCGTCGACACCGATCTTCTCGGTGATCATGTCGTAGCAGCGCCCGTAGGTGCCCCACTGCTGGACGAACGAGACGGTCTCGTACTCCTGGCGCGGGATCAGGCCCGACTCACCCTCGGTCTGCCGGGCCTTGATCAGGTCCCAGAGGTTCCAGCCGACGTAGGAGAGGAAGTCGTCGATCTCCTCGTCGCGCAGGTCGCCGGCGATGTTGGCGGCGTCGGTGTCGAGGATGGTCGTGCCCATCCGGGCACGCAGCTGGCGGTCGCCCGTCGTGCCGTCGGCCAGCTCGCCGCGGTAGCTCGCCATCAGCGCGGCCATCTGCTCGGCCTGCGCGGCGGCCTCGGGGTCGGGCTCGACCTCCGCGTCGCCGCCGTCGCTGTCGTAGGTGCGGGCGGCGGGATCGATCGCCACGCTGCCTTGCGGGAACTGTGAGAGGTCGATCCGGACGATCGCTCCGTCCGGCGGGATGATCTCGCCACGGGAGCTGCGGACGCCCTCGGTGAACGCGACCGACATCAGCGCCGGGATCCCGTACTCACGCGAGAGGATCCCGAGGTGGCTCTCGGGTGCGCCCTGCAGGGTCATCACGCCCTTGACCCCGGCCGACAGCGCTGGGGTCAGGAACGTCGTGGTGCCCCCGCGGGCCAGCACGATCGTCTCGGCGATGTCGCCGGTCCGGACGAAGTCCATCACCGCGGCGGGTGAGTCCAGCCACACGACTGGACCCTCCACCGGCTCGTCGTGTTCGAAAACCGTCAGTCCGGTGCCGATCGGCACGTATTCGCCCATGGGGTTCTCCTCGATGAGACGCTCGGCGGCGGAGTCGCCCGCCGGTCGTGGGGGAGCATCGTGACGTGAGCGGGCACCGCAGGCCTATGGCTGGGAGTCCCAGAGTGTGACGCAGGCGATATCAGGCTTGGCGCACTCCCGCGGCCGTCCGCCCCGCCCGGCCCGTCGCTTGTCCCTTTCGGGGTACGACGTGCACACCCATGGACAATGTGATCCCCCTTACGCTCCCTCACGTGACCTCTCTCGCGTCGACCGCCGGCGTCTCCGCCGGCGAGGTCATCCAGCAGCTCGCCCATGAGCTCCTGCTGAGCTCGGGCGAGATCGCGGCCCGCATCTCCGAGCAGGTCCTCGTGAGGCTGCCGGGCCTCGCGCCGCGGGGAGCCCAGGACGCCGTCGACGGCGTGCGGGAGGCCACCGACCAGAACATCGGCGCGATCCTGTCCACGCTGGCGTTCGGTATCCCCGCCACCGCCACCGAACCCCCACTCGGGGCGCGCAAGCTGATGCGCGCGTCGGTGGCCGCCGGCGCCGACATCACCGACCTGCTGCGCGCCTACCGGTACGGCCACGAGCTGATCTGGCGGCGGTGGAGCGACCATGCGGCCGAGCGGCTCAGCGGCAACGAGATCCTCGCCGACGTGCTGGCCCTGTCGTCCGATCACATGTTCACCTTCATCGACCGCAGCTGCGACCACCTGCTCGCCGAGTACCGCACCGAGTTCGGCGCGCTGCGGCCCTCCGGTCTGCGGCGGTCGCACTCGGAGGTGGTGCGCGACCTGATCGGCGACGATCAGGTCGACGAGATCGCGGCGGGCGCGACGCTGCAGCACGACGTCCGCGGCCACCACGTGGCGCTCGTGCTCGCGCCTCTCGACGCCACAGCCGACCTCCGCGCCGCCCTGACCGACCTCGCGTGTCTGGGCGACGCGAGCACGCTCGTCCTCCCGGTGGGGGACGGCACGTGGTGGGCCTGGATGACGTGGGCCGGAGCGCCGGACACCACGTGTCTCGACGCCATGGCCGGCGCCACCAGCCCAGGGGTGCTGGTGGCGATGGGAGCACCGGGGGCGGGACGCCAGGGCTTCCGACGCTCCCACCACCAGGCCCGGGAGGCCGATCGCACCGCACGCCTCTCGGGCAGGCCGGCGATGGGTGTCGTGCGCTTCCGCGACGTCGAGCTGTCCGGCCTGCTCTGCACCGACACCGAACGGGCGCGACGGCTGGCCGCCGACCGCCTCGGGGGGCTCGCAGGCGTCGACGAGACCTGTCGGCGTCTCCGAGAGACCGTGCTGACCTTCGTCGAGCACGGGTGCAGCAAGGCACGGACCGCCGAGCTTCTCCACGTGCACCACAAGACGGTCAGCTACCGACTCGCCCAGGCCGAAGAACTCGTCGGCCAGCGCATCACCGATGACGTCGTCGCCCTCGGCGCCGCACTGGTTGTGCACCAGACCTTAGGAGACTGCTGACGAAGGGCGCTCGTGGGCGGGCGGGGTGACCTCCCGCGTCGTGATCGGACGTCGTGTGGCTGTGGGCCAGTCCTACATCCGCCGGTTCGCGAGCACCGGCAGCACGGCGCGCGCCTTGTCCACGGAGGCGGTGTCGACATCGACGACGAGCAGCCCGGGATCGGCCTCGAGGGACTGCTCGACCACCCCGAACGGCGTCGCCACCAGCGAGTGCCCGACCCCGCGCGGCGCCTTGCCCGGGTCGATGCCGCGGGCGAGGGGGTCGGCCTGGTCGCAGGCGAGCACGTAGGTCGTCGAGTCGATCGCCCGTGCCCGCACGAGCAGCTCCCACTGTTCGACCTTCCCCGGGCCGGCACCCCACGAGGCCGGGAGCAGCACGGTCGAGGCGCCGCGGTCGGCCAGGGCGCGGAAGAGCTCCGGGAACCGGATGTCGTAGCAGACCGCGAGGCCGAGGGTCTCGCCGTCGACCTCCACGACCACGGGCTCCGTCCCCGCCGCGACG
>NZ_DASXJS010000079.1:0-8728 GCF_036497245.1 Actinomycetospora sp. | reverse complement strand
CGCGGCGGCGAACCCGACCGCGTCGCGGCGGCCGTGGATGAGCGCGGCCCGCCGCTCGCCGACCACCGCGGGGTCGCGGGGATCGTTGGAGGGCAGCCAGTGCGAGAGGCCACCGCTCGCGACGACGAGCACCCGGTCCTGCGCCGCGGCCCGGCGCAACGCGTCACCCAGGGCCCGGCCCAGGGCCACGCAGCGCGCGGGGGTCGGCAGCGGCGGGGCGGCGGTGTTGAGCACCAGCGGGACGATCGGGATCGCGGCGCCCTCGCCGTGCCCTTCCCGTCCGCACAGCATCTCGTAGCTCTGCACGATCCCGTGGTCGACGGTGAGCGAGTAGGACAGCGCGAGGTCGAATCCCGCGTCCGCCACCGCGTCGTGCACCGCCCAGGCGAGCGCGCCGGCCACCGGCAGCGCGCCGGCCCGGCTGCCGAAGTCACCGAATCCCACGGCCTCCTCGACGCCCAGGGTGATCGGCGGCATGACGTCGTAGAAGTTCCCGTGGAAGTGGTCGGGCCCGATCACGACGACGGCGTCCGGGGCCAGGGCGGTGACCGCGTCCCGCACCTTCCCGACGTCGGCGAGGAAGGTCGCGCCCGGGTCGTCGGGCCCGGGCGGCATCAGGCTCGCGAAGGGGGAGTGGGACATCCCGACGAACCCCACGATCTCGCTCACGCGTGTTCCCCGGCCCGGAAGGGGGCAGCGCCCAGGAAACGACGGTGGACGTCGACGAACTCGCCCGGTTTCTCCCACTGCGGCCAGTGCCCGGCCCCGGTGATCACGTGCAGGTCGACGTCACCCAGCCAGCCCCGCAGCAGCTCCGCCTCGTCGAGTCCGCCCGTGGGGTCGTGGTCGGTCCAGACCAGCAGGGTGGGCGCGGTGATCCGGCCGACCCACGACGGGTCCCAGCTGAAGCGGGCCCGCGTGACCGGGTCCTGCAGCACGAGGGTGTTCGCGATGGCGGCCCGGAAGCCGGGCCGGGAGTACACCGACCGGCGCAGGTCCACCAGCTCGTCGGTGACCTGCGTGGTGTCGTGGAAGAGCCAGGTGACGCGGCGGCGGACGTTCTCGTCGCTGGGGTCCTCGACCGCGGTCGTCGTGCTCGCCCGCAGCCGGGCCATGACCTCGAGCTTGTTCGCGATGTTGCCCGGGGTGTTGAGCACCAGCCGCTCGACCCGCTCCGGGTGGTGCGCCGCCGTCCACGCGGCGACCCAGCCGCCGAGGGACTCCCCGGACAGGTGCGCGCGCTCGATGTCGAGGGCGTCGAGCAGGCCGACGAGGTGGTCGGACAGGACGTCCACGGTGTAGGGCACGTCGGGCAGGTCCGACCAGCCGTGCCCGACCATGTCGTAGGCGGTGACGCGGAAGTGCCGGGCGAGCGTTGCGACGTCGCGGGCGTAGGCCTCGAGGTGCCCGCCGGTGCCGTGCAGCAGGACCAGGTCGGGGCCCGAGCCCGCCCGCAGCACCCGGGTGCGCACCCCGCCGACTCCGCCCACCTCGACGGTGACGTGGCGCAGTTCGTGGTCGACGTCGGCGAGCTCGCCCCAGATGCTGACGTGCTCGGGGATCGGCGGGCCCGAGGATGAGGTCGGGCGCGCCTCGGCTGCAGCGGTCATGAGGGGTCTCCGAAACGGGCGCGGGCGGTGTCCATCCCGACCTCGCCTGCGCTCTGGCGGCGTGGCACGCCCAGCAGGGCGAGCAGGCGGGAGTTCTCGATCGTCAGGAACTCGACCGGCGCGTCGGCCGAGTCGTTGTGGTGGCGGTGCCAGGTCCACGGCGGCGTGTAGACGAAGGAGCCGGTGGTCCAGGTGACCACCTCGTCCTCGATCTCGGAGTGGCCGTCGCCGGCGACGACGTAGTGGATCGTCTCGTGGTGGTGGCGCTGCATGTCCGAGCTGCCCCCGGGCGGGAAGACCTGCTTGAACAGCTCGAAGGTCAGCGTCGGGAGATCTCCTGCGACCCGGAGCGTCGTCGGGTTGTGCACCTCGCCCGCAGGCAGCGGCACGAGGTCGCCGTCGTGGACCACCAGCGGACGGCCGGGGCCCGGAGGCACGGTGGAGTGCAGGCCGGCCAGGAAGTCGTCCATCGCGAAAGCGCTCACCACATCGTCTCCGTTCGTCCGCCGTCGACCGTGAGGTCCGTCCCGGTCACGTAACCGGACGCCGGCGAAGCGAGCCAGGCGACGGCCTCGGCGCCGTCGTGCCCGCCACGGGTTAGGCGGGCCGCCACCGCGCCGCCGATGCCTCCCGCCGCACCGCCGACCGGCGCCGCTCCTGTGCTCCGCCTGCTCATGGGAGCTGAGCCTGGGCGCGGCGCGGTCGGACACCGAGTCGCAGTCCCACTGGGTGGGACGGGCGGCACCGTCGATACCCCGGCCGGCTACTCGCCTCTCGCCACGCTAGGCAGTTGATCTTGTCGAGCGCGACATGATCCGTCCCGCGATCGGCAAGATCAACTGCCTAGCGTGGCGTGGACGAGGTCGGATGGACGCCGGGTCGGCATGCTCGACTCCCGCCCGGGTGGTGAGCAGGATCGTCCGGTGGGCACCTCGCAGACCACCACGGACACCACCACGGACAAGGCCGGTCCCGCCGCGGCGCTGGACCGCGCCGCGGCGATCCTGGACGCCTTCGACGCGGAGCACCGGGAGCTCTCCCTGGCCGCGCTCGTGGCGCGGTGCGGGCTGCCGCGCTCCACGACCCACCGCACGGCCGACCGGATGCGCCGCCTCGGGTGGCTCGACAAGCCCGGTGAGCGCTACCGCGTCGGCGAGCGGCTGTTCGAGATCTCGGGCCTCGCCCCGGTCCGCCACGAGCTGCGTGAGGCGGTCCTGCCGTTCCTGCAGGACCTCTACGGCGCGACGAAGGTCGCCGTGCAGCTCGGTGTCCTGCGCGGGCCCGAGGTGCTCATCGTCGAGAAGATCACCGGGCACCGCCCGATGCCGATGCTGTCCGCGGTCGGCGGCAGCATCCCGACCTACTGCTCGGGTCTCGGCCGGGCGATCCTCGCCCACTCCGAGGCCGCCGTCGTCGACGAGGTGCTGGCCGCCGGCATGCCCCCGCGGACGCCGCGCACCCTCACCGGGGCCGCCGCGGTGCGTCGCGAGCTCGCCGCCGTGGCCGAGCGCGGGTGGGCGGTGGACCACGAGGAGGGCAACGTGGGCGTCTCCTGCGTCGCCGCCCCGATCTTCGGTCCGCTGCGGGAGATCGTCGCCGCGCTCTCGGTCACCGGACCCACCACGGCGTTCCGCCCGGAGATGGCCGGGCCCGCGGTGCGGATGGCCGCGGCCGCGGCGTCGCGCGCCTACTCGGCGCGTCGCTGAGCGGCCCCCCTCGAGCCGGTCCCCCTCGAGCTGGTCCCACTGAGCGGGACCGGTCGTTGGTGTCCGGCCGCCCGGCTCGCACTGTGTGACCCAGCGCATCCCGTCTCGGGCGAGTGCGGATCACCAGGAGGAGCTCATGTCTCTGGGCGGCGGCTACATGCTGTCCTCACGCGAGGGCACACAGATCCCGGCCATCGGGCTGAACATCACGGCCAAGGCGACGGGGGAGGAGACCCGCGACGCGTACTCGCTGTTCGAGTACGCCGTGCCGGGCGGGGTGAGCGGGCCACCGCCGCACGTGCACACCCGCGAGGACGAGTCGTTCCTCTGCCTCGCCGGCCGGCTGGAGGTCATGCTCGGCGGCGAGACGTTCGTGCTCTCCCACGGCGACTACCTGCTGATGCCCCGCGACGTGGTGCACACCTTCCGGAACCCGTTCGACGACGAGGCCCGGGTCATCTCCGTGGTCTCCCCGGCCGGCCTCGAGGCGTACTACCGGGCGCTGTCCGAGCTGCCGCCGGGCCCGAAGGACATCTCGGTGATGGAGTCGGTGATGGCGCGCTTCGGCATCGAGCTGCGCCTCCCGGCGACGCAGGCCTGAGGCCGCGCGATGGACGCCAGGGGCATGAGGATCGCCGTGGTGGGCGCAGGCGTCGCCGGGCTGTGCACCGCCAAGGTGCTCCACCAGGCCGGTCACGAGGTCGTGGTCCACGACCGCACGGGCGACGTCGGCGGGGTCTGGAGCGCCGAGCGCCGCTACCCGGGGCTGTGCACCCAGAGCGCCCGGGACACCTACGCCTTCTCCGACTTCCCGATGCCGGCGGACTACCCGGAGTGGCCCGACGGCGCGCAGGTCCAGGCCTACCTGGAGGCCTACGTCGAGCACGCCGGGATCGCGCCCCTGCTGCGGCTGGGCACCGAGGTCGTGGCGGCCTCGCCGCGGCCCGGCGGGGGCTGGACGGTGCGGACGCGCCCGCGCGACGGGGGCCCCGGGACTGCGCCGGGACCGGAGACCACGGCGGAGTACGACCACCTCGTCGTCGCCAACGGGGTGTTCTCCGAGCCGCTGGTGCCCGAACTGCCCGGCGTCGAGGACTTCACCGCCTCGGGCGGGGTGCTCACCACCGCAGGCGCCTACCACGGCGTCGGCGCGCGGGGAGCCCACGCGGTCGTCGTCGGGTACGGGAAGTCCGCCTGCGACGTGGCGGTCGCGATCTCCGAGGTCGCCGCGAGCACCGACGTGATCGCCCGCCAGCTGCTCTGGAAGATGCCGCGCCGGGTGGCCGACCGGCTGAACTTCAAGCACCTGCTGCTGACCCGCATGGGTGAGGCGCTCTTCCGCTACGTCCGGCTGCAGGGGTTCGAGAGGTTCCTGCACGGGCCGGGCGACCGGCTGCGGCGCGGGCTCCTCGCCGGGGTCGGCGCCGTCGCGACCCGCCAGCTCAAGCTGCGGGAGCTCGACCTCGTGCCCCGTGGCCAGTTCTCCGACATCGTCCGCAACGCCATCGGGCTCACCACCGAGGGCTTCTTCGAGGGGGTCGCCGCGGGGTCGATCCGGGTGCACCGCGACCGCACCGTCGCGCGGCTGCTCGAGAAGGACGGCGCCCCGCACGCGGAGCTCTCCGACGGCACCGTGCTTCCGGCCGACCTGGTCGTCTGCGCGACCGGGTACCGCCAGGAGGTGGCGTTCCTCGACGACGACGTGCGTGGCCGACTCCTCGACGAGCGCGGGAACTACCTGCTCTACCGCCAGATCGAGCCCGTGGCCGTCGAGGACCTGTCCTTCGCCGGGTACAACTCGTCGTTCTTCAGCCCGCTCAACGCCGAGATGGCCGCGGTGTGGCTGGCCGCGCGGCTCGCCGGGCGGCTGGCGCTGCCCGACCGCGCCGCGATGCGCGCCCGGGTCGACGAGCAGCTCGCGTTCATGGACGGCGCGACGAACGGCCACCACTGCCACGGCACCAAGATCATCCCGTTCTCGCTGCACAACGTCGACGAGGTACTCGGCGACGTCGGGCTGCAGATCCCGGCACGGGTCCGGGCGGCGCAGTGGCTGAACCCGGTCGACCCGACCGCGTACCGGGACGTGACCCCGAGGCTCCTCGCTCAGCTGGGCGAGGCCGCCACCGTGAAGTCGTCGGAGAACGAGACCCGGCCGGCGATGCCGCGCGACTCGTCCCGCGGGGTCTCGTAGGACCACGCACCGTCGGCGACCTCGGTGCCGTTCACCTCGACGGTCCAGTAGGTGGACACGCCCTTGTAGGGGCACACGGTGGTGGTCCCGGACGGGCGCAGCGTGGCCCGGACGTCGGCGGGGTCGAGGTAGAAGCGCGCGCCGAGGCCGGTCTCGTCGAGCAGGACCGCGGTCGTGCTCCGGGCGACGACGGTCCCGTCCGGGGCGGTGACCGTGACCTCACGGCTCGTCGGGCGCAGGTCGACGCGGTGGTAGGGGTCGGTGAGGTGCCCGAGCACCTCCTCGTCCTCGTCGAGCCACCGGTCGGCGGCGCTCATCGGCAGCGCGACCAGCCCGGCCAGCCACGGGGTGTCCGGCTTCGGGTCGGGGTAGGACCAGACGGCGTCGGAGATCGTCCGGTTGCCGACCGTCACGTGCTGGTAGGTGGCGTCGCCCTTGAACGGGCAGTGCGTGGAGGTGTCGCTGGGGGAGAGGAGATCGGCGCGCACGTCCTCGGCGGGCAGGTAGAGCTGCGGTCCGAGGCCCGTCTCGTGCAGCAGCGCGCCGCGAACCGTGTCGACCACGACGACGTCGTTCCCGGCGTCGTCGGCCACGACCGCCCGTACCCGGCGGTGGAACGGTTCGAGCAGCAGCGAGTGCGCCGGCCCCTCGACGGTGAACGTGCGGGTCTCCGGGAGCTTGCGGGACAGCGGGCCGCCGAAACGCGTCAGTGCCATATGGGGTGAGCGTTGCGCGCACGTGAGCGTATTCCGTCGTCAGGGCGACCGAATCCGTTCACAGGCGCGCCGCGCTGACCCCGAACACCGGGTCGCCGCCCGACGGGCGCCGCGCCGCCACCGGTTCGCCGAACACGCCGGAGGCGCGGAAGTACGCCGCGACGATCTCCTGGTGGCCGGCGTCGTCGGTCGCGAGCCAGCCGCGGACCGCCTTCGTCGGGAAGCACCGGTTCGAGAAGGTGAGCGCGAACCGACCGCCCGGGCGCAGCACACGCCCGACCTCGCGGAACACCGCGACCGGGCTGGTCAGGTAGTCGACGGACACCGTGCACACGGCCGCGTCGAAGGCGGCGTCGGCGAAGGGCAGGTGCGGGTCGGCGTTGAGGTCGTGGATCACGCGCTCGTGGGCCCACGTGTTGGCCTCCAGCTCGGCGGCGTTCATGCCCAGCGCCGTCAGGTGACGCGGCGGGGTCGACAGGTGCGAGACCCACGACGACATCAGGTCGAGGACGTCGCCCGCGACGCCGACCTCGTCGTAGTAGGCGGACACCGCCGCGATCGCGGCGTCGTCGATGTGCTGCACCAACCGGGGCGGGCCATAGAAGACGGTGTCCTCGCCCTCGTCGGCGCGGTCGAAGAACCCGGGAGGGAAGGCGGCCCCGGCCGCGGCGTCGTCGGACACCCCGGCATGGTTCCCGCGCGTGGACCGGCGCACTCCGGGGCACGCTGGCCGGGTGGACATCCCGCCCGAACCCGTGGCCGTGCGGGCGCCCGGGTACGCCGGCCCGACGATGATGAGGCAGTCCTGGCGCGACGCTGGGTTCCTGCACTGGGCCGTGGAGCCCGGGGACGTGGCGCCGATGCTGCCGCCCGGAGTGCACCCGGACGTGATCGACGGGGTGACCTACGTGGGCCTCGTGCCGTTCCGGATGGTCGGCGCCGGGGCGGCGCGGGGGCCCGCGGTGCCGTGGCTCGGGACGTTCCTCGAGACCAACGTCCGCCTCTACACCGTGGACGACACCGGCAGGCGCGGCATCGTCTTCCGCAGCCTCGACGCCTCCCGGCTGGCGGTCGTGATCGGGGCGCGGGCGGCCTTCGGACTGCCGTACCGCTGGGCGCGGATGGCGTTCGCGGCGTCGGACGACGAGGTCGTCTACCGGGCGGTCACGCGACCCGGGGGGCACCGCAGCGTCGTCGCGCTGCGGCCCGCGGAGCCCGTCGTCGCCGACCCGCTGGCGGACTTCCTCACCGCCCGCTGGGGTCTGCACGAAGACCACGCGGGCGTGACCTGGTACGTCCCGAACGTCCACGAGCCCTGGCCGTTGCGCCGAGCCGAGCTCCTGGCCTGCGACGACGAGCTGGTGGCCGCGGCGGGGTTCGGAGCGCTGGCCGCCCGGGCGCCGGACCTCGTGCACTTCTCCGCGGGCGTGTCGGTCCGCTTCGGGTTCCCTCGCCCTGCCCTGCGCCGGGAGCCCGCCCCGCGTTGAGGGTCAGGCGTTCGCCAGCCAGGCGGACCACTGCGCGGCGAGGCGTTCGGCGACCTCCTCGGCGGCGTCCCCGTAGAGGACGGCGCGGACCTCGTGGACCGGTTCGGTGCCCGTCGTCGCGAGGGTGGCGACGCCGGGGGCGGGGCCGTCGAGCAGGAGCAGGGCCGCGCTGTGGTGGTGACCCGCGCGGCGTTCCAGGCAGGTGCCCGAGAGCTGCGGGACGCCGCGGAAGATCGTCAACGGCTGGCGCGGCACCACGACGCCGACCTGGGCGAGGAAGCGGGCATGGGCGCGCTCGTGGCCGCTGTCCGCGGAGCGGCCGCGCGAGGGTCCCCAGGCGTGCAGCCCGACCCCCGTGCGGCCGGGGAAGTGCTCGAGGTGGACGGCCAGGGTGGTCAGCGCGGTCGCGGCCCGCTCCCGCTGCGTGTCGGCCGCGAGTCCCGCGCCGAGACCCGTCGTCGTGACCCGGACGGCCGTCGTGCCGCCGTCGTGGGGCTCGACGCGCCACGTCGTCGTGGTGACGACCGGCTCTCCGCCGAGGGGGACGGCGGCCTCGGTGACGAGGCGGTGCGGGGGCTCGCGGTCGACGACGCGGGCCGTGCCCCCGCTCCCCGTCGCGACGGCGATCGTGCCGTCGGCCCGTGACTCGACCCCAGCCGGTTCCAGCCACGCCCGGACGTCCGGGAGCCTCTCGACGGCGTCGAAGGCCTCCTCGACCGGCGCCGTGACCGCGACGCCGAGCTCGATCGCGTCGGTCGTCGTGCCGTCCTGCGTCACCTCAGCCGACCGCTGTGCCGACGAGATTGCCGATGCCGTAGGTCACGGCGAGACCCAGGGCACCGCCGGCCACCACCCGCAGTACCGCCTTCCCGACCGGGCTGCCACCCAGCCGCGCCGACACCCAGCCGGCCAGCCCGAGGGCGATCAGCACCGCCACGTAGGCCACCCCCACGCGCCAGTCCGCGGGCGGCAGCAGGATCGCCAGCAGGGGGAGGATCCCGCCGAGGGTGAAGGC
>NZ_DASXJS010000078.1:0-2971 GCF_036497245.1 Actinomycetospora sp. | reverse complement strand
CGGGATCGGAACGGGCTCGCCGGGCGGTTGGGTCAGCCGTGGACCAGGCGGTGGGCGGCGCCGATGGCGGTGCGGTACGCGCCACCGAGCAGTCCCGCGCGGGCCATGGCGGCCCGGGCGGCGTTGGATCCCGGTCCGCCCTGGACGGCGCCTCCGGGGTGGGCCGAGGCCCCGGCGAGGAAGAGTCGATCGACGGGGGTGTCGGCCCGCCCGAGACCGGGGGTGGGACGCAGGAACAGCTGCTGGTGGATTGCCGAGGTCCCGCCCATGATCGCGCCGTCGATCAGGCTGGGGATGCGTGCCTGCAGGTCGCCCGGGCGGGAGACGGTGCGGTGAACGACGAGGTCGCTGAACCCGGGTGCGTGGCGCTCGAGGACCGCGGTCATGCGTTCGACCTGCCGGTCGATCTCGGCGTCGGTCCGCGGTTGTCCGTGCGGCAGATGGGTGTACGCCCACAGCGACTCGGTCCCGGCCGGCGAGCGCGAAGGGTCGGCGAGGGTCATCTGACCGACCAGCAGGAACGGGTGGCGCGGCAAACGGCGCGCGGCGAGGTCGGCTCCGAAGTCGATGAGGTCGCGGGAATCGCCGCCCACGTGCACCGTGCCCGCCCGGCGCGCCTCCGGCGCGGTCCAGGGCACCGGGCCCGACAGCGCCCAGTCGACCTTGAGGACCGCGTCGTCCCAGGTGAAGCGATCGAGGTCGGCGACCATGCGCGCCGGGAGGTGCTCGGTACCGACCAGATCGCGATACAGCATCGGGGCGGGGACATCGGCCAGCACGGCCCGGCGAGCGCGCACCAATCCGCCCTCGGCGTCGACGACACCGACCGCCCGTCCGGCTTCGACGAGGACACGTTGCACGGGTCGCCGGCACTGCACCGACCCGCCGGAGGCGGCCAACCGGTGGACGAGCGCCTCGCTGAGCGCCCCGGCGCCGCCCTCGGGTACCGGGAACCCGACGTCCTGGGCGAGCATCGCCAGCAGCCAGCCGAACACCGCGCTGCCGGCCTGGCCGCTCGACAGGTCGGTGTGCAGCGCGTTGCCCTCGACCAGCAGCCGCGCGCCCTCCCCGGCGAACTCCTCTTCGGCGAAGCGGGACGCGGGCATCACCAACCGGCGCGCCAGCCGCAGCAGCGCGGGCGTCCCGAGAGCCCGGACCAGCCGGCTCGCTCCCCGCAGCGGCGGGAAGGGGCTGAGCATCGTTTCCAGGAGCGGGTCGCGCAGGCGCTGCCATTCGGCGGCCAGCCGGCGCCAGGCGTCTCCGTCGCCCGCGGCGAAACCCTCGACCGAGGTTGCGGTCGTGTCGAGATCCCGCGAGAGCAGCACCGCACGGTCATCGGGCAGCACGTGAGTCAGGGGTTCGGGGGGATGGCGCCACCGCAGGCCGTGCGCGCCGAGGTCGAGGCCGCGCAGAACGGGAGAAGCGACCCCGAGCGGATAGAAGGCGCTGCCGAGGTCGTGGTGCCATCCCGGCGCGGTGATCTGGTCGGTCCGCACCGCTCCGCCCGGCGCGTCGGAGGCCTCCAGGACTGTCACCGACCACCCGGCATCGGCGAGCAGATTCGCCGCGATCAGCCCGTTGTGACCGGCGCCGACAACGACGGCGTCGACGTCCTCCTCAGCCACGTCGGCTCGACGCGGGCCGACGCCGCGCGATGTCGGCGAGCCGCGACAGCGACTCGGTGTTGCGGGCCCGGATGAGGGGGCTCTGCACCGCGACCGGGACGAACCGACCCAGGCCACCTCGGGCGTACTCGTGGATGGTGACCCGGCACCGGTCCGGACCGGTGGGCGTCAACCGCAGCACGACCCGGGCGGTGCCCGCCGGGAAGGCGCGGGCCTCGAGGTCGAGCAGGCTCCCATCCTCGACTCGACGGACGACGGTGGTGTCGCTGAGCTGGAACGGCCACAGCCCGACACTGTGGTGCAGCCGGGCACCCACCGCGGGCCATGCCTCGTCGACATCGCGCATGTGGGTAGCGCCCACCACCCACAGCGGATAGCTCCAACCGTCGCAGAGCACCGACCACACGGCCTCGGCGCCGGTCGCCACATCCAGGCCGACCTCAGGCGACAGCAGGTCGGACAGCGCGCCGCTCATGTCAGACCCCGCTCGGTGGTCAGGGTCCCCTGGCGGGGCTCAGCCGGTCGTGGCCGTGCCGTCGTGATGCTCACGACTGCTCCCTCCTCCTCAGCGGGTTCGGTCGGCGAGCGCTGCGATCCCGCGCGGGCGCCGCGGTCACGCGGCGACCCCGACGACGCGGCGCTGGGTCTGCCCCGACAACGCCGATCGAGGGCCTCGGCCACCGCGTGGTGGGAGCCCAACTGGCCACCGCGGCTGTACCCGACCAGGTGCACCTGTCGGTCACTGCGGGCGGTGACAGTCTCGATCTCGCGGGTGAGGCCGTCGGCGGCGCGCCCCGCGCAGCCAGCTCCGGCGCCCTCGGTCACGAGGCTCACTGCATGGCCGCGGCGTGAAAGCACTTGCACCACCGGCTCCATGAGTGCCGCGGTGGCTGCGAACCCGCCGACCACGATGCCGGGCAGTTCCGTCTCCGCGGCGGGTGTGGCGCCCGCACCGATGTCAGGTTCATCGAGCCAGCGCAGCACTTCACGGCCTAACCAGTCCATACCGGTTCGGGCCGCACGGTCGATCCAGGTCTTCACGATCACTGCCGCCTCCACGAGGTCACTCGATGGAACGGCTGGAGCCTCAACCGGTAAGACCCAGGGACTACCCGCCCTCGGTCGTGGCCCAACCGGCGGAGTCGCTGCGCCGCTCGCGCCGCCAGATGCCGCGGGTACCGGCTCGCGTCGCCGACGCCATCGCGTCCAGCTCCGCGAAGCGCGCTCCTCGGTCCGCGAGGTCCAGCAGGAGTTCCTGGCCGGCGGGCGACCGGTGGTGGCCGTCCACGACGAGTACGACCACGAGACCGGCACGTTGAACCTGGCCGTCGAGAACGTCGGACAAG
>NZ_DASXJS010000077.1:0-55551 GCF_036497245.1 Actinomycetospora sp. | reverse complement strand
CCTGCTGCACTCCCTGGCCATCCAGGACGCCTGCGAGCACGGCATCCGCTGGTTCCACATGGGGGAGTCCGACGCCGGGTCGGGGCCGGAGCACTTCAAGCGCTACTTCGGCGCCGTGCCCGTCGAGTACGCGGCGCTGCGGTTCGAGCGGCTGCCGCTCTCGCGGGCCGAGCAGACCGCCCGCGCGGCGTTCGGCGCCGTCTCGCGACTGCGCCGGTCGTCGTGAGCCGCGTCGTCCTCTCGATCTACGACGACCTCGGCAACCCGCACTACGGCGGGGGCGGGGCCGCGGTCGCCGCGCGGGTGGCGAGCCGGCTCGCCGACGAGCACGACGTCACCGTCTACTGCGGGTCCTACCCGGGCTCGATCTCCGGGATGCGCGACGGCGTGCGGTACGTCCACCTGCCCGTCGGGTGGGCCGGGCCGCGGGGCGGGCAGATCCTGTTCACGCTGCTCGTGCCGCTGCTCGCCCTCGTCGTGCGCCCGGACGTGTGGATCGAGAGCCTCACCCCGCCGGTGTCGGCGAGCCTGCTGCCGCTGGTGGCGCGGTGCCCCGTCGTCGGCCTCGTGCAGATGCTGTGCGGGGCGGACATGCAGCGCCGCTACGGGCTGCCGTTCGAGGCGGTCGAGCGGCGCGGGCTCGCGCTGTACCGGCACTTCGTGGTGCTCAACGACGTCGACGCCCGCCTCGTCGGGTCGTTCAGCCCGCGGGCCCGGGTCACCGTGATCCCCAACGGGATCGACCTGCCGGAGGACGGCGACGCCGGCGAGGACGTCTCCGACGGGCCGGTGCTCTTCCTGGGGCGCATCGACGTGCGCCAGAAGGGGCTCGACCTGCTCCTCGCGGCCGTCCGGGACGACCCGACGATCCGGCTCGACGTCGCCGGCTCCGGTACCGCGGCCGAGGAGGCGCGGCTGCGTGAGCTGGTCGCGGATCTCGGGCCGCGGGTGCGGCTGCTCGGGCGGGTCGAGGGTGACGCGAAGGAGGAGCTGCTGCGGTCCTGCTCGGTGATGGTGGTGCCCTCGCGCTACGAGACGTTCTGTCTGACCGCACTGGAGGCCATGGCCCACGGCCGCCCGGTGATCACCTTCGACCTCGACCGGTTGGGATGGATCGGGCCCGGCGCGGGCCTCACGGTGCCGGCGTTCGACGTCGAGGCGCTGCGGGCCGGGATCGTCGCGCTGACCGGCGACCGGGCCCTTCGCGCGGAGCTGGGGCGGGTCGCCCGGGCCCGCAGCCGCGCCTTCGACCGGCGGATCGTCGAAGCGCGCTACTCCGCGCTGGTGAGCGACCTGCTCGCGGCGGCGCCCGAAGCTCCCGGACCGCCCGATCGGCCCGCACCGCCCGGGCGCCAGCGGTTGCGGAAGGCGGACAGCCGGGCCCGGGTGTCGTCGGACATGCGGGCGACGGCCTCCGCGCGCAGCCGCGCGGCGCTCGCGAGGGCGGCGCGGTGGGCGGAGCCGGTCAGCCGGTGGCCGAAGACCTGGAGGCGGACCTGCTCGCGGGTGCCGCTGGCGAGGTCGGCCTTGTACGACTCGGCGTCGCCGAGCAGGTCGAGCTCGCTCAGCTCGGGATCCTCGCAGCAGTGATCGACGAGGTGGTGCGTGAGCACGATCCCGGGCCCGAGCTTCGTGAGGTCGTCGTCCATGCCGAGCTTCAGGAAGTACAGCGCGCCGCCCTGGCGCAGGCAGTAGCCGAACGCCACCGAGCGCCCGTCGATGCGCAGGTGCACGAGCCGGAGGATGCCCTCGGCGGCGGCCCAGCGGGCGCCCTCGGTGTAGAAGCGCACGCTCGCCGGGGAGGACCGGATCGCCGAGCCGGCCGCGAGCTTCCACGGCCGCGCCTCGAGGCGGAGTCCCTCGTCGAGCAGCTCGTCCAGATCCCCTGCGCTTCCTGGGTCGTCAGTGCCGTCCCGGACGTCGAGGACGACCTCTCCCGCATCGTCCATCCGGTGGCGTAGCCGGCGCATCCCGTGCCTGCGGTTCTTCGAGAGACGGCGCAGGAACGACGCCTGGTCGCCGGTGGTGTCGATGTAGGGCGACTCGCAGACCGGCCGCTCCAACGACGGCGCCCCGGCCCGCCGCGCGGCCGCGCGGAGGGCGGCGGTCGCGGGGGAGTCGGCGGCCAGCGCGGCGAGGTCGACGGTGGTGCCCGCCGCGAGGAGACGGTCGGCCAGTTCGGCGGCGGCCTCGTCGTCGGCGAGCACCGGGACGAAGCGCGCGGTCTCGTGGTTGGTGGGGGCACGCAGCCCCAGGGGACCCGGCAGCAGTGGGAGCACGCCCACCAGCTCGCCGCCGCGCTCGACGGTCAGCAGCCGGAGGTCGTCCGCGCGACCGAAAGCGTCCGCCCACGCGCCGAGCCAGCCGGGGCGCATGAACGGGGGCGCCCCGGACGCCACGGCGAGGGCGTCCCATCGCGCGCGGAGCTCGGGGTCGGGGGCGCGGAGGTCGCGCGGTCGCATGGGCGCGGACGCTAGTGGGCCGGGAAGCCGCTGACCAGGGACATCGCGCTGCGTCGCCGGACCGTCGCGGGGCGTGGATCGAGGGAACTCCCCACCCCGGTCGAGGGCTCGCACCATCGGATCGGCGGCCGCACGTTGCGACGCTCGTCCGGTCGGTCCGCCAGGGGCCGCACCAGGCCGGAGGAGACGCCATGACCGCCAGCGCGCAGCGTGGGCCCGGCGCGCTCGTCCGCGCGTTCGCCGCGGCACTGCGCGGCGAGGAGGTCGCGCTGCCCGCCCTGCTGCCGCCGGCCCCGTCGGGCCTCGGCTACCCGGCTCCCTCCGCGTACCCGAGGCTCCCGATGCCCTCGGCGGCGGCCCTGGCCCCCGCGGGTCTGACGCCGGCCGGCGCGATCGAGATGGCCGCCGCCGAGCTGGCCGAGCTCGAGGGCGTCGAGCCCCGTCACGCCCGGCCGACCGGGGGAGGACCCCACCCGGATCGGAGGGTCGGCCCCTCCGGCCCGCGGGCTCACCCCCTCGGATCGCCTGCCGCCGACGCGCAGGCTCGATCCCGAGCAACAGAGCACCGGCCCCAGCGGGGTCGCCCGGCCGAGGAGTCACGGATGAACGCCACGATCATCGATCTGCAGACCGAGCGTCTGGCCCGTCGCCGCGTGCGCGCCGGCGCGGTCTCCTCGGCCGCCGAGATGGCCGAGACCTGCCGCGTGCTGCTGTTCCACCGGCGCGCGGCCCGCGCCCCGCGGGTCGCCGTCGGCAACCCGTCCACCGGCCCCGGCCGCCGTGCGGACCTGCAGCGATGACCGGGACGAGGACCGGCGAATCCGTCAAATCCCCCGCGCCGGAGACTGTTCGTGTTCGCGTGGCCGTCGATAGAGTGAATCATTCGGAATCTGTCGCCGCCGACCCTCACACGGAGTTCCTGCGGCCGGGTCTCGGGTCCGGGTGGGGAGGTGGGGACGTGCCCGAGAACCACGGCGTCCCGGGTGGCCGGGCGCAGGGCCCGCGGCCCACCGGCCCCGTCCCGGGGCAACCCCGTCCGTCCGGTCCCCACCCCGCCCGCATCCCGGGTCAGCGCCCCGTCCCGGGTGGACCGCCGCGCCCGCCCGGCCCGCCCCGGCCACCGGGACCGCCCGGCCCGCCGGGGCCGGCGTGGGGTCGTCCTCCCGGCGCCGAGGTGCGCCCGGCTCCGCCGTCCGGTGCGGCCGGACCGCAGGGCCCCGCGCTCACTTCGATCATCAGGCCGTCCCAGCGGGGCCGCACGGGGTGGCTGACCATCGGGCGCACGTGGCCGCTGACGGTCGTCATCGGTCTGGTGGCTTTCGCGGCCCGGGCGATCGGCCTCGCGCGGGCGAACGACCTGTACATCGACGAACTGATCTACGCCCGGATCGGGAACTCCGTCGCGTCGGGGCAGACCCCGACCTTCGACGGCCTCCACTTCTACCTCCACCCGATCGGCTCGTTCCTCCTGGACGCGGCGTTCATCAAGATCTTCGGTCTCGGGTCGCTGCCGGTGATGGATCTCGTCTACGCCCTGCGCTGGCTCACCGCGATCATCGGCGCGGTCACCGTCGTGCTCGGGTTCCGGCTCCTGCGCAAGGTGGTGCCGCTCCCGATCGCCCTCGGCGGCGCGGCGGTCCTGGCGTTCGACCCGTTCATCCTGCGCAACGACAGCCGCCTGATGCTCGAGACGCCGGCCACGATGTGGACCCTCGCCGCCTGGCTGCTGCTCCTCGGCGTCCTGACCAACCCGGCGACCCCGTGGGTCCGGCGCTGGCGCGAGGTCGGGGTGGGCGTGGTCTTCGGGTTCGCCCTGGCGACCAAGGACATGACCGCCATCCAGATCCTCGTCCCGCTGGCCCTCGCGGTCGTCTGGCGGAAGACGCTCGGGTCGGCGCAGGTCGGGCGGATCGTGCTCGGCTCGCTGCTGCCGTACGCGGTCCTCGTGTCCGCGATCGCTGTGAGCGGCGACTTCGGGGAGTGGGCGGACCAGAAGCTCGGCGGCGTCCGCCGGATGATCGGGCTCGACCAGATGACGGGCTTCCACGCGGCCAACGTGAGCCTCGTCGACCGCCTGATCGCCGAGCTCTCCCGCTTCGGGACCAGCTACATCCTGCTGGGCCTCTGCCTCTTCGCCGGCCTGGGCACCGTGTTCGCGAAGGCGACCGCCCGGCGGCTGATGGGCCTGATCGGGGTGTCCACCGGCGTGTTCGGGGTGTACGCCGCGGCGGCGGGAGCCCTCGAGGAGCAGTTCGGCTACTACACCGTCGTCGTCGCCGTCGTGGTCTGCGCGACGTCGCTCGCCGAGCTGCGCGACCGGCGTCCGAAGCTGCGACGTCCGCTCGTGGTGCTCGCGTCGGTGTTCGTCGTGGCCACCCTCGTGCTCGGGATGTCGGCGCGCGTCACCGTCGACGACACGTTCCCGCAGGCGCGGGCCTGGATGGAGACGAACCTGCCGCCGGACGCCCGGGTCGGGCTCACCGGACCGGTCGCCCAGCTCGCCTTCCTGCCCCGCGAGGGCTGGGGCGACTGGCCCAGCCTGACCCAGCTGCGCGACAACAACGCTCAGTACGTCCTGACGTCGGCACGACCGCTCGAGCAGGGGTACGGCGACGCCGCCCCCCAGATGCTGACCTGGTTGCAGCAGCACGCCCGCCCGATCTACACCGCCCACGGGCCCTCCAACGGCGACACCACCGTCTGGCAGGTCGACCGGCCCGCCCTCGACGCGGCGATCGCCGCAGGCCAGGACGTCCCTCCGGTCTCCGAGAGCGGATGAGTCGTGCGCGCTCGATGGTGGGTCGCCGGGTCCAGCGCGGTGGCGGTGGTGGCGGTGGTGGTCCTGCTGACGGCCTTCGGGTCGATCGGCGGACCCGCCCGGCCGGACCGGCCGGCGTTCGGGGTCCTCGGATCGTCCTGCGCTCCCGATCGGGTCGCGGCGCTGCGACAGGCCGGCGTCACCACGGCCATGACCGAGATGCAGTGGGCCCAGGCCGAACCGGCCCCGGGGGTCGTCGACGAGGACTACCTCGCGTCCATCCGGGACCGGGTCCGGGCGTGCGCCCAGGGCGGGATGCGGGTGGTGCTGGGGCTCGGGCTGCAGAACCCGCCGTCGTGGGTCCTCCGCCTGCCGGGCGCGACCTACCTCGACCAGGAAGGCCGCACCTCCTCCCAGGGTGAGGCCGACCTGGTGTTCAGCGCCGAGGCGCGGGACGCCGCCGTCGCCTACCTGCGCGACGTGGCCGGCCGGGGCGGCTTCGAGCGCGTGGCCACCGTCCGGCTCGCCGGGGAGCTCGGCTACCCCAGTCCGGAACCCGGGTCGAGCGGGACGACGTTCTGGGCCTTCGGCCCGGCCGCTCAGGGCGGACCCGGCCGGGCGGTCGGGGTCGAGCCGTCACCGATGCCCGGCTGGCTCCCGGGCTCGCCGACGTGGCAGGACGCGCCGGTCGGCGCCGACGCGGTGGGTCGCTGGTACGACTGGTACGCCGGGTCGCTGGCCGACTCGATCGTGTGGCTGGCGGACGCGATGCGCGGGGTCGGCTTCACCGGGGACTTCCACGTCCCGGTGGCCGGCCGCGGGGTGCTGCCCGCCGACCGGCAGGAGGCGGTCGACGGTCTGCTCGACGGCCGGGCCGACCCGGACGGCGCGCTCGGGAAGGGCGGCGACTACCCCGCGCAGTTCGGGGTGTTCGCCGATCTCGACGCGAAGCTGCGGGGACAGTCCCCGCCGTCACGGCTGTTGATCGACTTCACGAGCCTGGACGACGACAGCGCCGTCCGGGCGCGGGCCGCGGATCCCCCGCAGGACACCTGCCGTCCGGACGACACCACCGCGTCACTCACCGCCGCGGGTCTGGACCGCGGGGCCAGCCAGCGCTGGACGGTCACGCTGGCCCACGAGGCGGGTCTCGGGGTCG
Source organism: Actinomycetospora sp. (assembly GCF_036497245.1). GTDB lineage: Bacteria > Actinomycetota > Actinomycetes > Mycobacteriales > Pseudonocardiaceae > Actinomycetospora. Next base: position 49,172 of record NZ_DASXJS010000077.1, on the reverse strand, counting down.
TCGCCGAGAACCCGGGACCCCCCGACTTCGACAACACCGGAGGGACCGCGCAGTCGGACAGCGTGGCCGACCAGATGGTCCAGGCCGGCCGCTACGCGCGCGACTGCCGCCTCGAGGCCTGGTACCTCGCGTTCGAGGACCAGCTCTTCGAGCCCGGGTCGGGCATCGACGTGGCGGCCTACGGCCGGGTGATCGCGGGGCCCGGGTCGTGAGCCGGGTGTCGTGAGCCGGGTGTCGTGAGCGCGGAGTAGGGACTGCCCCCGTCGTCTCCAGGGTCGTCCCCATCCCGCCCGACCCCCGCCCGACGGGACGCTGAACTCGCCCACCAGCGAGGAAGGCCACCCACGATGCGAGACCTCCGAGAACACCAGTCCGCCGCCACCGGCACCGCGGTCCTGATGGCCGCGATCGCCCTGGCCGCACCGCTGAACTACGGATTCGGGCTCGCGCTCGCGTGGCTGCTGCCCGCCGCCGACTTCGGCGCGGTCAGCGTGCTGCTGACAGTGCTGCTGCTGGCCACCTCGGTCCTCGCCGCGGGGTTCCCGTGGGCCCTGGCTCGCAGGGTCGCCCGCGAGGAGGACCCGGAGTCCGCGGCCGCGTCGTTCCGGGCGGCCCTGATCGGCAACGTGGGGCTCGGAGCCGTGCTCGCGGCGGGCTTCGCCGGCGTCCAGCTCGCGACCGGCGCGATCCTGCCCGGCGCCGGGACGGGTCTCACCCTGCTCGTCGCGGCCACCATCGTGCTGCTCGCGCTCGGCCAGGTCCTCATCGGCGGCCTCCAGGGCACGCGGCGCTTCACCGCCGTGAGCGCCGCCCGCATCGCGGAGGTCGTCGTCAAGGTGGCGGTCGGTCTCGGCGTGGTCGCGCTGGTCGGCGCCGGCATCGTCGGGGTCGCGTGGGCGCTGCTGATCGGCGCGGCCGCCGCGGCGGGGACGGCGTGGTGGATGTACCGCGACCGCCTGCCCGGCCTGCGCGGCACGGTCGCCGGGTGGCGGGAGTTCGCGGCCGCCGCGCCGATGGCCGTGGCGACCACCGGCTTCGGACTGATCGGCACCCTCGACGTGCTGCTTCTCGGCGTCCTCGGCCAGGGCCACGGCGTCACCGTCGCCGCGATCGGCAGCTACCAGGCGGCGGCCATCCTGGCCAAGGCACCGTTCCTGGTCGGCAGCACCCTCTCCGACGTGGTGTTCCCCTTCATCGCCCGGGCCCGCGGCGCCGCGGAGGCGCACGGCTGGGTCGTCACCGGGCTGCGGTGGGTTCCTCTCGGCCTGGTGCCGATGCTGCTCGTCCTCGCGGTCACCCCGGACTCGTTCATCGGGCGGCTGTTCCCCGCCGACTACGCCGACGCCGCGGGCCCGACCCGGGTGATCGCGCTCGGTGCCGTCGGGCTGATCGTCGGGGACATGCTGCTCAAGGCCCTCTTCGCCCGTCACCTCGCCGGTGCGGCCGCGGTCCGGATCCCCGCCGCCGCGGTCGCCGAGGTCGCGACGATGGCCCTCCTCGTTCCCGGCCACGGAGCGATGGGAGCCGCGGCCGGCTTCGCGGTCGGGGCCTGGGTCGGCGTCGGGGTCCTCGCCTCCGTGTACCTGCGCCACCACCCCGTCGGCGCGCTCCCGGTCCGCCGGGCGCTGGCCTGGTCCGCCGCGGCCGGCGTGCTCACCGGCCTGCTGGCCCTCGCCTCGGCGGCGGGACCCGGGCTCGACCTGGTCATCATCGCCGTGGCCCTGCTGGTCTACGCGGCGCTCGCGGTCGGGCTGGGCGCGGTCCCGGCGCAGGACGTCGCCCGGGCCCGCGGGCTGCTGGGCCGCCTCACGGGGTCCGCAGCCGCACCCGTTCCCGCAGCCGCGCCGGCGGCCGTCCCTGCCCCCGTCCTGGAGGGAGCTCCGGAATGACCGCCCTCGGGCGCGTCCGTGAGGGCGGGCCGTCCCTGCTCCGTGTCTCCTCCGGAGGCCCGGGGTAGGGCAAACCCTCGGCAAGATCGTCGGGTTGTCCCCGGGCTGGTCGGGGGTGGACACGATCGTGGCGGGGCGCTGATCGCGACAGGCTTGTCCTCACACCGGAACGGAGCCGCCAGGGCTTCTCAGACACACCAGGAGCCTTCGATGACCGCCTTCGATCCCCGCACCGTCCACACCATGCCCGGCCAGCAGTTCGGGACCCCCCGCAACGACGCCGCGCAGTACGGCAGCGGCCAGTTCCGCACCGACCAGTTCCGCACCCAGGGCTTCGCGGGCCAGCAGTTCCCCGGCTCGGTCCCGCCGCCGCCCTCACACCCATCCCGGGCCAAGCGCCCGCTCGCCGCGAAGATCGTCGCCGGCATGGTCGCCGCCGGGCTCGTCGTCGGCGGAGCCGGCACCTGGATGGCCCTGTCCGGTGGCTCGGCCGAAGCCGCGGTGCAGACCACCTCGTTCGCCGGGGCCAACCCCACCACCGTCCCCTTCGGGACCGACGCCCCCCAGGTCGCCGCCGTCGCCGCGACCGGCCCGCAGACCGGGGACACCACCGGGCTCTACGCCGCCACCACCCCGGCCGCCTGCACCACCGCCGACTACCTCACCCAGCTCCAGGGCGACCCGGCCAAGCTCGCCGCCCTCGGCGGGGTGTTCGGCATCGGCGCCACCGATGTCCCCGCGTTCGTCGAGTCGCTGTCCCCGGTGGTGCTCCGGGCGAACACCTCGGTGACCGACCACCCCTACACCGACGGCGCGTTCACCGCCCAGCCCACCATCCTCGCCTCCGGCACCGCGGTCCTGGTCAACTCCTACGGCGAACCCACCATCAAGTGCTTCAACGGCAACCCGCTCACCGCCGGCGCTGCCAGCTCCGAGGCGGTCACCGTGGTCCCCACCACCGCGGTCATCACCGAGTACTCGTTCACCTCGATCGACAACACCCGGGTGGTGGTCACCCCCGGCAAGCCCGACCCCAAGCCGATCCCCGGCCCGAACCCCACCACCACCCCGACCCCCGACCCCGCGCTGGTCAAGGCAGCCGAGGCGGCCAAGGCCACCGCTACCACCGCCCGCGCCGAGGCCACCGCCGCCCGGGACAAGGCGAACAACCTCAAGACCGCCGCGCAGATCGCCGCGACCAACCTCACCGCCGCCCAGGCCGACCTGGAGCGGGCCAAGAACGAGGGTGCGAACCCCCAGGTCCTCGCCGAGCTGCAGAAGGTCGTGGACCAGGCCAAGGAAGACGCGGAGACCACGGCGAACCAGGCCAAGTACGCCGACGCCGCGGCCACCAGCGCCGAAGGCACCGCCGCCCAGGCCGACAAGAACGCCACCGACGCCCAGCAGAAGGCCGACGACTCCGCGAAGGCGCCCGCCGAGGACAAGAACAAGAACAAGAACGAGCCGGTGAAGACCAAGGTCGACCCCACCGTCACCGGCCCCGAGGGCCAGGCACCGATCACGGGCCAGACCCCCGCCAACACCTCGATCCCCTGCGGCGCCGTCGCCGACACCACCGCCACCACCAAGAACTGCACCGTCCCCGCCGGCTCCGCCGACACCGCCACCGGCACCACCCCGGCCAAGGACACCACCGGCACCGGCACCGGCACCGGTTCCAAGGGCACCGGCTCCAAGGGCACCAGCGGCTCCTCGACCTCCGGCTCCTCGAGCAGCAGCTCCTCGGCCGGCGGCTCGCAGAGCAGCAGCAAGGAGGGCAACGACAAGTGACCTGACCCCCCGACCACGACGCCCGGCCCCACCACCGTGGGGCCGGGCATTCGTGCGTCGTCAGGCGGTCTCGGCCCACTGCCGCCGGTAGGCCAGCGGGGACATCCCGAGCGTCGCCCCGAGGTGGGCGCGCAGCGACGACGCGCTCCCCAGGCCGGACCCGGCCGCCACCCGATCCACCGGCAGCGTCGTCGTCTCCAGCAGGTGCCGGGCGTGGGCGAGGCGCTGGGCGAGCAGCCAGGCCGCGGGCGAGCGGCCGGTCTCGGCGCGGAACCGTCGGGTGAAGGTGCGGACGCTCATCGCGCACGCCGCGGCCAGGTCCGCGACCGCGATCGGCTCGGCCAGGTGCGCCAGCGCCCAGGCGCGGGCCGCCGCTGTCCCGCCGTCCGCGCGGTCGTCGGGCACCGGTGCGTCGATGAACTGGGCCTGCCCGCCGTCGCGCCACGGGGCGACGACGGAATAGCGCGCGACGGCGTTCGCGACGTCGCTGCCGTGATCGCGGCGCAGCACGTGCAGGCACAGGTCGATCCCGGCCGCGAGACCGGCCGAGGTCAGCAGATCGCCCTCGTCGACGAAGAGCACGTCCTCGTCGAGCTCGACGGCGGGGAAGAGCCGGCGGAAGTCGGCGGCGCGCGCCCAGTGCGTCGTCGCGCGGCGGCCGTCCAGACGACCGGCGGCCGCGAGGACGAACGCCCCGCTGCAGATCGACATCCAGCGCGCCCGCGCCGGGACCAGGGCCAGCGCCTCGGCCACCTCGGGTGGCAGGACGCCGTCGCGGCGCACCGGAACGCAGTGGGTGCCGGGGACGATCACGGTGTCGGCCTCGGCGAGCGCCTCCGGTCCGTGGTCGAGCTCGAGGCGGTACCCGCTGGTCACCCGCACGCTGCGCTGAACCCCGCAGACGCGGACGTCGTAGAGCGGTTCGCCGTTGCGCCGGGCCTCGCCGAGGATCTGCGAGGCCATGGGGAGGTCGAACCCGACGACGGCGTCGAGCGCCAGGACCGCCACGCGATGCACCATGGCCTGATCCTGGCACATATCGACGTTTCGGCCACTGGATCACCGTCGCCGGTTCGACCAGGCTCGACTCCCGTGTCCACGACCACGCCTCCCGCCTCGTCGGGCCTGCGCGCGAACAGCTGGCCCTGGGCGGTCGCCGCCACCGCCTTCGTCGCCCTCATGTGCGCGGCGGGCTTCCGCTCGGCACCCGGGGTGCTCATCGACCCGCTGCACTCCGAATTCGGCTGGTCCCACGCCACGATCTCCGCGGCGGTGTCGGTCAACCTCGTGCTCTACGGGGTGATCTCACCGTTCGCCGCGGCGCTGATGGAGCGCTTCGGGATGCGCCGCGTGGTCACGGCCGGGCTGCTGCTCGTCGCGGCGGGCAGCGGGCTCACGGTCTTCATCGACGCGCCGTGGCAGTTGGTCCTGCTGTGGGGCGTCTGCATCGGGGTCGGGACCGGGGCGACGGCGCTGGCGTTCGTGGCGACGGTGACCGGGCGCTGGTTCGTGCGCCACCGCGGCCTGGTCAGCGGGGTCCTGACGGCGGCGCAGTCGGCGGGCGGGCTGGTTTTCCTCCCGCTGATGGCCTCGCTCGCGTCCTCCCACGGCTGGCGGCCCGCCTCGCTCGTGGTCACCGCGGGCGCGCTGCTCGTCGTGCCGCTGGTGGTGTTCCTGCTCCGCGACCGCCCGAGCGACGTCGGCACCGTCGCGCTCGGCGCCGACCCCGACGCCCCCGAACCCCCCGCCCGCCCGACGGGCGGCGCGGTCCGCCACGCCCTGACGGTGCTGCGCGACGCGGCCCGGACCGGCCCGTTCTGGCTGCTCGCCGGCGGGTTCGCCATCTGCGGCGCAACCACGGTCGGCCTCGTGAACACCCACTTCGTCCCCGCCGCGCACGACCACGGGATGCCGGCGACGACGGCGGCCGGGCTGCTCGCCGTCGTCGGGGTGTTCGACGTCGCGGGAACGATCGCGTCGGGGTGGTTCACCGACCGCATCGATCCCCGACGCCTGCTGATCGCCTACTACCTGCTCCGCGGCGCGTCCCTGGCCGTGCTCCCGATCCTGCTCGGACCGTCCGCCACACCACCGATCTGGGCGTTCATCGTGTTCTACGGCCTGGACTGGGTCGCGACGGTGCCGCCGACGGTGTCCCTGGCCCGCGAGCACTTCGGGGAGCGGGCCCCGGTCGTCTTCGGCTGGATCTTCGCTTCGCACCAGATCGGGTCGGCCATCGCCGCGCTCGGCGCGGGCCTGCTGCGCGACGAGACCGGCTCCTACACCTCGGCGTGGGTGACCGCGGGCGGGCTCTGCGCGGTCGCGGCGGTGCTCTCCCTGCTGGTGCCGAGGGCGGTCGATCGGGAGACGCGGGTCGTGCCCGTGGCCGGCGGGTAGGGAGAACCCCACCGCGGTCCGGGGGTCCTCCCTGCGCTCGTCGGGGGCGCACACGATCGTTGCGCGGGCCCGATCGCGACAGGCTTCTCCCATCACCGAGACGGGACCACCGAGGCCCCGGACCAGCGCCGAGGAGCCCCGCATGACCGCCTTCGATCCCCGCACCGTCCACTCCATGCCGGCCCAGCAGTACGGCACCCCCCGCCCCGACGCCGCGCCGTTCCGGACTCAGGGCTTCGGGAACCAGCAGTTCCCCGGCCCGATCCCGCCGCCGCCCTCCCGGCCGTCCCGCGGCAAGCGCCCGATGGCCGCCAAGCTCGTGGCCGGGCTCATCGCCGCCGGCCTCGTCGCCGGCGGTGCCGGCACCTGGATCGCCCTCTCGGGCGCGTCGACCGAGGCCGCCGTGCAGACCACCTCGTACGCCGGCGCCGACCCCACCACCACCCCGTTCGGGACCGACGCCCCGCAGGTCGCCGCCGTGTCCGCCTCCGGGCCGCAGTCCGGCGACACCGCGGGACTCTTCGCCGCCACCACCCCGCCGTCCTGCAACAACGCCGACTTCCTGGCCCAGCTGCAGGCCGACCCGGACAAGCTCGCCGCGTTCGGCGGAGTCTTCGAGATCGGCGCATCGGACGTGCCGGCGTTCGTCGACAGCCTGTCCCCGGTCGTGCTGCGCGCCGCCACCTCGGTCACCGACCACCCCTTCGCCGACGGCGCGTTCACCGAGCAGCCGGCCGTCCTCGCCTCCGGCACCGCCGTGCTGGTCAACAGCTACGGCGAGCCGACCGTCAAGTGCTTCAACGGCAACCCGCTGACCGGCGGCGCGGCCGCCGCGGGCGCCGTCACCGTCACCCCCACCGGGCAGGCCATCGCCCAGTTCCGGTTCACCAGCGTCGACAACACCACGACCGTCGTCGTCCCGGGCAAGCCCGACCCCAAGCCGCACCCCGGGCCCAACCCCACGTCGGTCACCGCGCGCTACAACTACGACGGGTCGGTGCTGCTCTCCGACGGGCGCATCCTCAACGCCGACGGCAGCGTCCGGGCGCCGAAGGCCCCGATCCCGGCCGGGGGCACCGTGAACCCTGACGGGTCGGTCACCGTGAACGGCAAGACCTTCAACCCGGACGGCACCCAGCGCGCGACCATCACCGTCCCGCCGCAGACCATCCAGCTCCCGGAGGGCGGGTCCACGACCGTCCCGGGCTTCACCATCCGGGCCGACGGCACCGCGGTCGACTCGGCGGGCGCTCCGATCACCCCCCAGCCGAAGGTGATCTTCAACTACGACGGCACCGCGACGGTGATCAGCGGGAACGCGGTCGTCGTCTGGGGGACCGACGGCAACTTCAAGTCCAAGTTCACCGCGGTGGCGCCGGACAAGGTCAACCCCGACGGCTCGATCACCAAGGGCGACGGCAGCATCGTCAACCCCGACGGCTCGACCAAGCGCACGCCGGTCGACCTCCCCGGCCACCAGACCCTCGACCCGAACGGCGGCGAGGACAAGGGCAAGGACCCGAAGCCCGCCGGCGGCACCGACGGCCAGTCCCAGCCCGCCCCGGGTCAGACCGGCACCACCGGCGGCCAGACCTGCGGCGCCATCGTCGCCGACACCGCCACCAAGGCCTGCAAGCTCCCGACCGGCTCCGCCGACTCCGCGACGGGCACCACGACGGACAAGGGCTCGGCGGCCGGCACCCGGAGCGGCTCGACCACCGGCTCCGCGAAGGACACCGGCGCCACCTCGGGCTCCGGCTCGACGGGAAGCAGCACCTTGAGCACCGGCTCCTCCGACGCCGGCTCGCAGACCAGTAAGGAGGGCTCCGGCAAGTGACCTGACCCGACCACCCACGACGCCCGGCCCCACTCCGGTGGGGCCGGGCATTCGTGCGTCGAGCCGCTACAGGGCCGTCGTCAGCCCTCGCGCGCGGAGGATCCGCCGCTCCGCCGGACGGAAGGCCACCAGCTCCACCCCGATGCCGACGACGAGGATCAGGATGATCGCGGCCATCACCGTGGGCATGTCGGAGAGCGACTGGCCCTGGTTGAGGTAGGCGCCCAGCCCGAAGCCGAGGCTGGGCGAGGTCGCAATGATCTCGGCCGCCATGAGCGAGCGCCACGAGAACGCCCATCCCTGCTTGAGCCCGCCGAGGAAGCCGGGCAGCGCCGCCGGGAGCATGATCAGCCGCGCGGACTGGAACCGGGACGCACCCATGGCGTGCCCGACCCGCGGCAGCAGCGGTGGCACCTGGTCGATCCCGGACACCAGGCCGTTCGCGATCGAGGGCACCGCGCCCATGAGCACCACGAAGTAGATCGTCGAATCGGTCAGCCCGAACCACAGCACCGCGGCGGGCACCCAGGCCACCGACGGCAGGCTCTGCAGCCCGGTCAGCAGCGGCCCGATCGCGGAGCGCACCAGCGGCACCGTCGCGACGAGCAGCCCCAGCGGGGTCCCGACGACGACCGCCAGCAGGAAGCCCAGCACCGCGCGGCTGATCGACGTCCAGATGATCGAGAGCGCCTGGCCGTCGACGAGCTGCGCCCCGATCTGGCCGAACACCGCGCCGGGGGCGGGGAGCTTGAACTCCGGCCAGATCGCCGAGGCCCAGAGGATCTGCCAGATCACGATGAACAGGACCACCGCGACGACGGGCGGCACCACGCCCGTGGCGAACCGCTTCCACCACGGCGCGCGGTGCTCCGTGGGGGTGTCGAGCGCGTCCAGTCCCCGCCCGACGTCGAGGCTCCCGTCGGGGTCCCGCTGGTCGCGGGTGAGCACGTCCGCGTCGTCAGCGGCCATGGGCCGAGATCACCTCGCGGAGCTCGGTCGTGATGTCGACGTGGAGCTGGTCCGGGTCGGTGTCGACGCCCGTGCCCCACTCCCGCACCACACGGCCCGGGCGTGAGGAGAGCAGCACGACCCGCTCGGCCAGGCGCACCGACTCCCGCACGTCGTGGGTGACGAACAGGATCGTCGTGCCCGTCGCCTCCCAGACGCGCAGGAGCTCGGCCTGCAGGAAGTCGCGGGTGATCGCGTCGAGCGCCCCGAACGGCTCGTCCATGAGCAGGACCCCGGGCTCCACCTCGGTGGCCCCGGAACCACCCACGCCGGTGGCCGCCGCGAGCGCCCGGGCGAGCGCGACGCGCTGCCGCATGCCCCCGGAGAGCTCGTGCGGCCGCTTCTCGGCCTGGCCGTCGAGGCGGACCAGACGCAGCAGCTCCGCCGCGCGCTCCCGGCGCGCGGCACGGCCCACCCCCGCCAGACGCAACGGCAGTTCGACGTTGCGCCCCGCGGTGAGCCACGGCAGCAGCGCGGACTCCTGGAACATCACCGCGGGACGCGACGACGACCGGTCCACGGTCCCCGTCGTGGGCCGGTCGAGGCCGGCGACGACGTTGAGCAGCGTCGACTTCCCGCAGCCGGAGGCCCCGAGCAGGCAGACGAACTCCCCCGGCGCGACCGAGAGGTCCACGCCGTCGAGCGCGACGACGGCGTCGTCGCCCCGGCCGAAGACCTTCGAGACGCCCCTGACCTCGACAGCGGGCGGGCCCGTCCGGGGCGTGGGGCCGGTGCGCTCGAGCGTGGCGGTCATGTGGATGCCCTCCGAGAGGTGGTGGTGCTACTTCTGGTCGAGGCCGGCGGCGTCCACGGTGGGCCGCCCCGCCGCGGTCAGGGCCTGGTTGAGCGGGCCGACGTCGATCAGGCCCTTGACGTTCGTCGCCGAGTTCGCGGTCCCGGCGGTCACCGCGTCCTGGGCGAGCTGCGGGAACGTCGACGCCAGCGGGTCGGGGTTCAGGCTGACGTCGGCCCACGCCCGGTCGAGGACGTTCTGGGGTAGCGGCTTGCTGCCCGCGGCGCCGAGCCCGGCGTTGGCGGCGCTCTTCGCGGCGTCCGGGTTCGTCCGGGCGAGGTCCTCCGAGGCGACGAGGCCCTTGAGGAACGCCGCGACGGTGGCCGGGTGCGCCTGCACGTAGTCGGTGCGGGCGATGACCACCGTGGTCGGGAACTGGCCGTTCGGCCACAGCGTCCGCTCGTCGATGAGCTGGGTCGCGCCGGCCTGCAGCACGAACTGCGAGGCATACGGCTCGGGCAGCCACCCGCCGTCGAGCTGGCCGGTCTTGTAGGCATCGAGGGCCCGGGCGTTGTCGATGTTGACGACCTCGACCGCGTTCGGCCCGGTGCCGATCGGCAGGTTGTTCTGCTTGAGCCACTTCTTGAGCGAGATGTCCTGGGTGTTCGCGAGCTGCGGCGTCGCGATCTTCTTACCCAGGAGCTGCTGCGGGCTCGTGATGCCGGGCCGCACCACGAGCTGGGCGCCGCCCGAGGTGGCACCGGAGATCACGCGGATGCCGTCGGGGTTCTGCTTATAGGCGTTGATCGCCGGGCCGGAACCGATGAACCCGAGGTCGATGGAGTTGCCGAGCAGCGCCGCGGTCTCCGCCGGGCCGGCGTTGAAGGTCTGCGTCGAGAGCGTCGTCTGTCCGAGGTTCTGCGCGAACAGCCCGTTCTGCACGCCGATGAGGGCGCCGGCGTGGGTGATGTTCGGGAAGTAGCCGAGGCGCAGCTGGGGAGCAGGCCCCTGGTCGGCGACGGGCGCGGTGGAGGACTCCTGGGCGCGGCTGCAGCCCGCGGCCAGGGAGAGGACGGCGAGCGCGGCGACGAGGAGCGCACGCCAGGTACGGGAGCGGGTCACGGGTGGGGTTCTCCTGGGGCCACCCCGCGCGGTCACGGCGGGGTCGGGGACGGGGCAAGGACGTCCCGCCGGCTCGCGGCGGCCCGGGCGTCGTCAGGACGACGACGCCGGGCGCATCCGGGCTGGCGTCAGGAGAACAGACAGGTGGAGCTGTGGAGCCGGCCGAAGTCGACGTGGCGACGGGCCACGAGGCGCACTCCGGAAGCGGTCACGGACGCCAAGCCTGCCATGTCCGGCACCGGCTGGCCACGATCGTGATCCGGACGACGCAGCGCACCTACGCGAAGCAGGTCAGCGGACCCCCGTGGAAAGTGACCATGTCGTCGAGCGCCGCGAACACGTCGATGGCGCCGCCGCGCTCGAGCCCGTCGAGCTCGGCGTAGGCGCGGTGGAGGTTGCCGACGATGCGCTCGGCGTCGGGCCAGTCGGTGAATCGGCCGAGGTCGGTGTCCCGCGCGGCCTGCAGCGGGCTGACCCCGGCCTCGCGTCCGCGCGTCGCGACGTCGAGGACGAAGCGCAGGTAGTCCAGCGTCGCGTCGAGCGGCGCCCGGTCGTGGAACACGGGGCCGTGACCGGGCACGATCGTCCGCGCGGCCAGCGGCGCGAGCACGTTCTCGAGGACGTCCACCGCCCCGGTCACCGACCCCATGAGCAGGAACGGCGTGCCCCCGTTGAACACCAGGTCACCGCAGAACAGCGTCGAGCGCTCGGGGAACCAGACGATCGAGTCGTTGGTGGTGTGCGCGGGGGTGCCGACGTGGATCACCTCGCCGCGCAGGTCCCCGGCGTGCACCGCGACGCGGTCGGTGAAGGTCAGGAACGGCGGGTCGAGGGGCAGGTCGCCCCAGTCCGGGTTCTGCCAGTAGGGCAGCTCACGGGCCGGGCCGAACGCGATGGCCTCGGCGCGCGCCTTCTCGTGCGCGACGACGGTGGCGCCCGCGAACAGCACGTTGCCGAAGGTGTGGTCGCCGTGGTGGTGGGTGTTGACCAGCGTGCGCACCGGGGCGGTGCTGACCGTGGCGATGGCGTCGAGGAAGGCGCGGGTGCGCCGCTCGGTCGAGCAGGAGTCGACGGCGATCACGCCCTGCGGCCCCACGACGAAGCCGGTGTTGTTGATCCACCACGTGCCGTCGGGCTGGACGTACGCGTGGATGCCGTCGGAGACCTCCTCGAGCCGCGGCGGGCCGGGCTCGGTGATGTCGTCGTGGCGGGCGCTCATGAGGTGACCTCCGGTCGCAGTGGGACGGGAGCCGCGGGCCCGTGCACCACTACGGACACTAGGCAATTGATCATGGAAAGATGCACACCTGGAACGGGCAGATTTCCATGATCAACTGCCTAGTCGGAGAATCTACCTACTCCGTCTCCGCGGTTCCTCGTCACGCTCCGGGACCGGCCGTCTCAGTGCGCCGACCAGATCCCGCCGTCGACGGGCAGGACCGCCCCGGTGACGTACGCACTCGCGCGGGAGGCGAGGAAGACCGCGGCACCCGCCATGTCGTCGGGCCCACCGATCCGTCCCAGCACGCTGCTCCGCGCGATCTCGTCGCCGCGCTCGGCCAGGGTCGCGGCCATCATCTTCGACTCGAAGGGCCCCGGGGCGATGGCGTTGACGCGGACGTTGCGCGGCCCCAGCTCGGCGGCCAGCACGCGGGTCAGCTGGTGCACGCCCGCCTTGCTCGCGGAGTAGGAGTACGTCGGCAGCGAGGTGACGCGCAGGCCGTCGATGCTCCCGACGTTGATCACGCTGGCCGTGTCGTCGGCGGACGCGGACGCCTCGAGCAACGGGAGGAACGCGCGGGTCAGGAAGAACGGCGCCTTGAGGTTGAGGTCGACCACCTTGTCCCAGGCCGCCGCCGGGAACTCCTCGAGCGGGGCGCCCCACGTGGCGCCGGCGTTGTTGACCAGCACGTGGACGCGCTGCTCGCGGGCCGAGACCTCACCGGCGAGCCGCGAGCACTCGTCCTCGGTGGACACGTCCGCGGGGGTCGAGGTGACCGTCCCGTGGGCCGCCAGCTCGGCGACGGCGTCGTCGCCCGCGGCCGCCTTGCGGGAGCTGATGTAGACCGACGCGCCGGCGTCGAGCAGCCCGCGCGCGATCATCAGGCCGATCCCGCGCGTGCCACCGGTGACCACGGCGACCTTGCCGGTCAGGTCGAAGAGATTCACGACGTCCTGGTCCTCTCTCACGGGTTCACCCGAGTGCCTCGTGTCGCAGGCCGGGAGCGGCCCGCCCATCGCCGAGGATTCACTCCATGGGGGTACCACGCCGCACGGTCCTGCTGGGCGCGGCCGGAGCCGCGGCGCTCGCGGCCGCGGGCTGCGGTACCGGGTCGGGCTCACCCGCCCCGCCCGCGCCCGCTCCCCCACCGGCCTCGCCGCCCGCTCCCGCCGTCGACCTCGCCGCCCCGGCCGCGCAGGTGCTCGCCCGCGCGGCGGACGTCCCGGTGCTGTGCTGGCACCAGCTGCGGGACTGGCGCCCCGGCGACTCGGCCTCCTCCCGCGCCACCCTGATCTGCCCGCCCGCGTCCTTCCGCGCCCAGCTCGACGCGCTGCAGGCCGGCGGCTGGACCACGATCTCCCCCGACCAGCACCTCGCCCACCTGACCACGGGTGCGCCGCTGCCGCCGAAGCCGGTACTGCTGAGCCTCGACGACTCCCAGGGCAGCCAGATCACCACCGGTGTCCCGGAGCTGGCGAAACGCTCGATGCAGGCCACCTTCTTCGTCATGACGGTGCCCCTCGGCAAGCCGAACTGGATGACGCGCGACGACGTCCGGCGGCTGCACGACGCCGGGCACACGGTCGCCGCCCACACCTACGACCACCACCGGGCCGACCGCTACGCGGGCGCGGACTGGGACACTCAGCTGGTCGAGCCGCGCGCCGAGCTGGAGGGCATCGTCGGCGCCCCGGTGCGCCACTTCGCCTATCCGTACGGCGACTGGAACACCGGCGATTTCGCCCACCTCGACCAGGCCGGATACGTGACCGGGTACCAGTTGGGCGAGCAGCCCGTCGACCCGACGCGGCCGCTGCTCACGCTGCGCCGGATCCTCGTCGGGTCGACGTGGGACGGGCCGCGGCTGACCACCGCGATGGCCCGCCCCTGAGGCGCGGTCGAGCTCAGGCGAGGGACTTCGCGCGGGCGGCCACCGCGGCCGAGCCCAGCGCCCCCACACCGAGCGCGCCGAGGGCGACCCCCGCGCCCGAGCGCTCGATGCCCAGCGCGTGGTCCAGCGAGAGCTTCCCCGGGCCGACGGCCGCGACCGCGAACACGACCGCGGTGAGGACCGCGTTGTACTCCCAGCCGCCCTTGGTCACCCAGGGACCGTTGGGCATGTGCACGTGGTAGAACGCCGAGGCCATCGCGCCGGAGATCATCGTCGCGGCGAGCGGCGTCGCGAGGCCCGCGGCCAGCAGCGCGCCGCCGCCCGCCTCCGAGGCGCCCGCCGCCACCGCGTTGTCGCGACCCGGCTTGAGGCCCATGCTCTCGAAGCCCTGCGCGGTGCCGTCGATCCCGCCGCCGCCGAACCAACCGGCCAGCTTCTGCATGCCGTGCCCGACGAACAGCAGCCCGACCACGAGCCGCAGCACCGCCATACCGATCTTCACGAGAGCTCCCGTTGCTGAACGAAACAGTTGTCCCGTCAAGCTAACCCTCAGGTGTGGGACCTCGCGCAGCGGGGATTCGGTCGGAGGTCACAGGTGCTCCGGTCGCCTGATAGGTGCACACTACAACCGTTAATGTCGTTGCCCGCACTAAAGAACTGGGACCGCCCATGACGACGGCAACCGCCGGGCCCGTCTCGCGAACCCACCCGGACCACCCCGGATACAAGTGGCTCGCGCTGTCGAACACCACGCTCGGCGTGCTGATGGCGACGATGAACTCCTCCATCGTCCTCATCTCGCTGCCTGCCATCTTCCGCGGCATCGGCATCAACCCCCTGCAGCCCGGCAACATCAGCTACCTGCTGTGGATGATCATGGGCTACATGCTGGTCACCGCGGTGCTGGTGGTCACGCTGGGCCGGCTCGGCGACATGTACGGCCGAGCCAAGATCTACAACTCCGGCTTCGCGGTCTTCACGATCGCCTCGATCGCGCTGGCGCTCGACCCGTTCTCGGGGGGCGGCGGAGCGCTCTGGCTGATCCTCATCCGGGTCGTCCAGGGCATCGGCGGCGCCATGCTGATGGCGAACGCGACCGCGATCCTCACCGACGCCTTCCCGGCCGAGCGCCGCGGGTTCGCCATCGGCACCAACTCCGTGGCCGCGATCGGCGGCTCGTTCATCGGTCTGCTCGTCGGCGGCGTCCTCTCCGAGGTCGACTGGCGCCTGGTCTTCTGGGTGAGCGTGCCCTTCGGCGTGCTCGGCACCATCTGGGCCTACAAGACGCTGCGCGACCCCGCGGGCCGTCGCTCCCACAAGATCGACTGGTGGGGCAACCTGACCTTCGGGATCGGACTGATCCTGCTGCTCGTCGGGGTCATCTACGCCATCCAGCCCTACGGAGGTCACGCCGAGGGCTGGACCAACCCGTTCGTCCTCGGCTGCCTGATCGTCGGCGTCGTCGTGCTCGCGATCTTCTGCTTCGTCGAGACGCGCGTCGACCAGCCGATGTTCAACCTGAAGCTGTTCCGGATCCGGGCGTTCTCCTCGGGCCTGGTCGCGACGCTGATGAGCGCGCTCTCCCGCGGCGGCCTGCAGTTCATGCTGATCATCTGGCTGCAGGGCATCTGGCTGCCGCTGCACGGCTACGAGTACGAGCAGACCCCGCTGTGGTCGGCGATCTACATGCTGCCGCTGACGATCGGCTTCCTGGTGTCCGCGCCGATCTCCGGCGTGCTCTCCGACCGGTTCGGGGCGAGGCTCTTCGCGACCGGCGGGCTCGTGATCGTCGCGCTGACCTTCGTCGGGCTGCTGCTCGTCCCGACCGACTTCAACTACTGGGTCTTCGCCACGATCCTGTTCGTCAACGGGATCGGCTCGGGGCTGTTCATCTCCCCGAACATGACCGGGATCATGAACTCGCTGCCCGCCGACCAGCGCGGCGCAGGCAGCGGCATGATGTCGACGCTGCAGAACTCCGGCATGGCCCTGTCCATCGGCATCTTCTTCTCGATGCTCATCGCCGGGCTCGCCAACTCGATGCCCGCGGCCCTGTTCTCCGGCCTCACCGCGCAGAACGTGCCGGCGGGCGTCGCCCAGCAGGTCGCCGGGCTGCCACCGGTCGGGACCCTGTTCGCGGCATTCCTGGGCTACAACCCGATGCAGGAGATCCTCGGACCGCAGGTGCTCGGCGCGCTGCCACCGGACAACGCGGCGACGCTGGTCGGCAAGTCGTTCTTCCCCAACCTCGTCACCGGCGCCTTCCACGACGGCCTGGTCGTCGTCTTCGCCGTCGCCATCGCGGTGTCGCTGGTCGGCGCGATCGCCTCGCTCTTCCGCGGCGCGAAGTACGTCCACCAGGACGAGCCGGTCGCCGCGCGCATCGAGCCCGCCGAGGGCGACCCGGCCGGCCCGGCGCTCCCCGCGCCGACCGTCGACCACGCCCCCGCACCGGTCGCGACGCAGCCCGCGCCCGCCGTCGTCGGGAACGGTTCCGGCAACGATCACACCGAGCGGCAGTTCCCGACGGCACCCGCGCCGCCTCCGGCCCGTCCCGCTCCAGCGGCAGACGGCGGCGGCGTCGTCACCGGGCGGGTCACCGCGACCGACGGCCGTCCGGTGGGGGCGACCCTCACCGCGACCGACCCGAGCGGCCGCCAGCTCGGCCGGGCCCGCACGGACACCGAGGGTGCGTTCACCCTGCGCGCCCGCCCCGGCTCGGCGCTGCTCATCTGCTCGGCCCCCGGGTACCGCCCACGGGCCGAGACGGTGACGGTCGGCGCGGGAGGCGTGCGCCACGACGTCGTGCTGGAGCCCTCGGACCGGCCGGTGCGAGCCCCGGTGGCGGGAAGCTAGCCGCCTGCCCGGGCGCAGGGCCGGCTCGGGTGATCAACAGACCTGCACGGGTGCGACAGCGGCTGTCCGGCACCCGTGCAGGTCTGTTGATCTTGGGAAGCGCGGCGGCCGTGCACACGTGGCGGCGGCCGTCCCGCCTGACGCAGACTCGGTGACATGAGCGAGCTCCTGTCACGCCCCGCCGGGTCGCCGAGCACCCTCCCGGTGCTCGACCTCCGCCGGCTGCACGGCCCCGACCGGCAGGTGTTCCTCGACGAGCTGCGCCGCGCGGCCCGGGACGTCGGCTTCTTCGTGGTCACCGGTCACGGGGTGGACCCGCGGCTGGAGGCCTCGCTCGACGACACCGTCCGGCGCTTCTTCGCACTGCCCGTCGCCGAACGGCGGGCGATCGAGAACACCGGCTCCCCGCACTTCCGCGGGTACAGCCGCGTCGGCACCGAGCAGACCGGAGGCCGGGCCGACCAGCGCGAGCAGATCGACGTCGGGCCCGAGGGCGAGCCCCTCGCCCGCCACGACGGAGACCCGGCCTGGACCGGGCTCGTCGGGCCCAACCGGTGGCCTGCGGCGCTCCCGGGCCTGCGGACCGCGGTGCTCGCCTGGCAGGCCGAGGCGCTGCGGGTCAGCCGCGAGATCCTCCGCGCGCTCGCGGAGTCACTGGGCCAGGCGCCGGAGCACTTCGACCGCTGGTTCGACGAGGAGTCCCACCTGCACCTCAAGATCGTCCACTACCCGGGCGGGACGACGAGCCGTCAGGGCGTCGGCGCCCACAAGGACTACGGGTTCCTCGCCCTGCTGCACCAGGACACCGTCGGCGGCCTGCAGGTGCAGCTGCCCGACGCCCCCGACGGCACGCCCGGCGCGTGGATCGCGGCCGACCCGGTGCCGGGCGGGTACGTCGTGAACATCGGCGAGATGCTCGAGGTCGCGACCCGCGGCTACCTCACCGCCACCCGGCACCGGGTGACGAGCCCGGCGCCCGGCGTCGACCGGTACTCGGTGCCGTTCTTCCTGGGGCCGCGCCTCGACGCCGTCGTGGAGCCGCTCACGCTGCCCCCGGACCTGGTCGCCGAGCTCGGGGAGAGCTTCGACCCCGACGCGTTCGACCCGGCGCACGATCCCGACAACCCGCTGCACGCGGCGTACGGCGACAACGCGGTACGCGGCTGGGTGCGCTCGCACCCGGAGGTCGCCCGGCGCTGGGGGTGGACATAGGTGCGGTCCGCGCTCACCAGGGCGAAGCCCACCTACCAGCCGGGCACCCAACACTCCTGCGCCGGCGCGGGGCGGTAGCGCAACGCCGGGCCCTCGGCCGCCAGCGAACGCAGGCCCGCCACCAACCGGTCGACGTCGGCCCCGGTGTTCTGCAGCCCGAGGCTGGCGCGCACCACCCCGTAGCTCGCGAGCCGGTCCCCACCGGCGATCGCGGCCTCGATCCGGGCCTGCTCGGCGTCGTCGGCGCCGACCCAGCGACGGACCAGCCGGTGGTTGCAGATCGTCCCGGCGCGGACCTCGACGCCGTGCTCGGCCTCGAGCGCCGACGCGACCAGCGCGTGATGCATCCCGTCGACCCGGAACGGGACCGCGCCGATCCGGTCCTCGACGCCGTAGCGCGCCGGATCCACGGTCAGGTGCACGCCGTCCACCGCGGCGAGACGGTTCACCAGCACCTGGGTCAGTGCCCGCTCGTGCGCCTCGATCGCGTCCCACCCGGCGTCGAGGATCGCCGCAGCGGCCGCACCGAGCGCGACGATGCCGGTGGCGTTCCACGTGCCGGTCTGATGCCGCTCGGCGGGCGGGGCCCACAGCACCGATCCGTCGGAAGCGAGCATGTCGATGGAGCCGCCGCCCGGGTCGACAGGATGCCGGTCGAGCACCGCGCGCGGCAGCGAGAGCACGCCGAGCCCGAACGGCGCGTAGACCTTGTGCGCCGAGAACGCGAGGACGTCCACTCCGCTCGCCGCCATGTCGATGCGCCGGTGCGGGGCCAGCTGCGCGGCATCGACGAACAGCAGGGCCCCGGCGTCGTGGGCGAGGCTCGCCAGCGTCGCGAGGTCGGGCCGGTACCCGGTGAGGTTCGACGCCCCGGTCACGGCGACGATCCGGACCCGACCCCGCCACGCGTGCAGCACCTCGGCGAGATGCCCGAGGTCGAGGGCCCCCGCGTCGTCCGCGCGGGCCTCGACGACCTGCGCCGCGCTCTGGTGGCGCCACGGGAGGTTGTTGCTGGTGTGCTCGATCTCGGAGGTCACGACGACGTCGTCGGGGCCCAGGTCGAGCAGCCGGGCCAGGTGGTTGATGGCCGCGCTCGTGTTGGTCGTGAAGAGCAGCGTGTTGGCCTCGGGCTGCCCGAGGAACCGCTCGATCGACGCGGTCGCCTCTTCGACGGCGTCCACCGTGGCGCGCGCCCGCGGCCCGGACCCGCGGTGCAGGGCGCCGTACTCCCCGAGCATGGCGACGACGGCGTCGACGACCGCGGCCAGCGGCGGGGTCGTCGCCGCGTTGTTCAGTGCCGCGACCGGAACGCGGCGCCCGTCGGGCAGGGCGACCGGAGCCCCGGCGTCGAACACGCGGGGCAGGGCGGCGGGCGGGGCGGTGGCGAGAGTCATCGGGGGTCCTCCGGGACCTGCACGGGGAGCGGGACGGTGGTGGCGACGGGGCTCGCCGACAGCGAGCGGGGACGTGTCGGCGGCCCGGGGTCGGCCAGGGTGACGCGCAGGCCGGCCGCGACCTGGACGAGCGCGGCGGCCAGCAGCAGGGCGAGCGGGACGGCCCAGGTGCCGGTGATGTCGTGCAGCGGGCCGAGCAGCAGCGGTCCGGCCACGGCCAGCGCGTAACCCGTCCCCTGGACCTGCGCGGACAGGCGGGTGGCGTCGCCCGCGGCGCGCCGGGCGATGAGGGCCATCGCGAGCGGGAAGCCCCAGTGCGCCGTGGTCAGCAGCACCGCCCACAGCCACGCCCCGTCGGCCGGGGCCACCGCGAGCCCCGCCAGCCCGAGCACCTGCGCCGTCCCGACCCCGGCGACGAGCGCGGTGCCGTGCCCGCGGCGCACCGCCGACGGCAGCAGCAGCGCCGCGGGCAGGGCCGGGACCACGGTGACGGCGAGCAGCACCGGCGCGACGCCGGGCGCGATCCCGGCGTCGCGGTAGACCTGCGGCAGCCAGCCCATCACCGCGAAGGCGCCGAGGCTCTGCGCGCCGAAGAACACCGCGAGCGCGACCGGGCGGGGCCGGTCGGCAAGCGCGACCGGGCGGCGGCGGTCGACCGCGATCGGTGCGGTCACCGGCTCCGCCGCCGCCGACGACGGGTCTCCCCCGACGCCGGGCCGCGCCGTCCCCGACCACGCCCACCCGGCCAGGGCGGCGACCGCGAGCAGCGCCCACACGCCGAGCCCGCCCCGCCAACCCGTCCCGGTGGCCGCACCGAGCGGGACGGCGAGGGCCGCCGGGGCGGCGATCCCGACGAGCACGCCGACGGAGAACACCCCGGTCGCCCAGGGCGAGCGCGTCGCCACCAGCGGCGGCAGGACGACGTTGATCCACGCGACCGCGACCAGCACCACCGCGGTCCCGGCGAGCACGGCCGTCACCGACCCGGCCGCGGCACGGGCGAGCAGCCCGGCCGCGATCACGGCCAGGCCCCCGAGCACCACCGCCCGCGGGCCGAGGCGACGGACCACGGCCGGCGCGAGCAGGCCTGCGGCCGCGAAGACCGCCAGCGGCATCGCGGTGAGCACCCCGGCCCCCAGCGCGCCGAGCCCGAGGCCGCCGAGCGCCGGGGAGGCACGTAGCGATCCGAGCTCGGCGCCCACGGCGGTGACCGGCGAGCGCAGGCACGCCGCGGTGAGCCCGACGGCGACGAGCAGGGCCCCCGCCCCCGCGGCGTCCGGACCGGCCCGCCGGATGAGGGGACGGGAGCCCGTCATCAGTACCCGCCCGATCCGGAGGCGGACCGGGGCGAGCCCGGCGCGTCCGTCGCGCCCTGGGACTTGGCCGGCGCGCTCTCCCCCGAGACGTCCGAGAGCACGGCCAGCGGGGCCACCGCGACGCGCAGCAGCTCGGGCACGCCGAGCGTCGGATCGGGCAGCGGGGCGGCGACCCCCGGCAGGACATAGGTCGCCGTGCCGCCGGGCTCCGGCGCGAGGTGGCCGTTCCCCGCGGTGCCGGAGGTGGCGCCGGACGCGGTGTCGTCGGACGCCGGGGCCGCGGAGGCCACGCCTGCGCCGGTCGCGGCGAGGACGCCGGCGCCCAGGGCGCCGGCGACGAGACGGGTGATCGTGTGCATGGGAGATCCCTTCGAGATCAGCAACGGGAGTCGGACGGCTTGGGGTTGGCCAGTCCGAACAGGGGGCGCAGGGCGAGACCCGCGACGGTCCCGACGAGCGCCGTGAGGCCCCACAGCCAGCCGTGGAGGCTGAACGAGGCGATGCCGGAGAAGTAGGCGCCGATGTTGCAGCCGCCGGCCAGGCGCGCGCCGTAGCCCATGAGGACGCCGCCGAGCAGCGCGGCGACGATCGTGCGCCAGGGCACCGACCGGTGGAGGACGAACGCCCCGCCGAGCGCGGAGGCCACCAGGGCACCGGCCATGATCCCGAAGTCGAGGACCGAGACCCGGTCGGCCAGCACCGGCCCGGCCAGCGACTTCGCGTTCGCCGGCACGTGGAAGTACGCCCAGCTCGTCGGGTCGGCGCCGAGCACCCCGGCGATCTTCGATCCCCAGAGGCCGAACGCCGACGTCACGCCCCAGGCCTGCCCGGAGACCACCAGCACGCCGGCATTGAGGACACCGAGGAGCACCGCCCCGATCCACAGCGGCCAGGAGCCGCGGAGCAGTCGCCGCACGCCACGATCGGTGGGCGGCGCCTCGACCGGCGGCGGGTTACGGCGGCGCGCGATCGCGTACGTGGCCGCGACGATCCCGCCCATCACCAGCAGCGAGACCGCGAGCGCGCCCGGGTAGCCGAGGGTCGCCGCGAGGTTCACGGTCGGGCCCTGCGGCACGGTCTTCGTCCAGAACGTGAACGTCGCGATCGAGGCCATCGACCCGAGCACGAACCCGACCAGGGTGTAGACGATCGTCGTCTGCCCGGATCCGACCGCGAACAGCGTGCCCGAGGCGCACGAGCCGCCGATCTGCATGCCCACGCCGAAGAGGAACGCGCCGACGAACAGCGGGATCCCGACCGGGTTGAGCATCGGCGTCGCCGACCCGGTCAGGCTCAGCCCGAACGGCAGGATGATCGAGAACAGCACCGTCGCGACGGCGAGCATGAGCATGTGGGCCCGCAACGCGGCGCCCTGCCCGACGGCGACGAGCTGACGCCACGCCCCGGTGAACCCGAACCGGGAGTGGAACAGCGTGAAGCCGAGCGCGAGGCCGAGGCCGAGCACCCCGGCCATGCGTGGCCCGGCCACACCCCACGTCGCGGCCGCGAGCGCGACCCAGATGACGAGCCCGATCGCGACCACCAGCCGGTTGGCCGGTGACGCGGTCGGGGCACGGGTGAACGTCGGTTCGACCTGATGGCCGGGGCCGCCGAGCAGGCGTCTCGGCCAGGTGGCGGGGACGGTGGTCATGCACACCTCCACGGGTGCGGGGGACGGGGAAACGGGGATCACGGGAGCGGCCCGGAGAGCGGGACGACGGCGCCGCCCGGGAACCAGGCCCCGGCACGGTCGCCGTGGTTCATGCCGGGCATGCCCGGCATGACGTCGATCGCCGCGGCCGCGTAGAGCCGGGCCGGCCCGTCGGGCAGCCCGCGGGCATGCGCCCAGGCCAGGTAGCCCGACGACGACGGAGCGGCGTCCGCCGACACCATCGTGAGCAGCGCGGCGTAGCCGCGCGGATCGGCTTCCTGCGGGGTGAACGGCAGCGGGAACATCGTCGACGAGCCCGCCGCGAGCACCCCCGGCGTGAGCAGCCACGGCGCGAGGAACTGGCCGCCGGTGAAGGTCGGCGTGCGCGTGGCCCGCGCCGTGACGTCGGTCAGCGTGCCGTGCGCGGACTCCCAGCCCGACAGCACGAGCAGCCCGTCGTCGGGGTGCGGGACGTCGGCGATCGCCAGCCCGATCCTCGCCGCGGTGTCCCGGACGAGGGCGACGGCGGCCCGCGAGCGCGCCGAGTCGTCACCGGCGAGGAACATCGAGCGCAGCCCGCGGGCGTGCAGATCGGTCACCGTCGCCGTGATCTCCCGGGCGTCGCCGGGGGCGAGCGCCGTCGAGGGACAGGCGACCCCGGAGCCGCCGCCCAGCAGATCGCCGAGCAGCGCGTCCGCGCACTCCGGCCCGTCCGGACCGGCGAGCGCCGCCGCGGCGGGCGCCGCGGGCCCCGTCGTCACGGGCACCGTCGCGGTGCCGTGCGGGCCGGTGAGCGTGAGCTCGTCGGTGCCCGCGGGGACGTCGACGACCGCCCACTGTCCGGGCGCACCCGGGCGTGACGTGAACGCCGCCGGGGCGCCCCCGGCAGAGACGGAGTAGCCGGCCCGGTCGGGTGCGGGGACGGCAGGCATCCCGCCCATCCCGTCCATCCCGCCCATCCCGTCCATCCCGTCCATCCCGTCCATGTCGCTCATGGCTTGCGCGGACGGGTCCTGGTCGGCCGCATCGGAGAGGCGGATCAGGGTCGGCCCCCCCGCCGTCGGCGCGACGAGGACCGCCTTCTGCTCCACACCCACCGTGACGGGCCGCAGCAGCGCGCGGCCCGCCACCGGCGCCTGCGGGGTCCCGGGCAGGGCACCCAGGACCGCGACGGCGCCCAGCGCGAGGGCCAGCGCCCCTGCCGACCACCGGGCCAGCTCGCGACGCCGCTCGGCGTAGCCCTGTGCTGTCCCGTCGCCGGCGGTCGCCGGCACCGGGAGCAACGGACCCAGCAGTCCGGCGCCGACCAGCGGCGCGACGGCGACCGCGATCGCGACCGGGCCGTGCGCACCGCCGAACAGGTCGGCGAGTGCCGGACCGTCGACGAGCAGGGCCGCGATGCCGATCGCGGCACCCACCACCGATGCGCCCACCCCGAGCACGGCGACCCGACGACGGGTCGCCCCGTCGATCACCCGGGTCGCGACCGTCGTGGCCGCACCGAGCGCCACGGTGAGCACCACCGCGGCGAGCAGTTCGAGCACGGCGGCCGGGCCCCAGCGCACCACCGCCACCTCGAGGGCGACGGTCGTGGTGAGCAGCGCTGCCGCGACGACGGCCGATCCGAGCGGGAGCAGCACCACGAGGGCCAGGAGCAGTACGTGACCCGCGACGGCGGGCCACCCGGCGTCACCGAGGATCCCGGCGACGACGAGCGCGCCCGCCGCCACCACCCCGGCGACCCGGAGCGCGACGGTCGCCGTCGGACCGACCACCCCGCGTGCCAGGCCCAGCCCGGCGACGAGGGCGCTCGCGACCACGAGCACGACACGCACGGCGATCGAGGCCGGCGCGAGCTGCACCGCCACGAACGACAGCACCACGGGGCCGGCATCGGGACTCGCCGCGACGCCGGTGGTGATCAGCACGACGAGGCCGACCACGGTCGCGAGCGCGAGGGCGCCCGCGATCAGCAGAGCTCCACGACGGCCGGCCGGCGGGCCGACCCTCCCCGACCCGTCCTGCGACGGGTCGGGGAGGGTCGACGCCTCCGGAGCGGGCGCCGTGGTCGTGCTACTTGACGTCACCATCAGCGGTCACGAAGAGCTGCGAGTGCGGCTTCGCGTGGCCGAACGGGCCGTGCGGCCAGTTCGCGCGGTTGAAGTCGATGCACGGCTCACCGGTGTTCTCGTCCTTGAACGCGGTGTCGAGCGAGAGTTGGCCGTTCTTGCCGATGTCCTCCATGCAGACCCGGTGGTCGCCGTCGAGGCCGGTCCGGGCGACGAAGTAGTTCGCCGTGGACAGCCGCGTCGGCTCGTCGGTCTCGTGGTAGAAGCCGTCCTTGCCGAGATCGAGTGTGTCCAGGGCGCCCCAGTGCGGGCCGCCCGCCTTCTGATCCGGGTTGATCGGCAGCACGCTCTTCTCGCTCGGGCAGCCCGGGCCGGGATCGGTCTCCTGGGCCGGGGTGGTGACCGAGCAGGTCGTGCCCGTTCCCGTCCCGACCAGCTGGGAGATGTCCAGCGCGATCACGCCGCCCGCGGTGCCCTTGTCGTTCTTGCCCAGCGCACCGGGCTGACGACCCATCACGGCGTGATAGAGGGTCTTGTCATCGGGGCTGGTCTGCAGCCAGCCACCGTTGAGCCCCGAACCCGTGGTGGCGGCCGGATCGAGCTTCTTCACCGCGGCCGTGAGGTCGTAGACCTCGCGCCAGACCGGGTCCTTCGCGGTGATGTCGGGCGTGTAGAAGATCGCGCCGCCCTGCATGGACATCGTGAAGGCGCCCTGGTGCGCGGGCTGGTTGGTGACCGTGGTCTCCATCATCGCCCGGTTCTCGTTGTGGAGCGCGTCCGTCGCACTCGCTCGCGGCCCCACCGGCATGTACTTCACCGACCTGACCTTCGGATGGGTCGGATCGGAGATGTCCCAGGTCCGCAGCGTGGTGCGTCGCAACTGCGGCGACGGCGCCTTCACCGGGTCGAGGATGATCGTCCTCGGTTCGGCGTAGTCACTGGTCACCATCGTCTTCAGGTCCTCGCGGACCTGGATGCCGTGCGGGTTCGCGCAGGTCGGCGACGACAGGGCCGGCAGGTTGAGGCACTGCTTCGGGTCCTCCGGCGTCGTCGTCGCCGCCGGGGACTCGACGATCTTCCTGCCGGTCTGGTCGAACTTCACGACCTCGCCCGGCGCGCCGGCGAAGCCGTTGCCGGAGCGGACCTCGCCGTGGGTGTAGCGGCAGGGCCCCGGGGCGATCGGGCCGCCCATGTAGGTGCCGTACGCCGTGCCGTCCTTGTTGACCCAGTAGGCGTCGGGCACCGAGCCGCACGCGGTCTGCGTCGGGAGACTGATCCCCGAGAGGCCGACCGCCGGCAGCTTGCTGACGTCGAAGACGTACGTCGCGGCGCTGAACAGGCCACCGGCGTAGACCTTGTTGCCCTTGTGCCAGGCGTACTGCATGTGGTGCGGCTCGTTCTCCACCAGGGGCCCGACGGTCGCGGTGTTCACCACCTTGCCGTAGGCCGGCGAGCCCGTCGTGGCGTCGATGACGGCCATGAAGTCCGGGCCGGGCGTGGCGTTCCGCACGGCGTCCAGGGGCTTGGCCAGCGAGCCGGGCAGCTTCTTGATCGTGGGCACCGCGGTGTCGGCGGCGTTCTCGTCGCCGGTCCACACCACCAGGTACTCGGGACGCTTCCCCACGCCCTGCGCGGCCTGCTGGGACTCCTCCTGCGCGCCGGGGACCACGTGGTTCTCGACCCAGTAGTCCTTGCCGTCGGACCCCTTCACCGTCTGGCGCTGGGGGACGATGTCGGCCTGCGCGCTCAGCGCCGTCGGGATGACGATGCCTCCGGCGATCACCGCGAGCGCGGCGACGACCGTCGCGATCTTGGCGCGCAGCGAGAGGCGATCCAGCAGTCGGCGGTGCCGACCGCCGCCGCTCATGCGTAGTCCTTCGGCCCGGAGCCCGGGATGATCGCGTTCGCGCCTTCGACGGAGTTGAGCGTGCCCTCGACGGGCACGCCCCCGATCACCGTGTCGGGCTTCGCGCCGTACCGGGCGCCCTCCGGCGCCGGGGTCGGGTCGTCGGGCGTCGTCGCTGAGTCACTGTCCAGCAGCGAGGACGAGGACAGCGCACCGCCCACCACCGAGGCGGCCGGGTCAGGACCCAGCACGCCCGCGGTGGGCAGTCCCTGCACCGGCGGCAGGGCGGGCAGAGCGGGCAGACCGAGACCGGACTGGGCAGCACTGGACGGGGCGGCACCGGACTGGGCAGCACCGGGTGCCGTCGCGTCGGGTGACGTGGCGTCGGCGAACGCGGTCCCGGCGAGGCCGGGACCGGCGGTGAGCACGGCGAGCGAGCCGGCGAGACCGCCGAGCACGGCGCGTGCCGCTGGAGTCAGAACCGGGGTAGCGGGGTGTTTGGCATGGAGAGCCACGTGCGGGAACCTCTCTGATCGGGGAACGGGTCGAACTGCGGTGCTCCTCGACGCCACGCCTGCCAGGGAGGACGTCGGAGAGCACCTCGGCCCTCCTCGCAGGCGGCGCCCCGCGATCGCGTTGTCAGACGCGGACGCGGGGCGCCGCCACGCCGCCGCATGGCGGGGCGAAGGAGGGGGAGAGAACCGGGCGGCCGCGAGCGGGCAGTCCGGGGACGGAACGCCGGTCGCGAGCGACCGGGCCGTCAGCGGGTCACGAGGACCCGGTGGGTGTCGGCCGGAGGATCGGGGAAGCTCAGCCGGCCGACCCGGCACACAGCGCGCTCGCCTGCAGACGCAGGTCGACGTGGCGTCGCATCGCGAATCGCCGGGCGGTGTGCATGACCGGAACTTGACCATGGCGACACACGGACGTCAAAACCCCGTGTGCCCGCGTCGCTACGCGCAGCGCAACGGTTCCCGTGACGTACACCACACCGCATCGCGTTCACCTGGGACGGCGGAGCGAGCGTCGGCGCCGTCGATGTCGTCCACGTCTCAACGCCGTACCCACCCGTTCGAGTGACGCTGCGACGTTTCGGCGGGCGGAACCACGGGCAACCGCCGGCCGCTGTGAGTCGCGCGCCTGCCCCCGGCACACTCGGCGACCATGACCGAACTGGTGCACCTCGAGGTCGACTCCGGCCGCGCGACGATCACGCTGGACTCGCCGACGAACCGCAACGCGCTCTCCGCGCAGCTGCGTCGCGAACTCCGCGCGCACCTCGACGCCGCGCTGTCCGACGACGCCGTCCGGGTCGTCGTCCTCACCCACACCGGAACGGTGTTCTGTTCGGGGATGGACCTGCGCGAGTCGCGCGGGGCGGGCGCCGGGGACCAGGGCGTGCAGGAGGTCCCGGCGATCCTGCAGACGCTCTGGCACTCCGCGAAGCCCGTGATCGCTCGGCTCGCCGGCCCCGCCCGCGCCGGCGGGGTGGGCCTGGTCGCCGCCTGCGACATCGCGGTCGCGGCGCGCGCGGGCGCAGGAGGGAAGGGTGCGACGTTCGCCTTCAGCGAGGTCCGGATCGGCGTCGTGCCCGCCGTCATCTCCGTACCGGTCGTGCCCCGGCTGCTCCCCCGGGCCGCCGAGGAGCTGATGCTCACCGGCGAGACCTTCGACGCCGACCGGGCCGCCGCGATCGGTCTGGTCAACCGCGCCGTCGACCCGGACGCGCTCGACGCCGAGGTGGACCGCTACACCGACATGCTCGCCCGCGGCGGACCGGCCGCCCTCGCCGGCACCAAGGCCATGCTGCGCCGCCGTCCGGCCGATGACATGGCCGCCGATTTCGAGGCCATGTTGAGCCTCTCGGCGCAGTACTTCGCCTCCGACGAGGGACAGGAAGGCATGGCCGCGTTCGCCGAGAAGCGCTCGCCCCGCTGGATTCCGGAGGGCTGAACCGCAGGTCAGGGGCGGTTTCGCGGAAGTCTCGAAAAATCTCGTTCCGGGGACTCAAGCCTGATCGGGGGTCCGCCGATGGAGTGGTGTGTTCCCGCTCATGGACCGTCAGTCGTTCACCCGGCCGGCCGACCCGACCTCGTCGGTGCTCGGCGCCACCCGACGGAGTGTCGTCGGGCCGGCGTCGACGACGGCCGTCGCCCCCACCGTCCCGGCCGCGCGGTTCCCGCACGCCGAACAGCCGGTGACCGGGAGGTTCTTCACGCCCGCCGGCGACGCCGCAGGTGCGCCGGCCGGCACCATCCCCGAGCGCATCTCGGTGCTCCTGGTCGACGGGGACCCGCAGCGGCGCGAGGTCGTCGCGCGCTCCCTGGTGACCGCGGGCGCGGGCAACGTGCTCGAGGCGGAGACCTCCGCGGACGCGAGGGCCCGCGTGCTCAGCGGCCCGCCGTGCGATCTCGCCGTGGTCGACCTGAGCCTCCCCGACGGGGGCGCGCTCGGCCTCGTCGGCGATCTCCGCGCGCAGGGCTGGCGCACCGTCGTCCTCGGCGGTCCGGACGATCCCGCGGCCGCGCGGGAGGCGTTCCGGGCGGGCGCACTCGCATACCTGCTGACGACGCCGTCGGTGGGCTTCGGCGGCGCGTCACGGCGCTTCCTCGAGTCGGACGCTCCCGGCCCGCGGCCGGCGGGGGGCGCCCGGGTCCCCGGGGTCGACGACACCCCGTGCGAGCTGTCCGCCCGCGAGGTGCAGGTCCTGCAGTCCGTCGCCGACGGGCACTCGAACCACGAGATCGGCTCCGACCTCGGGCTCTCCGCGCTGACCGTGAAGAGCCACCTCTCGCGCATCGGGCGCAAGCTCGGGACCGGGGACCGCGCGCGGATGGTCGTCCTCGCGATGCGCGCCGGCGTGGTCAGCTGATCCGTCAGCGGATGTTGAGCACGATCACCAGCACGATGAGGGCCACGAGCGTGCCGGACACCCACAGCCGGGCGTAACGGCGGTCCACCCGGTCAGCCCCCGCCGACGCGGCGCCGCTCGACGGCCGCGAGGCGCCACGCGACGGTGCGCTCGACCAGCGAGTCCACGACCGCGGCGATCCCCCAGCACAGCGGGCCGAGCACGCCGACGACCAGGATCACCTGGAGCGTGAAATCGAGCTGGGTCAGCCACAGCTCGACGCCGTCCCACCAGGTCGCCACCGCGTGCAGCACGCGCATCACGGTACGCGCGGACGGCGCCGACGCCGGTGGCGGGCAGGCCTCGACCGGCAGCGTCCGACGCGGCGGTGCGGGCCCCGTCGCCGTCTCCGCGTGACGGGCACGATCGCGGCGGCCGGGGTCGGGCGGATAGGTTCGGACCCATGTTCGCCGTCTATGCGTCCGAGCCCAACGCCGACGATCCCCTCGCCGCCCTGGTGGTGGGCGAGCGTCCCGACCCGGAGGTCCCCGACGGGTGGGTCCGGGTCAAGGTCGAGGCCGCGAGCCTCAACATGCACGACCTGTGGACCCTGCGCGGCGTGGGCATCAAGGAAGATCAGTTCCCGATGATCCTGGGCTGCGACGGCGCGGGCACGCTCGACGACGGCACGCCCGTCGTCCTGCACTCGCTGATGGGCGACCCGGACTGGAAGGGCGACGAGACCCTCGACCCGAAGCGCAAGATGCTCACCGAGTGGGCGCAGGGCAGCTTCGCCGACTACGTCGTCGTCCCGAAGCGCAACGCGCTGCCCCGCCCGGAGGGTCTCTCGGCGGTGTCGGGGTCGGTCATGGGCACCGCGTGGCTCACCGCCTACCGGATGCTGTTCACCAAGTCCGGGCTGCGCGGCGGCCAGACGATGCTCGTCCAGGGCGCTTCGGGCGGGGTCTCGACGGCGCTGATCGCGCTCGGCCGCGCCGCGGGCATGCAGGTCTGGGTCACCGGGCGCACCGACGAGAAGCGGGAGCTGGCGCTGCGCCTGGGCGCCCACCAGGTCTTCGAGTCGAACGCGAAGCTGCCCGGCAAGGTCGCGGCCGTGTTCGAGACGGTCGGCGAGGCCACCTGGAAGCACTCGGTGCGTTCGCTGGTGCCCGGCGGCACCATCGTCTGCTCCGGCGCCACCTCCGGGAACCAGCCCCCGGCCGAGCTGGCCCAGATCTTCTTCCTGCAGAAGAACCTGGTCGGCTCCACCATGGGCACCCTCGAGGAGCTGCGCGACCTGCTCGACTTCGTCGCCACCACCGGCATCAGCCCGGAGATCGGCCAGGAGCTGCCGATGACCGAGGCGGCCAAGGGCTTCCAGGCGATGTCCGACGGCGAGACCGCCGGCAAGATCGTCTTCACGCGATAGACCGGCACCGGACGGGCGCGCGGAGGGTGGAGCCACACTCTCCGCGGCCCGGCCCGCCGCGCGATGTTTGGTCTCCGGCGCAGCGGGGCATGCCGATGGTCCGAGGGTTGAGCGCACAGTCCCGGTTCGAGGCACCTGGCGACCGCATCCCCTCTCCGTGTTCCCGACGCGGATCGCCGTGCCCGTCTCGCACGCGACCGCGACGTGGTTCATCCGGCTAGCCACCGCGGGCCACCTCAGTGCCGTCGTCACGGCACGATCCGGAGGTCTGCATGAGTGAGCGCACCAGCGCCTACGACCAGTACGCCCCTCTCCTCGACGAGCTGTCCACCTGCTCGTCCGACGACCCGCGACGCGACGAGCTGACCCGCCGGTTGGTGGACGCCTACCGGCCCGTCGCCCACAACATCGCCCGGCGCTTCTCGCGGCGCGGCGAGTCGGTCGACGACCTCGAACAGGTCGCCTCGATCGGCCTGCTGCACGCCCTGCGGCGCTACGACCCCACCCAGGGCCGCGACTTCATGTCCTACGCGGTCCCGACGATGATGGGTGAGGTCCGCAGGCACTTCCGCGACGCGGCGTGGACCATCCGCACCCCGCGCGGGGTGAAGGACCGCTACCTGCAGGTGGGCGCCGCCTCGACGACGCTGAGCCAGCAGCTCGGGCGCGCCCCCACGGCGACGGAGCTCTCCGAGCACCTCGGTGTGGACCGTGAAGAGGTCATCGAGGCGATCTCGGCCCACCACTCCTACCGCCCGGAGTCCCTCGACTCCACGCTCACCCAGGGCACCGACACGACGATGGCCGACGTGCTCGGGGCCGACGACCCGGACCTCGACCACGTCGAGGCCCGAGCCCTCGTCCGGGACCTGGTGGGGACGCTCCCGGAGCGGGAGCGCCGGATCCTGGTGCTGCGCTTCATCCACGAGCAGACCCAGTCCGAGATCGCCGCCCAGCTCGGGATCTCCCAGATGCACGTGTCCCGGCTGCTCAGCCAGACCCTCGACCGGCTCCGGGAGCGGGCCCGCGTGCGCGAGATCGGCACCGTCTCCGCTCAGGAGCCGGTGGCGCTCGCCAGGACGGCCTGAGCACACGCGTCGTTGGCGCGGAAGCTCAGGCTGTTCGTGCGCGGCCGGGTGAAGGCGCCCGGCAGGCGCACCGTGGTGTGCGGGCCGACGGCGAACAGCCGCGGATGCGGTTCGTCGTCGGGCCCGGTCAGCACCCGGAAGTCCGCGGCACGGACCGGCACCAGGCCCGTGGTCCGCACGACGAGGGGGACCTCGCGGCTCTCGACGCGGTCGGCGACCGCGTCGAGAGCGCACGGGGTGGCCCGGTCCTCCCAGCGCAGGGTCTCCTCGTCGAGCACGCCGTGCGCAGTCAGCGACGCGAGCATCGGGTCCACCGTGCGTCGCACGCTGGGCGACGCCAGCCGGGCGTCGACGAAGGTCGGGGCACGCACCTCGCCCTGCAGGGACGCACTCGTCGCCACGAAGGCAGGCCCCCCATCGGCGTGCTCGGGTGCTCCGCCGTCGGGGGACTCGTCGATGGCGACGTCGATCCCGGCGCCGAGGAAGGTCACGTAGCCGGCGCGCGAGAGTGCGAGCAGCTGGCGCAGACGGGGTCCGGGCGGCCCGCTGGCCATCGACGAGAACAGGTTCTGCCACCACGACAGGTCATGGGCGCGCGAGCGTGGGGTCAGGCCGCCGCGGCTCGCGAGCTCGCTCGAGGTCATGTAGGCGGACAGCAACGCCGTGAACGCGCCCAGCTCGGCGGTGTGGGCCGGGTCGACGTGGCGGGCCAGGTCGTCCGCGATGTACTCGCGCAGGTGCTTCTGCAGCGTGTCGAGGTCGGCGTCGACCCCGGCGAGGGGCCGGTCGAGACGCTCGAAGTCGAGCCGGTCGGACTCGGCGGGCACCGCCTCCGCGACCAGCGCCTCGCGCGCGTCGGAGTACCAGTCCAGCGCGGCATATCGGTCCGCGAACTCGTCCCAGGTGGTGGTGACGCGGTCGGGGTGGCCGTGGTGGAGCTCGTGGTACCAGCCCCAGCCGACCTCCTTGGCGATGAGCGGCCACACCTCCTCCCGCAGGCTGACCTCGCCGCGTGCGAGCAGCGCCTCGACCTGCTCCGGGCCGAAGAACCGGGGTAGCGGCGGGCGCGGGCCGCGCAGCGTGTACTCGGTCTTCGCGTGGTACGGCACTCCGCGGCCCGACCCGACCGCCAGGAACACCTCGCGCCCGGACGGGACGTACTCGAGCCGGCCGCGCTCGGCCTCGACGAAGCGCCCGCCCCGGCCCTCGTAGATCAGCACCATGAGGTCGACGAACGCCAGGCCCATGCCGCGGGCGATCACGGTGCGTCCGGGCTCGATCGCGTCGAGGTCGGAGTCGGTGGTCTGCTCGGGCGGGAAGTACTGCAGGCCGAGCCGCTCCGAGGCGTCGACGATCGCGGCCTCGTCGTCGGACGGGGTGGCGTCGAGGTGGCCCGAGGCGAGCACGACGGCGTCGGCGGGGACCACGACGGAGCCCTCGGCCGGGTCGTTCATGTCGATGCGCACGCGCCGCACGTCGCCGTCGACGACCCCCACGGCCCGTCCGCGGTGGACGTGCACCCGCAGCCCCTCGGGCAGGGTGTCGAGGACGCGGCGGAGCACGAAGTCCAGGTAGTGGCTCTGCAGCTGGCGGGTCGGGAACGTGTCGGGGCGCAGCCCGCGCACCTCGTCACCGACGCGGCCCCCGGGCACCGACTCACCGTCGAGCTCGCCGCCACGGACCTGCTGCGCCCATTCGATGAGGCTCGGGCCGGGCACGATCGGTCCCTCGCAGACGACCGTGTCGTCGGTGTACATCGTCACGTCCGCGGCCATGGAGTTCATCCACAGCAGCTCGGACTGCGCGCTGCGCCAGATGCGGCCCGCGCCCGCCGGGTACGGGTCGACCAGATGCACGTCGAGGGGGTGCTCGGCGTCGACACCGTGGCGCGGCGCGGACGCGGCGAGGCGTTCGAGCACGCCGGTCCCGCGCGGGCCCCCACCGACGATCACCACCGAGCGCGCCATCCGCCGGTCTCCCCTCGCTCGTCCCTCGACGGTAGGTGCGTCGCGCACCGACTGCCATCGGGTGTGACGCGCTCCGGGCTCCCGGCATTCCCTCGGCACCCGTCCCGCCCCGAACCGCCGGCGGCCCCG
The DNA here is from genome assembly GCF_036497245.1 of Actinomycetospora sp. Taxonomy (GTDB): domain Bacteria; phylum Actinomycetota; class Actinomycetes; order Mycobacteriales; family Pseudonocardiaceae; genus Actinomycetospora. The sequence goes on along the minus strand of NZ_DASXJS010000077.1, from coordinate 15,474 downwards.
GAACGAGCGAAGGGCCCCGTCGCACGAGTGGATCGAGCGACGGGGCCCTTCGGTCAGAACCGGGCCGGCGTCAGAAACTGGCCGGCGTCAGCACGTGGTGGTGCTCAGCGCGAGCTGTGCTCCCGGCGGTCCGGCCGAGCGCCGCGCTCGCCCCGGCCGTCGGAGGAACCCCCGGCCTCGGAGGCCCGGCGCAGTCCCATCGGCCGCCCGGCGACGCGCGCCCGCTGCAGCCGCTTGACGACGTTGCCCGGGACGTCCGCGGGCAGCTCGACCAGCGTGTGGTCGGTGCGGATGTCGATGTGGCCGATGTGCGCGGAGTCGAGGCCCGCCTCGTTGGCGATGGCGCCGACGATCGCGCCCGGCTTCACCCGCTGGTTGTGGCCGACGTCGATGCGGTAGGTGTCCGTGCCCGAGCCGACCGACCACGACGGGGCGGGCGCGCGGCCCTTGCCCTGCCCGCGGCCGGGCTTGTCGTCCCGGCCACGGTCGTCCCGGCCACGCTTGTCGCCGCGTGCCGGCGGGGCCGGCAGGTCCTCGACCAGCAGCGGCTTGCCGCCCTGCACCATCTTCGCGAGTGCGGCGGCGAGCTCGATCGGGTCGACGTCGTGCTCGGCGACGTACTCGTCGATGATCTTCCGGAAGACGGGCAGCGGGTCGCCGCCGTCCTTCTCCCCGGCGAGGGCCGCGGTGATCCGCTCCCCGAACCGGGCCCGGCGTCGCGCGTTGACCTCGTCGGTGCCCGGCACCGACATCTCTTCGGCCTTCTGCCGGGTGGTGTTCTCGATCGCGCGCATCAGCCGGATCTGGCCGCGGGTGACGAACGAGATCGCGTCGCCCGAGCGTCCCGCGCGGCCGGTGCGCCCGATGCGGTGCACGTAGGACTCGGGGTCGGTCGGGAGGTCGTGGTTGACGACGAGCGTGATGCGCTCGACGTCGAGCCCGCGTGCGGCGACGTCGGTGGCGACGAGCACGTCGAGCTTGCCCGAGCGCAGATCGGCGATCGTCTTCTCGCGCTGCTGCTGCGACAGGTCGCCGGAGATCGCGACCGAGGAGAAGCCGCGACGGTTCAGGGCCTCGGAGACGTCCGTGGTGTTCTGCCGGGTCCGGACGAACACGAGGGCGGCGTCGAAGTCCTCGACCTGCAGGACGCGGGCGAGGGCGTCGGCCTTGAGCCGGTCGGGCAGCACGACGTAGCGCTGGCGGGTGTTCGCCACCGTCGTCGTCTTGCCCTTGATCGAGACCTCTTCGGGCGAGTTCAGGTGCTTGCGGCTCACCTCGCGGATCGCCGACGGCATCGTCGCGGAGAACAGCGCCACCTGACGGTCGGCGGGCAGCATGCCGAAGATGTTCTCGACCTCGTCGAGGAAGCCCATCTGCAGCATCTCGTCGGCCTCGTCGAGCACGAAGTACCCGACGTCGGTGAGGTCGAGCGTGCCCTTCTCGAGGTGATCGGCGACGCGACCGGGGGTCCCGACGACGATCTGCGCGCCGCGGCGCAGGCCGGAGAGCTGCGGACCGTAGGGAGCGCCGCCGTAGAGCTGCACCACGTGCACGTGGGAGAGCCCGGCGGAGAACGACTCGATGGCTTCCGCGACCTGGATCGCGAGCTCACGGGTCGGCGTCAGGATGAGCGCCTGCGGGGCGCGCACGTTCGGGTCGATCCGGGAGAGCAGCGGCAGCGCGAACGCGGCCGTCTTGCCCGTGCCCGTCTGGGCCAGGCCGAGGACGTCGCGGCCGCCGAGCAGCAGCGGGATCGTCTCGGTCTGGATCGGGGTGGGCGTGTGGAAGCCCTGGTCGATCAGCGTGCCGAGCACGCGGTCGTCGAGGCCGAGGGTGGCGAACCCGTTGGGGGTCTCGCCGGCGTCCTCGGTCCCGTCGCCGTCCTCGACGGCCTGCTCGCCGGCGTCATCGGAGTCGGCGTCGGCCTCGGTGAGGAACGGGTCGAGCGGAAGATCGGAGTCGGGCAGGACAGCAGCGTTGGTCACAGAACTCTTTCGCGGAGGGGTACGGCGGACGGTTGGAGCTGTCCGCGGACCTCTTCGTTCGGGGTCCCTCCCAGGCCGACAGCTCGGCACCTGCACGAACAGTCTACGCGAGCCGGACACCGCGGTCGGTACGCCCCGTGTCGTGATCCCCGTCGCGGTCGGGGGCGTCCGGGCTACTTCTTGCCGGACTTCGCCTTGTCCACGGCGTTCTGGTCGGTGGAGAGCGCTGCGACGAAGGCCTCCTGCGGCACGTCGACCCGGCCGATCGTCTTCATCCGCTTCTTGCCCTCCTTCTGCTTCTCCAGCAGCTTGCGCTTGCGGCTGATGTCGCCGCCGTAGCACTTGGAGAGCACGTCCTTGCGGATCGCGCGGATCGTCTCGCGGGCGATGATCCGCGAGCCGATCGCCGCCTGGATCGGCACCTCGTACTGCTGGCGCGGGATCAGCTCGCGCAGCTTCGAGGCCATCGAGTTGCCGTAGCCGTAGGCGGCGTCCTTGTGCACGATCGCCGAGAAGGCGTCGACCGCCTCGCCCTGCAGCAGGATGTCGACCTTCACGAGGTCGGCGGCCTGCTCGCCCGCGGGCTCGTAGTTCAACGACGCGTAGCCGCGGGTGCGTGACTTCAGGACGTCGAAGAAGTCGAAGATGATCTCGGCGAGCGGCATCGTGTAGCGCAGCTCGACGCGGCTGTCGGACAGGTAGTCCATGCCGTCGAGCTGCCCGCGGCGCGACTGGCAGAGCTCCATGATCGCGCCGACGAACTCGGACGGCGCCAGCACCGAGACCTTGGTGATCGGCTCGTAGATCGCCGAGACCTTGCCCTCGGGCCAGTCCGCGGGGTTGGTCACCTCCGCCTCGCTGCCGTCGTCGAGCTCGACGCGGTAGACGGTGTTGGGCGCCGTGGAGATCAGCTCGAGGCCGTACTCGCGCTCGAGCCGGTCGCGGGTGATCTCCAGGTGCAGCAGGCCGAGGAAACCGCAGCGGAAGCCGAAGCCCAGCGCGGCGGAGGTCTCGGGCTCGTAGGACAGCGCGGCGTCGTTGAGGCGCAGGCGGTCCAGGGCGTCGCGCAGCAGCGGGTAGTCGCTGCCGTCGATCGGATAGAGGCCCGAGAACACCATCGGCTGCGGGTCGCGATAGCCGCCCAGCGGCTCGGCGGCGCCGCGGCGCTCCCAGGTCACCGTGTCGCCGACGCGGGACTGGCGGACGTCCTTCACCCCGGTCATGAGGTAACCCACCTCGCCGACGCCGAGGCCCTGGCAGGGCTTCTGATCCGGCGAGATGATCCCGACCTCGAGCAGCTCGTGCACCGCGTTCGTGCTCATCATCCGGATGCGCTCGCGCGGGGTGATCCGCCCGTCGACGACGCGGATGTAGGTGACGACGCCGCGGTAGGTGTCGTAGACCGAGTCGAAGATCATCGCCCGGGCGGGGGCGTCGGCGTCGCCGACCGGCGCCGGGACCCGCCGCACCACGGAGTCGAGCACCGCCCCGACGCCGTCACCGGTCTTCGCGGAGATGCGCAGCACGTCCTCGGGCTCGCACCCGATGAGGTGCGCGATCTCCCCCGCGTACTTCTCCGGCTCGGCCGCGGGGAGGTCGATCTTGTTGAGGACCGGGATGATCTCCAGGTCGTGCTCGAGCGCGAGGTAGAGGTTGGCGAGCGTCTGCGCCTCGATGCCCTGCGCGGCGTCGACGAGCAGGATCGCGCCCTCGCACGCCGCGAGCGACCGGCTGACCTCGTAGGTGAAGTCGACGTGGCCAGGGGTGTCGATCAGGTGCAGCACGTGGTCGCGCATCTCGCCGTCGGGCCCGGCGGCGTACCAGGGCAGGCGGACGTTCTGCGCCTTGATCGTGATGCCGCGCTCACGCTCGATGTCCATGCGGTCGAGGTACTGCGCCCGGTAGGCCCGGTCCCCCAGCACGCCCGTGAGCTGCAGCATCCGGTCGGCCAGCGTCGACTTGCCGTGGTCGATGTGCGCGATGATGCAGAAGTTGCGGATTCGCTCCGGCGGGGTGAACGTCTCGTCGGCGTAGCCCACGGTGCCGGGTCGGCCAGGGGTCTGGGCCGACTGCTGCGACGTGGTGGTCTCGCTCAACGAGGTCCTCGTTCCTGCTCGGGCTCGGGCACGGTCTTCGTCCCCATGGTCCCATGGCCCCCGACCGGCAGTGTGCGCATGGGTGATTGGTAATCTGATGGCTACTGCGCCGTGCGGGCTGGACGCCTGTGTCGCTCCCGGGCGCGCCCGCATCATCCAGACGACACGACTGATCGAGGTTCGAAGGCCCAGTGGCGAACATCAAGCAGCAGGAAAAGCGCAACCGCAAGAACGAGGAGGCTCGTCAGCGGAACAGGGCGGTCAAGTCGCGGATCAAGACGGCGATCCGCCGGTACCGCGAGACCGTCGAGGCCGGTGACACCGCCGCCGCCGACGAGCGCCGCCGTGAGGCCGGGCGCCTGCTCGACAAGGCCGCGAGCAAGGGCGTCATCCACAAGAACCAGGCGGCGAACAAGAAGTCGCGCATGGCGCACCGCGCGGATCGCTTCTCCGTCGACGCCAAGGCGGGCAAGACCCCGGCCTGAGCCGAAGCCGCACCGAAGGGCACCGTCGGCCACCTCGCGTGGCTGACGGTGCCCTTCGTTCGTTCCGGGGTGCCGCTGTGCCGGGCCGGGCCGGCGCCACGAGGGGCACACCACGCACGGCGGGGCGGCCCCCGAGCTGCGTGATGTACTCCTGATCACGCAGGCGACCCGCCGGCCCGCGACGACGGGCACGTCAGGCAGCTCACGCAGCACGACGAGGCGCCTGGTGTGCTCCTGATCTTCAGCCGCCCCTGGCAGGCGCCCGTGAGCGGTCGGTCCGGCGCTCAGCGACGGCGGGCGTGACCGGCCAGCGCGGCGAGCTCCACCGTCGCCCGCTCCAGCGCGTAGGAGGGATCGGCCGCGGCGCCCTTGACGTCGGCGTTCACGTCGGCGACCAGGGACATCGCGCGGGTGAGCCCCGGCCCGTCCCAGCCGCGCGCCTGCCCCTGGGCCTTCTTGACCTTCCACGGCGGCATCTTGAGGTCCGAAGCCATCCGGTACGGGTCCCCCCGGCCCGCCGCGCTCACCCGCGCGATGGTGCGCACCGCATCGGCCAGCGCGTCGGCCACCAGCACGTGCGCCACCCCGGTGTCGAGCGCCCAGCGCAGCGCCTCGAGCGCCCCCGCCCGGTCCCCGGTCACCGCGCGTTCGGCGACCGCGAACCCGGTGACGTCGGCCCGCCCGCGGTGGAAGCGGCGGACCGCCTCGGCGTCGACCTGACCCCCGGAGTCGCTCACCAGCTGCGACGACGCCGCGGCGAGCTCGCGCAGGTCCGACCCGATGGCGTCGAGCAGCAGACCCAGCGCCTCCCCGGTGACAGTGCCACCGGCCAGGCGGACCTCGGCGCGCACGAAGTCGGCCCGCTGCTCGTAGCGCTGCAGCTTCGGCGCCTCGGTGACCGCGGCGCCCGCTTTCTTCAGCCCGTCGACCAGCGCCTTGCCCTTGGCCCCGCCCGCGTGCACGACGACGAGCGAGACCCCGTCCGTCGGGGCCTTCGCGTAGTCCACGAGCACCGTGGTGACGTCGGCGTTCGCGTCCTGGGCGGCCTCGAGCACCACCACCCGGGCCTCGGCGAACAGCGACGGGCTCACCAGCTCGGCCAGCAGCCCCGCGGTGACCTCGTTCGCCTTCAGCGAGCGGACCTCGACGTCCGGGTCCTGGCGGCGGGCGGCCGCGACCACGCCGGACACCGCGCGCTCCACCAGCAGGCCCTCGTCGCCGACGACGAGGCGCACCGCCGCGTCGTCGACCTCGACGGACGGGGGCTTCGCGCCTGACGCGGGGCGGGCTCGGGGCGGCACGACGCCATCCTCGCAGGAGCCCCCGACAACGTGGCGTGCGCAACGTCGCTCCGCGGTGGCCCGCCGCCTACACGGTGCCGTAACGTGCCCGTTGCGCGCGGCCCTGATCGATCCCGTCGCGCACCACAACCGAATACGGCTCATCCAGAGGGGTAGAGGGAACGGCCCGACGACACCCCGGCAACCGGCGGCATCCGCGCATGCGGAGGGCAAGACCGGTGCCAATTCCGACCCGCCGCCGGCGGGGAAGATGAGGAGATTCCTTTCATGACCATGACTGCCTCCGGCTCGTCGAGTACCGCCTCCGGGACCGACGGTCCGTCTCTCGATCTCGGTCCCGCCGCCGCTCTCGCGTGCCGGGCCTGCGGCCACCGCCTCGCCCTCGCGGCCGAGTTCGCCTGTCCCCAGTGCTTCGGTCCCCTCGAGGTGGCCTACGACTTCGGCCGCATCACCCGCGAGCAGATCGAGCGCGGCCCGAAGAGCATCTGGCGCTACAAGGACCTGCTGCCCGTCCCCTCGACGGTCGAGGCGCACCCGAACATGGACCCCGGCTTCACCCGGCTCGTGAAGGCCGACCGGCTCGGCGCCGAGCTGGGGTTCCGCAACCTCTGGGTCAAGGACGACACCGGCAACCCGACCCACTCCTTCAAGGACCGCGTGGTCGCCGTCGCGCTCGCCGCCGCGCGGGAGCTCGGTTTCCGGGTGCTCGCCTGCCCGTCGACCGGCAACCTGGCCAACGCCACCGCCGCCGCCGCGGCGCGCGCCGGGTGGGACTCGGTCGTGCTCATCCCGTCCTCGCTGGAGCGGGCGAAGGTGATCATGACCGCGGTCTACGAGACCTTCCTGCTCGCCGTCGACGGGTCCTACGACGACGTCAACCGCCTGGCCACCGAGCTCGCCTTCGAGCAGGAGGACTGGGCGTTCGTCAACGTCAACGTCCGGCCCTACTACGCCGAGGGGTCGAAGTCGCTCGGCTACGAGATCGCCGAGCAGCTCGGGTGGCGGATCCCGGCGCAGACGGTGATCCCGGTGGCGTCCGGCTCGCAGCTCACCAAGATCGACAAGGCGTACGGGGAGCTGGCCTCCCTCGGCCTCGTCGACGGCGCCGGCTGGCGGATCTCCGGCGCCCAGGCCGCCGGGTGCTCCCCGGTGTCGACGGCGTTCGCCGAGGGCACCGACGTCGTCCGGCCGCAGAAGCCGGACACCATCGCCCGCTCCCTCGCGATCGGCAACCCCGCCGACGGCCCGTACGTGCTCGACGCCGTGCGCCGGACCGGCGGCTCGGTCACCGACGTGACCGACGACGAGGTGCGCGAGGCCATGCGGCTGCTCGCGCGCACCGAGGGCATCTTCGCCGAGACCGCGGGCGGGGTCACCGTCGCGAACGCGAAGAAGCAGCTGGAGGCGGGCACGCTCGACCCGGACGCCGACACCGTCCTGCTGATCACCGGCGACGGACTCAAGACGCTGGACGCCATCGAGGGCCAGGTCGGCCCGACGGCGACCGTGCCCGCGACGTCGGCCGCGGTGCGCGAGGCCCTCGGGCTGCGGTAGCACTCACGGCGGTCAACGCCGTTTCGGGTCGGGACGGGGATCGCCGCGGGCGACGACGGTGATCCCCCCACCGTTCCGGCCTCCGCCCGCCCCGGGCACGAGCGCGAGGTCACCGGCCTGGTCGGTGCGCCGCACGAGCGCCCCGGTCCCGGCGAGCAGGCCCATCATCGCCGGGTTCGGGTGCCCGTAGCTGTTACCCCGCCCGACGCTGACCAGCGCGAGCCGCGCGTGCGCCGCCGTGACGAATGCGGGCAGCGAGGACCGCGAGCCGTGGTGCGGCACCTTGAGCACGTCGGCGCGCAGGTCGACCCCGGACGCCAGCAGGGACTCCTGGGAGGAGCGCTCGGCGTCGCCGGGCAGCAGGACGCGTCCGAGCGGGGTGGTGGCGCGCAGGACCACCGAGGTGTCGTTGACCTCGGTGCCGTCGTCCGCGTCGACGTGCGGGCTCGGGTGCACGGGGCCGAGGACGTCGAGCGCGAGACCTGGCCACCGCAGCGTGACGCCCGGGTCGAGGCCGACGATCGGCGCGCCCGCGGCCCGGGCCCGCCCGGTGACCTGGGCGAGGGCCCCGAAGGGCTCGTGCACCGGCCCGAGCGCCACCGCCGCGGCGGGCCGGCCGCGCAGGGCCCCGGCGAGGCCGTCGACGTGGTCGGCGTGCAGATGGGAGAGCACGACGAGGGCGAACGAGCGCACCCCGAGACGGGACAGGCACCCGTCGACGGCGCTCCCGTCGGGGCCCGCGTCGAGGAGCACCGCGCGCCCGGGCTCCCCGGTGGCCAGGACGATCGCGTCGCCCTGACCGACGTCGCACATGACCACGGCCCAGTTCGGCGGCGGCCACCCCACGGGCGCGACGCGCGTCGGCACGAGCACGAGCAGCAGCCCGACGACGACGGCCAGCGCGATCAGCCGGAGGCGCCGCCATCGCAGCGCCACCAGGCCGAGCAGCACGAGCCCCGCCAGGAGCAGCCCACCGGTCAGCCCGCCCGGCCAGGTGAGCGTCGCGCCGGGCACCGCCGCGCACCGGTGCGCGACCCACACCAGCCACGACACCTCCGGGCCTGCCACCCACACCGCGGCGTGCGCGCCCGCGGTCCACCAGGGAGCGAGCACCGCCGCCAGCACCCCGAGCACGGTGGCGGGCGCGACGACGGGTGCGGCGAGGAGGTTCGCCAGCACCGCGACGAGGCTGACCTGACCCGAGAGCCCGGCGACGACGGGTGCCGTCGCCACGTGCGCCGCGAGCGGCACCGCCAGCGCCTCGGCGACCCCGGGCGGGACCCCGCGACGACGCAGAGCGGTCACGACCACCGGCGCGAGCAGGACGAGCGCCCCGGTCGCGAGCACCGAGAGCGCGAAGCCGGCGTCGACCGCCAACGCCGGGTCGACCAGGAGCAGGACGATCACCGTCGCGGCCAGCGCGGGCAGGACGGAGCGCGTCCGTCCCAGGGCGAGCGCGAGGATCGCGACCGAGCCCATCGCGCCCGCGCGCAGCACGCTCGGCGAGGGCCGCGCGAGGACGACGAAGCCGACCAGCGCGAGCACCGCCAGCACGGCCGCTGTGCGCGGGCCGAGCCGACCGAGCCGGGCGAGCAACAGGACGGCGCCCAGGACGAAGGCCACGTTGGCGCCGCTGACCGCCAGCAGGTGTGTGAGGCCTGCGGTCCGGAAGTCGCGGTCGAGGTCGGGCCCGATGCGGGACGTGTCGCCGACGACGAGCCCCGGCAGGAGCGCGCCGGGCTCGTCGGCCAGGACCGCGCGGGAGGCGTCGCGCAGCCCGGCGCGCAGGTCCCCGGCGGCGAGCTGGACCCCGGGCGGCGGCCCGACCTCGCGCGGCGGGCCACGGGTGCGCAGCACCGCGACGGTGAGATCGGGCCGGGTCGAGGCGCCCAGGGTGCCGCTCGCGGTGGCCCGCTGACCGGGGAGCAGACCCGCCCACCCTTGCGCGGGCGCGAGCAGCACCACACGCCCGTCACCGCGCCAGCGCGCGCCCGCCGCCTGGGCAGCGATCAGTTCCCCCCGCACCACGACCCGCGCGCCGCCGGCCGGCCCGGTACTGAGCAGCGGGGTCGGGTCGTCGGTCAGGATCACTTCGAGCGTCGCGGCGGACCCCGCGACGGCCGCGGCGCGCAGGGGGTGCCCGGCGACCTGATGGACCGCGGTGCTCGCGAGCCCACCCACGGCGGCGGCACAGATCCCGGACGCGAGCAGCCCGGCGGCCCAGCGTGGAGCCTCGCCGCCCGAGCCCCGCGCCGCGAGCAGCCGCCGACCGCCCAGCGCGGCGGCGACCAGCGCGAGGGCCGCGAGGAGCACGCCCGGGCCCCACCCGAGCCCGAGTGCCACCAGCGCGCCCACCCATGCCGCCACCGCGGGCGGGACGAGCCGGGCGTCCAGCGGCGGACGCGGCTCGTCGTCGGCGTCGCGCCGTCCGGTGGGCCGCCCGGTCGGGGCGTTCCCCCGCCCCCGGGCCGCGGTCACACCCGCACCAGCTCGCGGAGCGTGCCGAACCGCGCATCACCGATTCCGGGGATCTCGCGGAGCTGTTCCACCGCGGCGAACCGGCCGTTCTGGGTCCGCCAGTCGAGGATCTTCTTAGCGGTGACCGGGCCGACGCCGGGCAGTCCGTCGAGTTGTTCGAGCGTCGCCGCGTTGAGGTCCAGCTTCCCGCCCGGGGCGGGCGCCCCGCTCCCGCCACCTCCGCCGCTTCCTCCGGGAGCCGCGGCCGCGGCCGCCGGAGCCGCCGGGGGCGCGGCGACCCCGACGAGGATCTGCTGCCCGTCGACCACCCGCGACGCCAGGTTGAGCGGCGTCAGGTCGACCGCGGGCAGCGCCCCGCCCGCCGCGTCCACCGCCTCGCCGACCCGCGCGCCGTCCCGCACCGTGACCAGGCCCGGGCGGCGCACCTTGCCCGCGACGTTCACCACCACCGGCCCGCCGGGAGCCGGCGCCGCGACGGCCACGGACCCGGGTGGGCCGCCGCTCGACGGTGCACCGGGCGCGCCGGCCACCACGACCGGCAACGCGGGCACCGGCTCGGCCACCGGCCGACCGGCCCACACCCCGACCGCGGCCGCGACGGCCGCCGCCGCGGCAACCACGGCCAGCCCGATCGCGCCCCATCCGCCGGGGTCCCAGCGCGCCGCGAGCCACGACGCGGGCAGCCACCGGGCCGGTCCGCGGCGCGGTGCGTCCCAGGCGCTGGGCTCCCGTCCCCCGCGGACACGTCCTGGCGCCGGCCGCGCGTCGTCCCCGGATTCCCACGGGTCGTTCGAGTCCGCCGCGTCGATCGAGCCCCAGGACCCCTCGGCGCCTGGAGGCGGCCCGCTCACGACGCGCAGCCGCGCGCCCGGGGTGCCGTCCGGCGCGGTGGGCCACGCCCGCCGACCGCCCTGGTCCGGCGGCCACCCCCGCGGCTCACCCTCGTCCGGCGGCCGCGCCGGAAAACCGGACTCCTGCGCCCACGGCTCCGGACCGGGCCGCACCGCCGGATCAGGCCACCCCGGCGGATCGGGCCACGCCGGCGGACCGGGCCGTACCGCCGGATCGGGCCACGCCGACGGATCGGGCGCCGGCGCAGCGCCCATCGCCGCGCCGGGCCCGAGGTCGGGCGGGCGCGGGGCACCGAGGGTCTGGAGCCGCAGGCGGGCGTCGTCAGGGACCACCTGCCGGACGTTAGGGACGCGGCGGGGCGTCCTCCGAGCTCACGACCGGCGCCTGGGGACAGGACGCGGACCCGGTGCCGTTGGGGACGCCCGACTGCTCCATCGGGCGCGCCGGACCCCCGCCGGACGGCACATCGACCGCCTCCGCAACGGCGCGCGCCACTGCCTCCCCGACGGCCCGGTGCGCGTCCCACCCCCAGTGGATGCCATCCGGATTCCCACGCCCGGTGAGCACGTGCTCGACGACGAGCGGGGCGGAGTCGACGGTGACCACACCCCGCTCACCGGCCCACGCCCGCAGCGCCGCGACATGACCCGACCGGCGCGGGTGCACACCGCCGTAGAAGGACGAGCGGTGCACCGGGGGCAGCAGCAGGACCACCGGGGCGTGCGGGCGCAGCGTCGTCACGGCCACCCGGCAGCGCTCCAGGCAGCGCACGGTCTCGTGCGCGGGGAGCGCGGTGGGCCATCCCGCCGTCCAGCGCGCCGCCCGGGAGGCCGCCGTCGCGTGCCCCGCCTGATACGCGGCCCGCACCCGCGCCCGTAGCCCGGCCGGGCGCAGCACCCCGATCAGCTCGCGCAGGGCGGTCGGCAGCGGCGAGGGCAACGAGTCCATGCCCCCGACGCCGAGCACGAACGCGTCCGCGTGCATGACCGACGCCCACACCCGCGGGTCGGTGCGGACCGCGCCCCAGGCGTGGCGGGCCGTCCAGCCGAGACCCGCGTGCAGGTCGGCGGTGCCCGCCAGCCCGGTGGCGGCCACGTGGGGCCAGAGCCGCGGCTCGTCGGCCGGGTGGGCGGTGGCCGGGCCGTGGAAGCTCAGCGAGTCGCCGAGGACGAGCACGCGCATGGCAGCGATTGTGGTCGCCGGGGCGACGACATCCGCTCACATGGCGCCGTCACACGCCGCCCGCGCCCCACTGGGCCAGCCGCCACCGATCGATACGGAACTCCAGGACCGACCACCGGCAGTTGCCCAGCGGCGCCACCGAGGACCAGTGCTCCACGGGCCAGCCCAGGAACGAGCAGGTCAGCGCACCGATCGTGCCGCCGTGGGCCACGAGCACCGCGGTGTCGCCGACCGCCCCCGGTTCCGACGGACCGACCAGCTCCCGCAGCACCGGCAGCGCCCGCTCGGCCACGTCGACGCGCGACTCCCCGTCCGGCGGCGCGAACGCGGGCTCGCTCCGCCACCGGTCGAGCCCACCGGGCCAGCCCGCCTCCACCTCGGTGTCGACGAGACCCTGCCACTGCCCGACGTCGGTCTCGCGCAGCCGGGGCTCCTTGCGCGGCTCCAGCCCGCACGCCTCACCGACCGCCATGGCCGTCTGGAGGGCGCGCGCCTGGTCGGAGCAGACGAGGGCGACCGGCCGGAACCCGGCCACGGCGGGAGCCGCCTCGACCGCCTGCGCCTGCCCGGTCTCGTCGAGCGGGGGATCCAGGCGGCCCTGCATGCGCCGCTCGGCGTTCCAGCTGGTGCGGCCGTGCCGGAGCAGCACGACGCGCGTGATCACCCCGGGGTCGGTCATGGCAGGAGGTCAGTCGCCTGCGACGACCGGGCTGGACACCTCGGCCGGGAGCTCGATGCGCGGGCAGTCCTTCCACAGGCGCTCGAGGCCGTAGAACTCCCGAGCCTCGGAGTGCAGGACGTGGACCACGACGTCGCCGTAGTCCAGGAGCACCCAGCGGGCCTCCTGCGTGCCCTCGCGGCGCACCGCCTTGACGTCCTCGGCGCGCAGCTTCTCCTCGACGTTGTCGACCACGGCCTGCACCTGGCGCTCGTTGGGCGCGGAGGCGATGACGAAGCAGTCGGTCAGCGGGAGGCGCTCGGAGACGTCGATCGCGACCACGTCCTGGGCGAGCTTGTCGGCGGCGGCCAGGGCCGCGATCTCGGCCAGGCGCCGCGCACTGTCGGTGGCGGCCATCGCCGTCGAGTCTACCCGGACGGGCACGGGCCGGGTTTCGCCCCCGGGCGCGGTGTCCATACTCGACGCATGCCCGACTTCGGCGACGGACTCGCCCAGGGACCCGACCTGCTCGCCGCAGCGGAGACCGCGGTGGCGGCCGCGACGGCGCCGCTGCACGGCCGTCGGCCCGACCTGCTCAGTGTCTTCGTCTCCCACCCCGACCCGGACGTCGCGGCGAGCGCGGGCCAGCGGGCGATGGAGATCGCGGGGGCGACGACGTCGTTCGGCTGCCGCGCGTCCGGGGTCATCGCGGACGGGCGCGGGGTCGAGGACACGCCCGCCGTCGCCGTGTGGGCGGCGTCGCTGCCGGACGTGCGGGTGACGCCGTACCGGTTGCAGGCCGCACGTCACGAGGGCGGCATCTCGGTGGGCGGGATGCCGGTGCCCGCCGAGGACGACGCCGTGGCGGTGCTGCTCGCGGACCCGTTCACGTTCCCCGCGCAGGGCTTCGTCGAGCAGTCCGACTCCGCGCTGGGCGGGCTGCCGCTGGTCGGCGGGCTGGCCACGGCCCCGGTCGGCACGACGGCGCTCGGACCGTCACGGCCTGCCCCGGGCGGTGCCCGGCTGTTCCTCGACGGCGAGGTGCACGAGCGCGGCGCCGTCGGGGTGCTGCTCGGCGGCAAGGTCGGCGTGCGCACGCTGGTCAGCCAGGGGTGCCGACCGATCGGCCCGACGATGACGGTGACGGCCGCCGAGGGCGCCGAGCTCCACGCGCTGGCGGGAATGCCGGCCTACCGCAAGCTCGAGGAGATCCTCCGCGACCTCGACGACGACGACCGCGAGCTCGTGCTGCGCGGCCTGCACCTGGGCATCGCGATGGACGAGTACGCCGACTCCCACGGCCGCGGGGACTTCCTCGTCCGCGGCGTCGTCGGGGCCGACGAAGACACCGGCGCGGTGACGGTGGGCGACGTCGTCGAGGTCGGGCGCACCGTGCGCTTCCACGTGCGCGACGCGACGACGGCGGGCGAGGACCTCGACGCGCTGATGGCGATGAGCGGCGAGGACGGGCCGGTCGGCGGGGCGCTGCTGTTCACGTGCACCGGACGCGGGCGGCTCATGTTCGGCGAGCCGGACTCCCCCACCGGCGGCGCGAGCCACGACGTCCGCGCGGTCCGCCGCGGCCTCGCGCCGCGCGTCGCGGGGTTCTTCGCCGACGGCGAGATCGGCCCGGTGGGCGCGAAGAACCACGTGCACGGGTTCACGGCGTCGGTGCTGGCCTTCGACGAGTAGGTGGCCTGCGGCCTCGTGAGCAGTAAGTGCGGCCATATCGACATGTAGTGCTCACGAGCGCGGGGCGCACCTCAGGCCGTCGACCACGACCTGGATCGCCCGGCGGCGCACCTGCGGGTCGACGGCGAGGAACGCCTGGGCCTGCGCGACGCCGCGCACCAGGAAGTAGATCTCGTCCACGCCGACGTCGGCTCGGACGCGACCGGTCGCCTGTGCGCGCTCGAGGACCTCCCCCACGACCTGTCGGACCCGGGCGGAGGCCGCGCTCGCCGCCTCCCCGAATTCGCCGTCGTCGAGCAGGTGCCCGGCCATCGCGAGCTTCGTCGGCGCGTGCTCGGCCATCTCCGTGACGAGCCCGACGAGCGCGGCCACCGCGTCCTCGCCCGCCCCGGCGCCCCGGGCTCGGTCGCCGAGCCCGTCGAGGTGGGCGACCAGGGCGTGCTCGACGAGGCCGCGCTTGGTCGGGAAGTGCCGGAACACGGTGCCGACCCCGACGCCCGCGCGCCGCGCGATCTCCTCGGTGGATGCCTCGACGCCCTGCTCGGCGAACAGCTCCTGGGCAGCGGCGAGGACCCGACGACGGTTCGCGACGGCGTCCGCGCGACGGGTCGCAGGTCGAGCGCCTCGTCGCGCTCTACGCGGAGCGGACCCACGTCATCCACCCCGTGAACCCCGCGATCCCGGCGCTGCGCACCCGCGACGACCTGCGCCGGCACGACTGGGAGCGCCGGACGCGTTCGGGCCGGCCGACGTGGTCGTGCACACCACGACCGACCCCGAGGTCGTCGTCGCCGACTTCCACTACGAGGTGACGCGGGGGGCGACGACCTCGAGCATCCCGTGCGTGTTCGTGGTGCGGGTACGCGACGGGCTGATCGTGGACTCGCGCGATCATGCCGGCGCGCCGTCCCCTGGAGAGTGAGTGGCGGCTTCCGCTCGTCAGGTGTCAGCAATGGACCATTGCCGACGTCCCGGGCCGCAGCGGATCTACGACTTCTGCGGATAGATCGTCTCCCCGCGCGCGAGCATCGCGACGTACTCCCCGATCCGGCGCGACCGGGTCTCGGCCCGCTTGAGCTGACCGAGCCGATGGGTGAGCGCATAGCGGTTCTGGCTGGTCAGGCGCTCGAACATCGCCGCGGCGGCCGGGTCGGCGGCAATCGCGGCGGCGAGGTCTTCGGGGACGACGGC
>NZ_DASXJS010000076.1:0-59908 GCF_036497245.1 Actinomycetospora sp. | reverse complement strand
GGCGGCCTCGATCTTCATCGCCATGTCGGCGAGCATGAACTGCACGCCCTGGTTGTCCGAGATCGCCTTGCCGAACTGCTTGCGGTCACGCACGTAGTCCACCGCGGCGTCGAGGGCGCCCTGCGCGATCCCGACGGCCTGCGCACCGATGGTCGGGCGGGTGTGGTCCAGGGTGGCGAACGCCGTCTTGAGCCCGGTGCCCGGCTCCCCGATGATCCGGTCACCCGGGATCCGACAGTTCTCGAAGTAGATCTCGACGGTCGGCGACCCCTTGATGCCGAGCTTGTGCTCCTTGGGGCCGACCGAGAACCCGGGGTCGTCGGAGTGCACGACGAACGCCGAGATCCCGTTGGCGCCCTTGTCCGGGTCGGTCTTCGCCATGACCGTGTACCAGTCGGACTCGCCGCCGTTGGTGATCCAGCACTTGGTGCCGTTCAGGATCCACTCGTCGCCGTCGGCCTGGGCCCGGCAGCGCATGGAGACGGTGTCCGAGCCGGCCTCGCGCTCCGAGAGCGCGTAGCTGATCATCGACTCGCCGGACGCGATGGTCGGCAGGACGATCTGCTTCAGCTCCTCCGAGGCGGACAGGATGATCGGCATCGAGCCGAGCTTGTTCACCGCCGGGATGAGGGAGGCCGACGCGTCCACGCGCGCGACCTCCTCGATGACGATGCAGGCGACGATCGAGTCGGCGCCCTCACCGCTGTAGGCCTCCGGGATGTGGATGGCCTGGAAGCCGGCCGCGTTGAGCGCGACACGGGCCTCCTGCGGGAAGCGGGGCGTCGCGTCGACCTCCGCCGCGTAGGGGGCGATCTCCTTCTCGCACAGCGAGCGGACGGACTCCCGCAGCGCGGCACGCTCCTCGCCCAGGTCGTAGACGTCGAACTCCGGGTTCACCGCGACTCCTCCCACAGCCAAACTTTTCGGTCAGGTTACCGCCGGGTGCTAGGACGTCCTACCGTTGCGGGTGATGCATCGCGTCTCACCGGGCGCCGGGACCCGTCAGGGCCCGAGGGTGTCCGCGACCCACGCCATCGCCTGCTCAACGGCCTGCCGCGCCTCGCCGTCGTACCCCTGGGTCTCGAAACCGTGCGCGGATCCCGGCAGGTCGACGACCTCGAGGGTGCGGGCGGACGCGACCAGCGCCTCCTGGGGCGCGACGAGCTGCGGGTACTCGGCGCCGACACGGACGAGGAGCTTGGGCAGGTCCGGCGAGGTCTGCGCGGCGGCGACGGCGTCGAAGCGCTTGCGGTCGCCGGGCCATTCGGGCGGGGCGGCCAGCACGGGGTAGGTCCAGGCGACGGCGCGCAGCCAGGGCGGGGCCGCGCGGAGCCAGTCGGCGGCCAGCGCACCGCCGCCGGAGAAGCACCACAGCGCGATCCGGTCCGGGTCGACCTGTTCCATTTCGCGGGTCCGGTCCAGGACCGCTGCCACGACCGCGGCCGAGGCCGGGTAGTCGGTCGTCGCGTGGAGCGGATGGTCGAAGGTGATCCCGACGAGGCCGGTGGCGGCCGCGAGCGCGCCGTAGCCGGTGAACACCGCGGAGTCGCGCGGGACGTGCCCCGGGGGGATCGGGCCGCCGTGGACGAGCACGACGGCGGGGCGGCGCCCAGTGGCCCCGGGCGCGGTATGGACGTCGAGGGTGTCGTGGCGGCGCCGGTCGGGTGGCTCGATCCCGGCGAAGAACCCGTCGTGGGTGCGGTGTCCGGTCGGCCCGTCGGTCGTGCGGCTGGTCATCGCATCCCCTCGTGACGGTACGATCGGACCGTAAACCGTCGCCGCGTCGGATGCAATCCGATCGAATCGTGAAGAGGTGTCGCGTGCCGAAGGTGGTCGACCACTGGCAGCGCCGCGGCGAGATGGTGCAGGCCCTCTGGCGGATCGCCGCCTACGAAGGGCTCGAGGCCGTCAGCCTCAACCGGGTCGCCGACGAGGCCGGGGTCTCGAAGGGCCGCGTACAGCACTACTTCGGCTCGCGGGACGCCCTGCTCGACTACACCGCCGCGTACCTCACGGACCGCGTCACCGCCCGGATCAAGCCCCGCCTCGCGGCCGCGCCGGACGCCCCGGCCGCCGTCCGTGGCGCCCTGCTCGAGGTCCTGCCGCTGACCGAGGACTCGATCGTCGACACCCGCGTCGGCATCGCCTTCCTCATCCGCGCGCTGGGTGAGGACGCCCTGCGCGAGCGGTACAGCGCGCGCAACGAGCAGTTCCTCGAGCTCCTCACCTACTACCTGACGGTGGCCCGCGACGAGGGCGCGTTCGACGCCGGGCGGGAACCGCGCGCGGTCGCCGTCGAACTGTTCGCGCTGGTCAACGGCCTCAAGGAACCGCTCCTGCTCGGGGACCTGACACCCGACGACGCCACGGCGATCGTGGACGACGCGCTGGCCCGGCTGGCGCCGTGACCCGGCCGGCGCCGTGACCCGGCCGGCCCCCGCCCCCCTCGACCGGACCCGTCCTCGCCCGGACCCGTCGTCGCCCGGACCGCCGCGCTCACCGGGCGAGCCACCGTCACCCGGCGAGCTGGGGCGCGACCGCGGAGGCGACGAGCTCGAGCGCGTCGAGGTCGGCGAGATCGAGGGTCTGCAGGTAGACGCGGCTGATGCCGGTGCGCTCACGCCAGCGCCCGAGCGCGTCGACGATCTGCGCCGGCGTCCCGGCCAGCGGGTTGGTGCTCAGCTCGTCGGTATCCAGGCCGAGGTTCCCCGCACGGCGGGTGACCTCGGCGTCGTCGGACCCGATCACGAGCGTGTGCGCGCACGAGAGGACGAGCTCCGCGGGGTCGCGGCCCGCGGCGGTGCAGGCCTGCGCGATCCGTTCGTACTGCGACGCGGCCTCGTCGAGCGGGGCGAACGGGATGTTGAACTCGGAGGCGAACCGGGCGGCGAGCGCGGGGGTGCGGCGCGGGCCCTTGCCGCCGATGATCACCGGGATCGGGTGGGCCGGCTTGGGCAGAGCCGGCGAGTCGACGACCGTGTAGTGCTCGCCGTCGAAGGAGTAGGTCTCGCCCGTCGGGGTCCCCCACAGCCCGGTGACGATCTCGAGCTGCTCGGCGAGCCGGTCGAACCGCTCCGCCAGCGGCGGGAACGGGATGCCGTAGCCGGTGTGCTCGGCCTCGAACCATCCCGCGCCGAGCCCCAGCTCGATCCGTC
This sequence comes from Actinomycetospora sp., assembly GCF_036497245.1. Taxonomy (GTDB): domain Bacteria; phylum Actinomycetota; class Actinomycetes; order Mycobacteriales; family Pseudonocardiaceae; genus Actinomycetospora. Next base: position 56,753 of record NZ_DASXJS010000076.1, on the reverse strand, counting down.
CGCCGGACATCTGGTCGGCCTGCGCCACGGCGATCGCGAGCGGGCCGGGCAGCCGGAACGTGGCCGACGTGACCAGCGTGCCGAGTGCGATCCGCTCGGTCTGCACCGCGAGCGCGGAGAGCGTGGTCCAGGCGTCGGTCGGGCCCGGCTCACCGGACACCCCGCCCATGGCGCGGTAGTGGTCGGAGCGGAAGAACGCGTCGAACCCGGCGTCCTCGGCCGTGCGCGCGATGCGCAGAAGATCGGCGTAGGACGCGCCCTGCTGGGGTTCAGTGAAGATCCTCAGGTCCACCGGGTCCACCCTATCCGCCGGGCGGGCGCCGGCGGGTGATCATGGAACCGTGACTGTCGGGGGTGCACTCTAGAGTTCACGGCATGGAGCAGGGAGAGCTCGCCACGATCGTCGGCATCGGCGCGGAACTGGCGCGCGTCCGTCCGCGGGTCGCGCGCGCCGTGCTCGAGGGTCGGCTGGAGCTCGAGGCAGCGACCGTCCTGTGCGAGGCGCTCGATCTTCTGCCGTCCTCGGACGACGAGGCCGAGGAGGCTCTCGTCGCCAGGGCCTGCGCCATGACGGTGGACGAGCTGGACGCGTTCGTGGACGACCTGATCGACGCGGCCGGCCCCCGCCTGACGACGGAGCCGGACCTTCCGATCGTGGCCCGCCCGGTCCCGGCACAGAGCGATGGACGCATGGACACGCCTTCCGCGGCGGACGCCGTGATGACGTCGGCGCAGCCGCTCGTGGGCGCCACGCAGCGGTGTGCTTCCGAGCCCTCCGGGGCGGACGCGATCGCTCCTGTCGCTCGACGACGAGACATGATCGATGTCGCGGAACGACCGCCTCGAATCAGGGTGCGTCCCGGGCCGACGTCAGCGAGGGGCCCACCACCACGAGCTCCGAGGCGCAGCGTCCGCCCGTCCCGACCCATCACGGCGAGATCGACGACGACCTCGCCGCCACACGCGAGCCCCGGAACCCCGAGCCCCGGACCCCAGAGCTCGATCCGAGCGCGCGGCTCAGGACCCGCCGGGTCCGAGCTTGCGCACGGCCTCGTCCTTGCCGGCCACGGACGTCCGCAGGTCGGCCTGGAAATCGGCCATGCGCGCGGCCAGCCCGGCATCGGCCGCGGCGAGGATGCGCACCGCGAGCAGACCGCCGTTGCGGGCCCCGCCGATCGACACCGTGGCAACCGGGACCCCCGCCGGCATCTGCACGATCGAGAGGAGGGAGTCCATCCCGTCGAGGTGCTTGAGGGGCACCGGGACGCCGATCACCGGGAGCACGGTCGCCGCGGCCACCATGCCCGGCAGATGCGCCGCGCCACCCGCCCCGGCGACGACCACGCGCAGACCCCGTTCGGCCGCCGACTCCGACCAGTCGAGCATCGCCCGCGGGGTCCGGTGCGCCGAGAGCACGCGCGCCTCCCACGGCACCCCGAACTCGTCGAGCGCCTCCGCGGCGGCCTGCATCGTCGGCCAGTCCGAGTCGCTGCCCATGACGATGCCGACCAGCGGCGGCAACCTGCGATCGGTCACCTCGACCTCACTGGACATCAGTGCGCGCTCCATCCGTCGGTCCAGACGCCCGTCGCGAGATGGTCGGCCGCCAGGCGCGCCCGGCGCCGGACGTCGTCCATGTCGTCCCCGGTGATGTTGACGTGTCCGATCTTGCGGCCGGGTCGCTCGGCCTTGCCGTAGAGGTGCACCCGCGCCTCGGGGAAGCGCGCGAGGGTGTGGTGCAGCCGCTCGTCGGGGCCGGTGGCCGGGACCGGAGCTGCACCGCTCTCCCCGTCGCTCCGCTCGCCCCCGGCACCGAGCACGTTGGCCATCACGCACGCCGGGCGCAGGGTCGACGTCGAGCCCAGCGGATAGTCGAGGACGGCGCGCAGGTGCTGCTCGAACTGCCCGGTGACCGCGCCGTCCATCGACCAGTGCCCGGAGTTGTGCGGGCGCATCGCCAGCTCGTTCACCAGCACCCGGCCCTCGGGGGTCTCGAAGAGCTCCACCGCGAGGAGCCCGACGACGCCGAGAGCGGCCGCGATCCGGATCGCGAGCTCCTCGGCGGCCTCGCCCGCGTCGTCGGACAGACCCGGCGCGGGGGCGAGGACCTCGGTGCAGATGCCGTCGACCTGCACCGTCTCGACCGTCGGGTAGACCGCGGCCTGCCCGTACGGCGAGCGGGCGAGCAGCACCGCCAGCTCGCGGCGCAGCACCACCTTCTGCTCGACCATCAGCGGGGTGCCTGCCTCGAGCAGCTCCGGGACGGTCGCGGCGGCCTCCTCCGGTGAGTCGAGCATCCAGACCCCGCGGCCGTCGTAGCCCCCGCGTACGGCCTTGAGCACCACCGGCCACCCGTGCTCGGTGGCGAACGCCTCCACGTCGGCCACGTCCGCGACGGGCGCGAACGGCGGCACCGGCACGCCCAGTTCCGCGAGCCGCCTGCGCATCACCAGCTTGTCCTGGGCATGGCGCAACGCGTCCGGCCCGGGATGGACGGCGACGCCCTCCGCCACCAGCACCTCGAGGTGCTCGCTCGGCACGTGCTCGTGGTCGAAGGTCAGCGCCTCCGCTCCGGCGGCGACCCGGCGCAGCGCGTCGAGGTCGCGGTGGTCGCCGAGGACGACATCGGGGCTGACCAGCGCCGCGGGCTCGTCCGGACCGAGGGCGAGGACCCGTAACGACTGGCCGAGGGCGATCGCGGCCTGGTGGGTCATGCGCGCGAGCTGACCGCCACCCACCATCGCGACCACGGGCAGGCCGGTGCGCTTCTCCACGAGCAGGAAAACTATCCGGAGTCCGGGCCGGGGGCCTCAGGCGGACCCGGCGTCGTCGTGACGGGGTCCTCGTCGGCGTGGATGTCGACCTCCGGATCGGCTCCCGGGCCGTCCCCGCCTCCGGTGACGGGGACGTCGAGGCCGAGGATGCGGTCACGGCGCGGGGCGGGCGGCTCGGCGTCGCGCAGCCGGGCGAGCGTGTCGCGGGCGCCGTCGAGGGAGGCGGGCAGCGCGACGATGCGCGCGCCCGGCGTCCCGGTCACCCCGACCGCACCCGACAGCCGTCGCGCCAGCAGCCCGCGCAGCACCCGGACCCGCGCCGCCAGCCCGGCGCGCGGGGCGAGCACCACGACCGTCGAGCGCCCGACGACCGCGATCGTCTCGCCGGCGTCGAACACCACCGACGCCGCGTCCCCCGCGACCGTCAGCGGCGCGACGCGCGACCACCCCGCCACCGACAGGGTCACCGCGACGAGGGCGTGGGTCTCGGGGACGCGGGTGCCGCCCGCGCGGGCGGCGCGGTGCACCTCGGCGAGGCGGGTCAGCAGGTAGCGCGAGCTGGCGAGCCCGGAGAGCGGGTCGACGGCCGCGGTCTCGGAGAGGTCCCCGCACGCGACGTCGGTCCAGCCCAGCGACACGACCCGCACCAGCCGCGACCCGTCCGCGCCCGGGAGGGCGAGCCGGCGACGCGGCCCGAGCTCACCGAGCGCGCCGCTGACCGCGGTGTGCAGGGCGGCCAGGTCGGAGAGGGTCTCGTCGAGCCCGATGCCGGCGGTGGCGCGGGCGCCCGCCCAGTGGGTCAGCGCCCGCTCCAGCGGCGGGCCCGTGCGGCCCTCGAGGATGGCTTCACACACCTCGTCGACAGCCGGATCGGGCCACTCCGAGACGACCGACCAGCCCAGCGCGTTGCTGCAGGCGAACCACCGTTCGCGCAGTGTCTCGAGAGCGAGACCGCGGCCCGGGCGACGGGTCACGGCGTCGCCGACCGCCCGGTCGTCCGGTAACGCAAGGTCCTCGGTCCGCTCGTCCGCGAGGGTCATGCCACGGCCCTCCTTCTCGTCCGTCGGCCCGTACACCATCACCGGACCCTGTGGTGGCGACGCGCGAGACGGTCATCCGTGACGGTGACGCTGCCGGGATCCTCTCGCGTGCGGCCGCACACTCCCGGCGAGGGGGTGGTGCGCACGATGGCGGACGGCGGTGGTCCGGCTCCCGGGCCCGTGTCCGGCGCTGAGCCGGACGACGGGTCCGGACGCGCGGACGCCCGCAGCGACGCGGAACTGCTCGCCGTCATCCGGGGGCGCCCCGCCGACCAGGCCTCCTCACGCGCCTTCGGCACCCTCTACGACCGCCATCGCGACGCGGCCCGCGGTCTGGCCCGCCAGCTCGCCCGCTCCCCCGCCGACGCCGAGGACCTGGTCTCGGCCGCCTTCGCCCGCCTGCTGGAGATCCTGCGCGCGGGCGGCGGACCGACCGAGGCGTTCCGGGCCTACCTGCTCACCTCGCTGCGCCACCTCGCCTACGACCGCACCCGCGCCGAACGCCGCCTCGACCTCACCGAGGACATGGGCGACGTCATCGGCGTCGACCCCGAGCGCACCGTCGTCCCGTTCGCCGACCCGGCGGTCGCGGGCCTCGAGCGCTCACTGGCCGCCCGGGCGTTCGCGACGCTGCCCGAGCGGTGGCAGGCCGTGCTGTGGCACCTCGAGGTCGAAGGGGACTCGCCCGCCGACATCGCGCCCCTGTTCGGTCTCACCGCCAACGCGGTCTCGGCCCTCGGATACCGCGCCCGCGAGGGTCTGCGCCAGGCGTACCTGCAGGAGCACCTCGCGGGTGGGGGCGCCGCCACCCCACCGCGCGACCGCAGGCACCGAGAGGCCGAGGAGAAGCTCGGCGCCTACACGCGGGGTGGGTTGTCCAAGCGCGACGCGGTCAAGGTCGAGGAGCACCTGCGCGAGTGCGCGGAGTGCCGGGCGCTCGCCTCGGAGCTCCGGGAGGTCAACTCCGGGATCCTGCGCTCGACGATCGCGCCGCTGGTCCTCGGTGCCGCGCTCGTCGGCTACCTGGCGGACCGCGCCGCCCCGGGGGTCTTCACCGGCGCGTGGCCGACGACCGCGGAGTGGTTCGTGGCCGGCGGCGGGGTGCTCGGGGTGCTCGGCTCGGTCGGAGGTGTGGTCCGGACCGCCGAGGTGCCGCGGGCCCGCCGCCTCGGGGCGGCGGCCGTGGGGCTCGCCGGGCTGGGGGTGGCGACGGCGACCGCGCTCGGCTCCGGCACCCCGGCGGTCCCCGAGGCGGCCCCGCCGATGACGTTCCCGGGGGCGGTGCTGCCCGGGGTCCCGGCCCGTCCGGGGCCCCGGGTCCCCGAGGCTGGCGTGCCCGGGCCGGGGGTGTCCCTGGCACCGGGCGTGACTGCGCCCGGAGCGAATGGGCCCGGCGTCTCGGCCGGCGGCTCGTCGGCGCGCTCTCCTGAGATGGCGGCGCGACCCGTGGTCGAGGCCTCGTCGGCACGCCGGTCGGGCACCTCCGCCACGAGCGAGACCTCCGGTGCCGACGACCCGTCGGCGCGGCGGACCGAGGTCGCGAGCAGCGGCTCCGTGACCTCCGGGACGTGGGCACCGCGCGCCGCGCGCCCCGCGGCGCCGTCGGGCGCGGGGTCGCGACCGAGTCACGACGACCCGGTCGGCGATGACCGGCCCACGCGCTCCCCGCTGGTCGGCCTGCGCGTCCTCGGGCTGGGCACCGAGATCCGCGGGGCCCGCGCGTCGCACCGCGGGCTGCTCGAGCCCGCGCTCGACGTCCTGCTGCGCTGACCTCGCCGCCCGGCCCGACCCGCTCCGTCGAGACCCCATTGCGAGCGAGGGGCCAGGCCGACAGCCGCGCGCTCAGCCGGCGAACATCCTCCGCGGGTCGACCGCCTCCCGCACCCGCGCGAGCAACGACCGCACCGCGGGGGTGTACAGCTCATCGGCCTCGACCGGTGCCGCGCCGTAGACGAACCCGGCCATCCGGCCCAGCCGCACGTCGTCGAGCGGGGCGAGCACCGCCGTGTGCGCCGCCCGCGTCTCCGCCTCGGGAACCCCGTCCGTCGTCGACAGCACCCGCACGATCCACCCAGCCTCACGGAACGACACCGCATCGGCCCCGTCGGCCGGCCGGGACAGCGCCCCGCCCAGCCGCCGGACGTCGACCACGCACCCCACCGACGCCGAGCGCGCGGCGGCCACCACCGCACCGAGCGCCGTGTCGGAGAGCGAGGACACCAGCAGGTTCGTGCCCTCGTAGGCATGCGGGACCTCGGGCTCGGCGAAGATCGAGCCGCTCTCGGTCCACGGCAGCTCCCGCAATCCGCCGAGCAGCACCGGCGACGCCGCCCGGAGCGCGGCCTCCGCCGCGCGGGCCGCCGCACCGTCGGTATCCACCAGCCGCACGTGCAGCACCGTCCGGCCGCGGATCGGCGCCGGGACGGCCTCCAGGTCCGGGATCGGGATCACGCCGACCGAGAGGCTCAGCGAGTCCGGGGCGCCGACCCCGAGCCGGCGCACCACGGGCAGGATCTCGTCCGCGTCGGCCGCGTCGAGGAACAGCCCGCCGCCGACCACGGCACCGACCGGCACCAGGTCGACCGACATCGCGGTCACGACGCCCACCGCGGGCCGCCCACCGCGCAGGGCCGCGAACAGCTCGTCCCCGGCCCCGACCCGGCGCAGGACGCCGTCCGCGGTGACGATCTCGACGGCGCGCAGCCGGTCGGACGCCCAGCCGAACTCGCGCCCGAGCAGGCCCAGCCCACCCCCGAGGGTGTAGCCGACGACGCCGACCCCCGGGAACGACCCGGACACCGGCGCCAGCCCGTGCTCGGCTGCCGCGGCGACCAGGTCCGCCGAGCGGGCGCCGGCCTCGACGCGCGCGGTCCGCGACGCCGGGTCGACCCTCACCCCGCGCATCCGGCCCGTGGTGACGACGACCCCGCGCGCGAGCCCGGAGGTGTGTCCGTGGCCGGTCGCGGTCACGGCGACCGGCAGGTCGTGCGCGGCGGCGTGGCGCACGGCGGCGACGACGTCGTCCGCGTCGAGGGCGCCCACGACGACGTCGGGTCGGTGCGGGTCCGCGGCCTGGAATCCGGCGACCTCGCCGGGCAGGCCCTCGTCGCCGCGGTGCAGGACGGAGCCGCGGACGCCGGACAGGAAGTCGGTCTCGGTGCTCGTCATGAGGTCATCATCGGAAGGCGGCCATCAGAAGTCCAAGACACAGTCGTGACCGGTGCCAGAAGCGATGGTTCTGGCCAGAACACCCCGGCCCGGGACCCGCGGGACCGACGAGCCCGCCGATCGGCCCGGCCGCGTCGGGTAGCACGAATCGGACGGTCGCGGGCGTTCGAGCACCGCGCGTGTCGATATCGTCACCCTCCGCTTGCCCGCGCGGAGGCCATCCCGGACGCTCGTTGTTGACGCTAACAACCTTTGCCTGGAGGCATTCAATGGCGGCCGACCGACCCGAGGCTGACCGGTTCGAGCAGTGGGACGTGGTGTCGAGCGTGGGACTCACCGCGCTCGTCGTGGCCGCGGGCCGCGCCGTGGACACGCACCGCCCCGACGGCCTGATCTCCGACCCGTACGCCGAGGCCTTCGTCGCCGCCGCGAACCCGCCGCACCCGCTCCCGGTGCGGCCCACGGAACCGAAGAACGACTCCGAGGACGAGACCTGGCAGATGATGTCCGGGTACATGGGGACCCGGACGCGGTTCTTCGACGAGTACTTCGCCGCCGCCGGAGCACGCGGGATCCGGCAGGTCGTCGTGCTCGCCGCCGGCCTCGACACCCGCGCGCAGCGCCTCGACTGGCCCGCAGGCACCGTCGTCTACGAGGTCGACCAGAACCTCATGATCGAGTTCAAGGACCAGGTGCTCGACGCCCAGGGCGCCGTTCCGCGGTGCGAGCGCCGCACGGTGCGGGCCGACCTGCGCGACGACTGGCCCGCCGCGCTGGAAGCTGCCGGGTTCGACCGGACGGCGCCCACGGCCTGGCTCACCGAGGGGCTCCTGCCCTACCTCCCCCCGGAGGCGCAGGACGCGCTGATGAAGGCCATCGACGAGCGCTCCGCGCCGGGCTCCGAGTGGGCCATCGAGGACTTCACCAACATCGGCCAGCAGATGTCCGACCCGGCCTTCGAGCGCATCGCCACGACCATGGGCGTCGAGATGGCCGACCTGATCTACACCGACGAGCGGCCGGACGCCGCGGCCTGGCTGCGGGAGCGCGGCTGGACCACCGACACCCAGGTCGCGATCGAGGTGGCCAAGTCCTACGGCCGCGACCTCGACACCCTCACCCAGCGGCTCAACGGCCAGAGCTCGCTCGTGACCAGCCAGAAGGGCTGACGCTCCCGGCCCGACGGATCGAGCCTCGTTCCCCGTCACGCCTGCTCCCGGGCGGCCGCCATCCGTGCGGCCGCCCGGCGGCGCCGGCGCAGGGTCGCGATCGCGACCGGTCCGATGACGGCGGCGGCGATCAGCGGCGAGACGACCAACAACGTGCCGGGCGTCACCAGGAACGCGAGGACCGCCCGCAGCGCGGCATCGGTGATGAGCGCGGCGCCCCACTGGAGCGTGGTGCGCCGGTGCCCCGCCCGCACCGCCCCGATGTCCCAGGTGGCGGCGAACGCGGACCGCTCCGCGTCGGTCGTGGCCATCATGGTGCGGCCCATGATGAAGGTGAGCGGGCGCGCGGCGAGCAGCGAGCCGAGGAAGACCAGCCCGACCACGCCGGTGACCACCGACTCCTTGAGCAACAGGAACAGCGGGCTGGCGAACAGCAGAGCCCCGGCGAGCCCGACGACGATCCCCGCGAGCGTCATGAGGGCGATCGGGTCCGGACGGCGGGTGCGCACGAGGGTCCACAGCGTCGCCGCGGCGGGGAACACGGCCCCGACGGCGAGCGCGGTCACCTCCGAGGTCCGCCCGCTCAGCAGCTCGTAGACCGCGAACGGCGCGACGACCCCGCACAGCAGCGTCGGGTTCGCGGCGTGCCGCAGCGCGCGGCGTACCCGGCCGCCGGTCGTCGCGGCGTGGGCCGGTCGCGGGCGGTCCTGCTCGATGACGGTGGCGGCCATGTCGTCCTCCCCGATCGTCGTCCCGCCGTGTCCCGGCGGCCGTGGACGACGCTAGGAAGACGGCGATCCCTCGACGTCGCTCTGTGGGTGGAGCCGGGGTGGAGACCGGGGTGGAGACGGGGGTGGCGACACCGAGCAACATGATCGTCACGCCGCCCGACGCACCGCGGACGGCGCCCGCTCGTTCGTCCATCCGTGTCGGTCACCACTCGACTGTTGCCCGTAGCCGCAGCCGCCGCGCTCGCCGTCGTCGCGTCCGTGCTCGTCCCGGGTGCGGCTGACGCGGGCCCGGTCCCGGCTCCGGGCCTGGTCTCCACGCGCAACGTGCTCCCCGGCCTGGCCAAGGCCACCGACCTGGGCGACGCGCCTGCGGCCGCGCCGATGCACGTCATGGTGACGCTGCAGCGTCCGGACGTGGCCGGCGAGGAAGCGGCGCTGGCCGCCACGCGCGACGGGCAGGCCGCTCCGATGTCGGTCGGGGCGTTCGCGGACCGGTTCGGGGTGCCGGCCGCGACCGCCGACGCCGCCGAGGCCTGGCTCTCGTCCACCGGTATGCACGTGAGCTCGGTGTCCGCGGCGCGCGACCAGATCGCCGCCGACGGCCCGGCAGGATCGGTGTCGCAGCTGTTCGCGACCCCACTGCACGGGTTCGACTCGCCCGACGGCCGGTTCCTCGCCAACACCGCCGCCCCGCGGCTGCCCGGGAACCTGGGCATCGTCAACGTCGTCGGGCTGAACACGCTGCAGCAGATGCACACGCCGCATCCGCTGAACCGCGGTCCGCTGCAGTCGACGTGCCTGCCGGGGGCGGCGTGCACCGGCGGCACCACTCCCGCGGATCTCTGGTCGGTCTACGAGCAGCCGCCCGCGCACACCGGGGCGGGCGAGCGGGTCGCGATCTTCGGCAGCGGCCGCACCGACGGGGTGATCTCCGACCTCCGCGGCTTCGAGAACCGCTTCCGGCTCGGGAACCCGCCGGTGACGGTGAAGCGCCCGGCCGGCGACACCGACTTCTCCGACGACTCCGGCCACACCGAGTGGAACATCGACACCCAGGCGTCCCACGGCATGGCGCCCGGGCTCGCCGGGCTGGACCTGTACTTCGGCACGGACCTCTCCGACGCCGACGTCGCGAAGGTCTTCAGCCAGTTCACCGACGACCAGAACTCGCCGCGCCAGGCGTCCGCGAGCTACGGCGAGTGCGAGTCGGTGCCTGCGGTGTCCGGGCTGCTGAACAACCCGGTCACGAACCCGACCCCGCCGCCGCCGGTCGCGCAGGGCCTCGGCAACGACCTCGACACCACGCTCACCGCGATCACCCGGCAGGCCGCGCTCGAGGGCAAGACGATCTTCTCGTCGACCGGGGACACCGGGTCGTCGTGCCCGGTGGCGTCGCTGCCGGTGGTCGGCGCGGGCAACGGCGTGCTCAACCAGGGCGTGCCGGTGACCAACTCACCCGCCTCGCTGCCCTACGTCGTCGGGGTCGGCGGCACGGTGCTCTACACCGACGGCCGCGGCGGGCGGGCCCGCGAGTACGGCTGGACCCACGGCGGCGGCGGCACGTCGCTCTTCACCCCGGCGCCCGCCTACCAGCAGGGCACCCCGGGCCTGACCATCCCGTGCGTCACGGCACCGACGACCGTGTGCCGCGGGATCCCCGACGTCTCGGCGCAGTCCGGGGACGTCCTCGGCAACGGCTACGACATCGTCACCAACGGCGAGTTCACCGACGGCGGGGGCGGCGGGACGTCGTTGTCCTCACCGCTCTGGGCGGGGATGTGGGCCCGGATCCAGTCGGCGGCGCCCGGCTCGGGGGGCGGACTCGGCTTCGCGGACTTCGGCCTCTACCGCGTCGGGAAGGACCCGGCGTCCTACGCCCGCGACTTCCACGACATCAGCTCGACCGACGTCGGGACCGGCGTGCCGAGCACCAACGGCGTCTACCCGTCGCTGCCGGGCTGGGACTACCAGACCGGCTGGGGCGTCCCCCGGGTCGCCGGGCTGATCTGCGACCTGGCGAAGGCCTGTTAGGGGCGCTCCGCGCTGGTGAGCACTAGGGCGGAGCCCACATCGTGAGGCTCGTCAGCCAGGCGAGATGGGCGGTCAGCGCCTCGCGGCCGGCGTCGGTGAGCCGGAACCAGGTGCGGGCCCGACGCCCCACGGCGCCCTTCCGGACCTCGAGGTAGCCCGCCTCCTCGAGCGTGCGGGTGTGCTTGGAGATCACCGAGTCGCCCGCTCCGACGGTGTCGCGCACCGTCGCGAAGTCGGCCCACCGCGCCCCCTGGAGCAGAGCACCGATCGCGAGGCGGGGGCCGACCTCGAAGAGTGGATCCCGGGCCGGCGTCACGCCCGCGCTCGGCCGTCACGGATGTCGGCGAGCATCGCCCGCTGCACGACCACCATGGTCCCGACCAGCAGCACCGTCGCGACGACCACGACGGCGACCGCCCACGGGAGCTGCCCGGGGCCGTGCAGGGTGGACACACCGACGATCCCGGCGATGCCGAGCACGACGAAGGCGATCCCCGCTCCCTTCGCGGAGGGATAGGCCGTCATCCGGGAGGAGATGCTGATCCCCCGACGCCAGCGCACGAGCCGGTCGGCGACCAGGTAGATCAGGATCGACGGCAATGAGATCGCGTAGTCCGAGAGGTCGCCCGGCAGCGCCCGCGAGAAGAGCGGCCCCCCGATCAGCCCGACCGTCGCGAGCGTGAAGAGCACCCAGAACCACCAGGGCATGCGCGCCTTCTCGGCGAGCTGTTCGCGCTGTGCCGTCACCTGCGCCATCGCGTCGTGCGTCATGTCGCCCTCCCCGGCAATCACTTTCCGTATGGAAAGCGTATGCGGCAGAGACAGCGTTTGCCAACCCTCGGCGTCGACGGTCGGGTGAACGACGAGGGGACGGGCGCGATCTCACGAGGGGAGACCGGCGACGGCGGGCCGTGCCAGCAGGGGTGAGCTGGGGTTGAAGCCCTTGACGAGGAGCCAGATGCCGAGGGAGAACTCGAAGAGGGCGACCGGGAGGGCCGCGAGGGCGGCCGGCAGCGAGAGTTGGGCGTACGCGCCGAAGAAGACCGCGAGGTCCGAGGCGAGGAGCAGCGGGGCGCCGACGAAGGCGATCATGGGCAGGATGCGCGGCACGAGGCCGGACCGGTAGAGCACATAGCCCAGGAGCAGGTCGCAGAACACGGGCATGAGGCTCTGCGAGAGCAGGAAGGTCCAGTTGTAGACGGCGACGAGCGCATGCCCGGCCGTGACCAGTGAAGCGGGGTCGGTGCCGGTGGGGTCGTTCCGCAACGTCACCGCGGTGAGCACGCTGACGACGCCGACGACGATGAGGCTCGATTCCACGACCCGGGCGGTCACGAGGCCGAGGGCGGCGGTCTCGCTCTGCCCCTTGAGGACCGGAAACAGCACGACGGCCGTGCCGATGCCGGCCACGGCGACGACGATCTCGGAGAGGGCCCCCCACATCAGACCGGTGGCACTCCCGGAACCGAGGACGAAGTCGGCGTGGCCCTTGAAGGGTTGGTAGAGCACGAGAGTCGGGATCGACACGAACGTGAGCAGGTAGAGCACCCCCGCGAGGCGGGCGGTCCCCCGCATCGGGTCCGTCGCCGCCGGTGGGGCATCAGGGGTGTGTACGACAGCGCTCATGGATCGACTGGTCTCAGGCCTCGGCGTGCACTTCGTACGTCTTCATGCTGACCAGCTCGACGGGCGTCCCGGGCGGCAGGCTCCTCGTCGTGGCCATCTGCTCGGCATGCTCGCGGGAGTCGAAGAGGATCATCCCGTGTCCGGAGTCCTGATCTCCGCACCACGTGCCCCTCACGAACCCCGGAGCCGCCTTCGCGTGCGGAACCACGTGCGTGGCGAGACCCTCCACGGCCTCCTGCGCGCGCGCCGGGTCAATTCGAACAGTCACAATGACGGCGTACATGTTGCTCCTTAAGAGATCACAGCGGGCGCGCTACTCGCGTCGACTGTCACTCACAGTCCCATATGTGCCGATGAGCATCATTGGCGCCACTCGAATGGCCGCACCAGTCTCGTTGCTCTTCATCAGCGCTGAATTCGTCGCCGGCCGCCCGTGGTGCGGGTGAGGGGCCCGAGCCTGCCCGTCGAGTGCCGGCGACCCGCTCGGACGAATGCGCGCGGTCGACGCATGCGCGGACGGCCCCGGTCCTAGACTCGGGCTCGATGCGGATCGACGGCACCCTGGCGCGCCCGCGCCTGCAGGCCCTGGTGGGCAGGCACGGCGAGCTGGTCCGCTTCGCCGTCGTCGGCGCGAGCACCTTCGTCATCGACACCGGCATGTTCCTCCTGCTCGAGAACACGATCCTCGAGCCGAAGCCGGTCACCGCGAAGATCCTCGCGGTCCTCGTCGCGACGATCGTCGGGTACCTCGCCAACCGCGAGTGGTCGTTCCGCGCCCGTGGCGGGCTCGCCCGGCCCCGGGAGGCGACGCTCTACTTCGTGGTCTCCGGCATCGCGCTGCTGGTGAACGCGGCGCCGCTGGGCATCTCCCGCTACGTGCTGCACCTCGCGGCGCCGTACGTCTCGGACTTCGCCGAACAGGCGGCCGATCTCGTCAGCGCCCAGGTGGTGGGCACCCTGCTCGCCATGGCGTTCCGCTGGTGGGCCTTCCGGCGGTGGGTCTTCCCGTCGGCGCTCGCGGACTGACCCGGGGCCCGCCCCGCGCTCGCGAGGATGTGGAGCTGCTGACGTCGGGTGTCAGCGATGCCGCATCGCTGACACCTGGGTCAGCGCGGGCCCGTCGCCGGCAACGGACGCGGGGTCGCCACGACCTGGTCGGTGCGCGGCATGGGAAGGAACACCGCGAACACCGCGGGCCGCGTCCGCGCCAGCTCCAGCCGCCCGCCGTCGGCCTCCACGAGCGCACGGGCGAGGGCGAGGCCCACGCCGGTGGACGACGCGCCGGACACGCCGCGGTCGAACACGTGCGGCGCCAGCTCGGACGGCACTCCGTCGCCGTTGTCGGACACCTCGACGACGATGGTGTCCTTGTCGGAGTGCCTGCCGGAGATCGTGATGGTGCCCGCGCCGTGTCGCAGGGCGTTGTCGACGAGCACGCCGAGCGCCTCGCGCAGCCGCGCCGAGGTCGCGCGCGCCACCAGCCCCTCGCCGATCCGCACCCGCAGCGTCCGTCCCTCGGCGCCGACCGGCCCCTGCCACTCGTCCCGGACCGCCGCCAGCTCGCCGTCGAGCTCCAGCGGTGACGCGCTGGCCGCACGGGCCTCCCGGGCGGAGCTGAGCAGCTCGTCGAGGACCTCGGAGAGCCGCTCGGCCTGCTCCAGCGCGGCGCCTCCCTCGGCGGAGACGTCGGGATCGGGGTGCATCGAGAGCTCGTCGAGGCGCAGCTGCAACGCCGTCAGCCTGCTGCGCAGCTGGTGGGAGACGTCCCCGACGAGGTCGCGCTCGCGCTGCAGCAACTCGGCCAGCGCGACCGCCGAGGAGTCCAGGACGTCGGCGACCCGGTCCAGCTCGGGGATCCCGTGACGGTGCGGGGTGGGCCGGAAGTCACCCGCGCCGAGCCGCGCCGCCCGGCCCGCGACCTGCTGCAGCGGGTCCGCGAGGCGCCGCGCGGTCAGGGTCGCGACGACGGCGCCGACGGCCACCGAAAGCAGCACGGCCGAGAGCACGAGGGCGGTGGCCTGCAGCTGGCGCGCCCGCATCTCCGCGGCCGGCTCGGAGAGCACCGCGGAACCCTGCAGCCCGAACGGCAGCGTCTCGGCCACCTGCGTCGCGTCGGTGGTGTCGCCGATGGCGCTGGTCCCCCGCGGGGTGCGGACGACGAGGGAGCCCCCCGGCGGCACGGCGATCGACACGGCGGCGAGGTCCACCGGCCGGTCGGACTGCACCTGCGCGTCGAGGGTGTTGACGACCTGACGCAGCCGCCCGGCCAGCTCGGCGTGCGTGAAGTCCTCCACCAGGCGCCACGTGGTGAACGCCAGCGGGCCACCCAGCACGGTCACGGTGATCGCGACGACGAGCAGCGTCGAGACCAGGATCCGGCGGCGCATGTCGTTCTCAGGTGTTGAAGCGGAACCCGACCCCGCGCACCGTCGAGATCCGTTTGCCGGAAGCGGGCCCGCCGTCGGTGTCGCCGAGCTTGCGGCGCAGCCACGACATGTGCATGTCGAGGGTCTTCGAGGTCTTCATCTCCGGGTCGTTCCAGACCTCGCGGAGGATCTCCTCGCGGGAGACGACCTGCCCGGCGTGCGCGAGCAGCACCCGCAGCAGTTCGAACTCCTTGTTCGCCAGCCCCACCTCGACGCCGTCGACGAGCACCCGGCGCGCGGACGGCTCCATCCGCACCCCGCCCGCGTCGAGGATCTCCGGTGCGCGACGCCGCAGCAGGGCCCGGACGCGCGCCAGCAGCTCCGCGAGGCGGAACGGCTTGCCCACGTAGTCGTCCGCGCCCGCGTCCAGCCCCACGACGAAGTCGACCTCGTCGGTGCGCGCGGTCAGCATCAGCACCGGGAGATCCGGCTTGCCCGCGCGGACCCGGCGGCACACCTCGAGACCGTCCATCCCGGGCAGGCCCAGGTCGAGCACCATGAGGTCGACCTCGCCCTCCCCCGCCCGCGTCACCGCCGACGGGCCGTCGTCGATGAAGTCCACCTCGTAGCCCTCGCGGGTCAGCGCGCGGGAGAGCGGTCCGGCGATCGCCGCATCGTCCTCGACGAGCAGCACGGTGGTCATGGACGCGAAGCGTAGTCCGCCGGATGCATGATCTCCGTGCGGCGGCGGGCCGGCTGCGTCATCCCCCGTCGCTTCGCTCGCCCCTGGCAAGATGCGCGCCCGTGACCGACTCCCTCGCCGCCGACCTGGACCTCGCCCTCCGGATCGCCGACGCGGCGGACGCGGTGACGCGCGGCCGCTTCCGGGCGAGCGACCTCGCGATCGACCGCAAGCCCGACCGCACCCCGGTCACCGACGCCGACATCGCCTGCGAGGACGAGGTCCGGCGGCTGCTCGCGGTGGACCGTCCCGACGACGCCGTGCTCGGCGAGGAGCGCGGTGGTTCGGCCGATGTCGGAGCCAGGCACTGGATCGTCGACCCGATCGACGGGACGAAGAACTACTCCCGCGGCGTCCCGGTGTTCGCGACGCTTCTCGCGCTGGTCGCCGACGGGGAACCGGTCGTCGGGGTGGTGAGCGCCCCCGCGCTGGGCCGGCGGTGGTGGGCGGCGCGCGGGCTGGGCGCGTTCACCTCGGACGTCGCGCGCGGTGTCGAGGCCGCCCCGATCGGGGTGTCCGCGGTGTCCGACCTCGCCGACGCGTACATCTCCACCACGGACCTCGACTACTGGCGCGAGATCGGCACCCGCGACCGCTGGCTCGCCCTGACCGAGGCGACCTGGGAGAGCCGCGCGTTCGGCGACTTCTTCCACCACGTGCTCGTCGCCGAGGGTCTCCTCGACGCCGCCGTCGAGCCCGGGGCGAGCGCCTGGGACCTGGCCGCGCCCGCCGTCGTCGTGCGCGAGGCCGGCGGACGGCTGACCGACTTCACCGGCACCGCGCGCATCGACGGCGGCGAGGCGCTGTCGACCAATGGCCTCGTGCACGACGCGGTGCTGAACATCGTGGGATCACCCCGGACGTAGCGCGCCGCGCATCATCTGCGCCCACGCCAGCCGCCCGAAGAGGTGGAAGCAGGCGGTCGACTCCTCGTCGAACCGGGTCCACGACCAGCGCTGCCCGCCCTCGACCCAGTACACGTCCCAGCCCTCGGGGCCGGACACCACGCACCAGATGTGGTCGGCGTCGTCGGGGATCGCGCCGGGCTCCCGCGCGACGAGCACCGTCGGCGGCGGCAGCCCCAGCGCCTCGAGCCAGCCCGGCAGAACATCGACTCCCACACCGGTTCCGACGACGCGGGCCCGCTGACGGTTCCGTCCCGCCGCGAGGGGCACACCACCCAGCCCCGGGCCGCCCGGTGGCTGCCTCCAGTGCTCCTGATCTCCGTCGGGCGCGGAACGGCACCGCCCCGAGCCCACCCCGTCTCCGCGAAGGGCACACCACCCAGCCCAGGAGCGCCCCGAGCCTGCCCCGAGTGCTCCTGATCAAGCAGCGCAGGCCTACCGGCCCGCGGTGAGCGCACGACGGCGGGTGAACGGCAGCCGGCGTCGCCGAGGACGGGGTGCGGGCACGTCCGCGAGGGCGCCGTCGCGCTCGTCGTCCGCGAGGGAGCCGTCGCGCTCGTCGTCGCGCGCGTCGTCGTCGTCCTCGTCGTGCCAGTCCGCGTCATCCCAGTCGGCGTCGTCGTCCCAGTCCTCGGGATCGTCGTCCTCATCGGCGTCGCCGGCGTCGTCACCCCGCCACGCGCCCCACCGGTCGGGGCGCAGGCCGCCACGGCGCCGGGCCATGCGTTCGACCTCGGACGCGACCCGGTCGACGCGCCCGATGCCGTCGAACTGCCACGGCTCCCGGGTGTCGTCCACGGCCACGACCAGCGTCCCGCAGCCCAGGAAGCGGTCGGAGACGGTCCGCGTGGTGCGCACCGCGGTGATCGAGGCCCCGACCACGGCCACGCCGCTGCGGGAGAACACCCCCTCGCGCACGAGGATGCGGCGGTCGGTCACGACGAAGTGGGTGGCGCGCCAGCGCATCACCGGGGCCACCGAGAACCACCCGACGAGCCCGATCCCCACCACGAGGACCGCGACGAGCACGGTGATCGACCAGGACGTCCCGCGGGCGAGGGCCACCAGCCAGGCGCCCAGGAACGCGACCACGAGCGGGAGGAGGGCGGGCAGGACGAGCATCCGCCAGTGCGGCCGCACGTGCCGCGCGACCCGCTCCCCGGCGACGAGGAGGCGCTCCGGGTAGGGCACGGATCCCCCTCACGCTCGAGATGGTCCGTTCGAGCGTATCCGCGAGGAGGCCGGGATCCGAGCGCCGCGCCGGGCGGGCCCACCGCACGGGCAGGCCGCCGACAGCTACGACCCGACCGTGCGCACGTGCACGACGTCCCCGGCGGAGACCGTCGTCAGTGACGCGTCGGGTCCGCGCACCACGAGGCGTCCGTCGTCGTCGATCTCCTCCGCGACGCCCTCGAGCACCCGGTCACCGGGGAGAGCCACCCGCACGGTGGCCCCGAGCGTCGCGCAGCGACGGCGGTAGCCGGCGAGCAGGCCGGCCCGGGCGGCGTCGCCCCGAGCGGCGCGCCAGTCGGCGTCGAGCGAGGCGAAGGTCGCGAGCACGTCACCCAGCACGTCGGGCCGCGAGCGGCGCACGCTCTGCGCGAGCAGCGAGGTGCCGCCCTCGGGCAGCTCGGCCTCCGGCGTGGCGACGTTGATCCCGATCCCGACGACGAGGGCCTGCGCCGACGAGCCCCCGTTCCGGGCGCCGCCGTCGACGACCTCCGAGAGGATGCCCGCGCCCTTGCGCCGGCCGGGGCCGATCAGCAGGTCGTTCGGCCACTTCAGGGCGACCGGGAGCGCGGCGTCGCCCGCCGCGGGCCGGTAGTCCTCCAACGCCACGACGAGGGCCAGGCCCGCGATCAGCGGCGCCCACCCCCACTGCGCGACCGGGACCTCGGACGGGCGCAGGAGCACGGAGAACGTCAGGCCCTCGGAGGGCGCGGACTCCCACACCCGCTCGCGGCGTCCCCGCCCGGAGTCCTGGCGGTGGGCCACCAGCACCGTGCGGTCGGGCGCACCGTCGGCCGCGGCCGCGACGAGGTCGGCGTTCGTCGAGCCCGTCCGGTCGACGACGTCGATACGGGCCCACGGGCCCTCCGGTGCGACGGCCGTCTGCCGCAGCGCGGCCCACGCCGCGGCCTCCTGTATCCCGGGGAGCATGCACGCACGGTAGCGGGCGCCTCCGACACCCGCGTTCCCCGGACGTGGCTGGTCTCACTACCCGGTTCGTCTGGGTGCGCCCGTCCCGGTGTCGCTAGGGTCCGCGCTCATGACCGCCGCGACGAAGCCGCCGCCCGAGCCCGATGAGGCCGCCGACGCTCCCGACGTGCACACCTCCGCCGGGAAGCTCGCCGACTGGCACCGCAGGCAGGAGGACGTGGTCCACGCCGGCTCCGAGCGCGCCGTCGAGCGTCAGCACTCCCGCGGTCGCAAGACCGCCCGTGAGCGCATCGACCTGCTGCTCGACGAGGGCAGCTTCCTCGAGTTCGACGCCATGGCGCGCCACCGCTCCACCAACTTCGGCCTGGAGGCGAACCGGCCCTACGGCGACGGCGTCGTCACCGGCCAGGGCACCGTCGACGGCCGCCCGGTGTGCGTGTTCTCCCAGGACGCGACGGTGTTCGGCGGGGCGCTCGGCGAGGTCTACGGCGAGAAGATCGTCAAGGTCATGGACGTGGCCATGAAGATCGGCTGCCCGGTGATCGGCATCAACGACGGCGGCGGCGCGCGCATCCAGGAGGGCGTGGTCGCGCTCGGGCTCTACGGCGAGATCTTCCGCCGCAACGCGCACGCCTCCGGCGTCGTCCCCCAGATCTCGCTCGTCATGGGCCCGGCGGCGGGCGGTGCGGTGTACTCCCCCGCGCTCACCGACTTCACGGTCATGGTCGACGAGACGTCGTTCATGTTCATCACCGGTCCGGACGTCATCAAGACGGTCACCGGCGAGGACGTGGAGTTCGAGGACCTCGGCGGCGCCCGCACCCACAACACCACCTCGGGCAACGCGCACTACCTGGCCTCCGACGAGGACGACGCGATCTCCTACGTGCAGGAGCTGCTGGGCTACCTGCCGTCGAACAACCTCTCCGAGGCGCCGCGGCTGCCTGCCGACGAGGAGACCGGAGCGGTCGAGGACGCGGTCACCGACGCCGACCGCGAGCTCGACTCGCTGATCCCGGACTCGCCGAACCAGCCCTACGACATCCGCCAGGTCATCCGCGGCGTCGTCGACGACGAGGAGTTCCTCGAGGTCCAGGAGCTCTACGCGGCGAACATCGTGGTCGGGTACGGCCGCGTGGAGGGCCGCGCGGTCGGCGTGGTCGCCAACCAGCCCAGCCAGCTCGCCGGCTGCCTCGACATCGGGGCCAGCGAGAAGGCGGCCCGCTTCGTCCGGACCTGCGACGCGTTCAACGTCCCGGTGCTGACCTTCGTCGACGTGCCGGGATTCCTGCCCGGCGTCGAGCAGGAGTACAACGGCATCATCCGCCGCGGCGCGAAGCTGATCTACGCCTACGCCGAGGCCACCGTCCCGCTGATCACGGTCATCTGCCGCAAGGCCTACGGCGGCGCGTACGACGTCATGGGCTCCAAGCACCTCGGGGCCGACGTGAACATCGCCTGGCCGACCGCCCAGATCGCGGTCACCGGCGCCTCCGGGGCGGTGAGCATCCTCTACCGCAAGGAGCTCAAGAAGGTCGAGGAGACCGGGGACGAGGACGCTGTCGCCGCGCGCCGGGCCGAGCTGCAGCAGGAGTACGAGGACACCCTCGCGAACCCCTACATCGCGGCGGAGCGTGGCTACGTGGACGCGGTCGTGCCGCCGTCGTACACCCGCGGCTACGTCGCGCGGACGCTGCGCTCGTTGAGCACCAAGCGCGAGACGCTGCCCCCCAAGAAGCACGGGAACATCCCGCTGTGACCGGGCCGGAGAACACCGATGAGGTTCCCGACGACGCGCCGCGGCGCCCGGTCCTGCGCATCGTGCGCGGCGACCCGACGCCCGAGGAGGTGGCCGCGCTGACCGCCGTCCTCGCGGCTGCCTCCGGGGGATCCGGCGAGCCCGAGGACACCGGCCCGGCGTCGGTGTGGGTCGAGCGGGAGTCGCTGGTCCGCCGTCCGCTCACCCCCGGCCCGGGGGCCTGGCGGGCGTCGGCGCTGCCGCGCTGAGCCGGCCCCTCACTCGCCGTGCCGGGCGGGTGATCGTTGCGCCCCCGTAGGGTCCCGGCCCGTGCAGCTGGTCCTCGCCTCCGCGTCCCCCGCCCGCCGTGCCGTGCTGAGCTCCGCCGGTGTCGAGCCCGTCGTCGTGGTCTCCGATCTCGACGAGGAGGCGTTGCTCGCCGAGCTGGGTGACGCGAGCCCGGCGGAGAAGGTCACCGCGCTGGCGATGGCCAAGGCGCGGGCGGTCGCGGGGCGGGTGCCCGCCGAGGTCGACGGCGGGTTCGACGGCGTCGTCGTCGGGTGCGACTCGATGCTCGACGTGGGCGGCGAGCTGGTCGGCAAGCCCGGGACGACCGAGGCGGCGCGGGCCCGCTGGCAGCAGCTGGCGGGCGGGCACGGCGAGCTCGTCACCGGGCACGCCGTCATCCGCCTGCGCGGCGGGTTGCCGGACGCCGAGATCTCGGGGCACGCCGCGACGATGGTGACCTTCGGGACGCCGTCCGAGGCCGAGCTGGAGGGCTACCTCGCCTCCGGCGAGCCGCTGGCCGTCGCGGGCGCGTTCACCCTGGACGGGCTCGGCGCGTGGTTCGTGGAGGGCATCCAGGGCGACCCGTCCAACGTCGTCGGGATCAGCCTGCCGCTGACCCGCCACCTGCTCGCCGAGCTGGGCGTCGGGATCAACGATCTGTGGGCGCCGGGGGCGCCGGGCGGCCCGGCGGCGGGCTGACCGGAGCGCGCGAGGGCGACCGGGGCGACGCGGACACCGGCGCCCGGGACGCCGGTGCGCCACGCGGCGGGAGCCCCGGCGCGGCCGACGCGGGCGGGGCCTGCGCCCGGCCGCTGCGCGGCGGCGCGTCGGGCGGGGCCGAGGACAGCGAGCGCACGATCCGGTCCGCGGCCGCCGCGTCGGCGCCCTGCCCGGGCCCGGCGGCGGCGACCGCGAGCAGCACCAGGCCGGGCTCGCCGCCCTGCCCGGCGACCGTGGTCACGCGGACCAGCGGCCCGGGACGGCCGGCCACCGTCACCCGCCGGACGACGGTGTGGGAATCGCGCCCGTCGAGGCGGCCGGCGTCGTCGGAGACGTCCGCGATCCGCCCGCCGTCGCCGGGATCCTGACGCATCGCCCCGTCGGCGAACGCCCCGACGAGACGGCGCGCCTCGTCGGCGAGTGCGTCCGGCCCGA
The DNA here is from genome assembly GCF_036497245.1 of Actinomycetospora sp. GTDB lineage: Bacteria > Actinomycetota > Actinomycetes > Mycobacteriales > Pseudonocardiaceae > Actinomycetospora. The sequence continues at coordinate 34,860 of NZ_DASXJS010000076.1, read as the reverse complement.
AGCCGCGCGCCGCGTCGAGACGCCCGACCAGCACGGCCGCGCGGTCCGGGCGGGCCACGACGGTCGGGAAGCGGCCGGGCGGGACCGGCACGAGGTCCTGGCCCGGCACCGGGTCCCATCCGGCGGGGACCTCGACGGTGGCCCCGAGAGGCGCGGCGCCGACCCGCTCCGGGCCTGCCGACGGCCTGGTGGTGACGGCGGGCGCGGCCGTCGCCGTGTCGGCGGCCGGGCGGGGGGCGGGCAGGCGGGAGGCGTCCGCGGCGTCCCGGGCGGCCGCCTCGGTGCGGTCGGCCTGGTCGCCGTCGGCCCCGGCGGCGGTCGCCACCGCGGCCACGGTGCCGGCCAGCGCCGCCACCGAGGCGCACGCCACGACGGCCCGCCCCCACCAGCGGCCCGCACCGGACCCACCGGGGGGTGTCGTCCCCCCGGCCTGGAGTCCTGCTCCGCTGCGCTCGGTCTCGCGTCGGCTCATCGGGGACCGACGGTAGCGACCGCCGCCGACGGGCCCGCCACCGCCGTCCCCGTCAGCTGTGGCCATGACCACCGCGCACACCGGTGGTTCGTCGTCGCGAGGTGCGGGAGAGTCGCCCGAACGGTCACGGCCGACCGTTCGACCCTGACCCGACAGGTCGGGCGGCGACGTCGCCCCTACACTGCGCGCGGATTCACCCCTTTGTCCACGCAACGATGCGCCCGCCCCAGGAGGCAGTCCGATGGCAACGCCGGCCCAGCAGGCTCCGCTGCACACCGTGCTGATCGCCAACCGCGGGGAGATCGCCCTCCGCGTGGCACGGGCATGCAAGGACGCCGGGCTGACCAGCGTGGCCGTCTACGCCGATCCCGACCGCGACCTGCCGCACGTGCGCCTCGCGGACCAGGCCTTCGCCCTCGGTGGTGAGACCGCGGTCGACACCTACCTGAACATCGAGAAGATCATCAACACCGCGAAGGAGGCCGGGGCCAACGGCATCCATCCCGGGTACGGCTTCCTCTCGGAGAACGCCGACTTCGCGCAGGCCGTCCTCGACGCGGGCCTCATCTGGATCGGGCCCTCACCGCAGGCCATCCGGGACCTGGGCGACAAGGTCACCGCCCGCAAGATCGCCGAGCGCTCGGGAGCGCCGCTGGTCCCCGGCACCAAGGACCCGGTCGCCGACGCGGACGAGGTGATCGCCTTCGCCGACGAGCACGGGCTGCCGGTCGCGATCAAGGCCGCCTTCGGCGGTGGCGGACGCGGCATGCGCGTCGCCCGGGAGCGCGACGAGATCGCCGAGATGTTCGACGCCGCGGTGCGCGAGGCGGTGTCGGCGTTCGGCCGCGGCGAGTCGTTCGTCGAGCGCTACCTCGACCGGCCCCGCCACGTCGAGGCCCAGGTCCTCGCCGACCAGCACGGCAACTGCATCGTCGTCGGCACCCGCGACTGCTCCCTGCAGCGTCGCCACCAGAAGCTCGTCGAGGAGGCGCCCGCGCCGTTCCTGACCGACGAGCAGCGCAAGCGCATCCACACCTCCGCCCGCGACATCTGCCTCGAGGCCGGGTACTCCGGTGCGGGGACCGTCGAGTTCCTCGTCGGCGAGGACGGGGTGATCTCGTTCCTCGAGGTCAACACCCGCCTGCAGGTCGAGCACCCGGTCTCCGAGGAGACCAGCGGGCTCGACCTGGTGCGCGAGCAGTTCCGCATCGCGAACGGCGAGGAACTGCGCTTCCACTCCGACCCCGAGCCGCGCGGCCACTCGATCGAGTTCCGCCTCAACGGCGAGGACGCCGGCCGCGGCTTCCTGCCCGCCCCGGGCACCGTCACGCGCTTCGTCGCGCCGGCCGGGCCGGGCGTGCGCGTCGACGCGGGCGTGGAGTCCGGCACCGTCATCGGCGGCCAGTTCGACTCGATGGTCGGCAAGCTGATCGTCACCGGGGAGGACCGGGAGCAGGCGCTGCAGCGCTCGCGCCGCGCGCTCGACGAGATCGTCGTCGAGGGCATGCCGACCGTCATCCCGTTCCACCGCGTCGTCGTCGACGACCCGGCGTTCGCGGCCCCCGAGGGCGCGTCGTCGTTCCTGGTGCACACCCGCTGGATCGAGACCGAGTTCGACAACCAGATCGAGCCCTTCGTCGCCGATGGCGCGGGCGACGACGAGGACGACGAGGCGGGCGCCCGTCAGACCGTGGTCGTCGAGGTCGGCGGCAAGCGGCTGGAGGTCTCGCTGCCCGCGGGGCTGTCCCTGGGCGGGGGCGGTGGCGCGGCGCCGGCAGCCAAGAAGAAGTCCCGCAAGCGCACCGGCGGCGGCGCGAAGGTCTCCGGCGACGCGGTCACCTCGCCGATGCAGGGCACCGTCGTCAAGGTCGCGGTCTCCGAGGGCGACACCGTGTCCTCGGGCGACCTCGTGCTCGTCGTCGAGGCCATGAAGATGGAGAACCCGGTGACCGCGCACAAGGACGGCACGGTGACCGGGCTGTCGATCGAGGCGGGCGCGTCGGTCAACCAGGGTGCCGTGATCTGCGAGATCGCCGACTGACGTCAGAAAAGTCTCGTTGCAGACACTCAACGTCTGAAAAGCGTCGTTCACGGCGCCTACCCTGGATGCGGTGGGCGAGATGCGGATCGGGACCCGGGAGCGCGAGCTCGCCATGGGCGCCCTCGACGAGCACCTGCGCGAGGGCCGCCTCGACCCCGGCGAGTACGCCGAGCGCTCGGCCGTCGCGTCCGACGCGCGGTTCCGCTCCGAGCTCGACGCCCTGTTCACCGACCTGCCCGCCCCGCACCCGGCCTTTCCCTCCACCCCCGTGACGGCCCCGGTCACCCCCGAGGCGGACGCCCCCGCACCGTCGAAGGCTTCCTCGTCCCCGGCGCCCCCGACGACGGACGTGCACGACGACCGGCCCGAGAAGGACCTGCCGGAGCTGGTCGCCCCGCTCGGTGCCCGGCTCGGGCGCAACGCAGGCAAGCTCTCCGCGCTCGCACCCGTCATCGCGATCGGCCTGTTCGTGCTGACGGGATTCCGCTTCCCCCAGGTGTTCCTGCTGGTGCCCCTCGCGATCGCCCTCCTCGGCTATCTGGGACACCGCCACGGCGGTTGATCCCCGGGCCTCCTGCCTCCGAACGGGTGCGCCGGGAGCGGATCCGCGTCACGTGCGGGACGAATCCGGTCGTCGGCTGTCGGGGGGTCGTGGTTCTCTGGACAGCGTCGGCGACGAAGCCCCTCCCGCCGACCCACTGCAGCCCGCATGCCGCTCCCTGTGACCCGAGAGGTTCTCTCCATGAGTTCGGCCCCGACCACGCCGGAGGCTTCGGCCGACGGCCAGACGCCGGACGCCTCGGCACCGCAGGCCACTCCGCCGGGCACCACGCGCGCAGGCGTGGTCATCGCGGTCCTCGTCGTGTCCGCGTTCGTCATGATCCTCAACGAGACGATCCTGTCGGTCGCGCTCAAGGACCTCACCGTCGACCTCGGGGTCTCGACGACGACGGTGCAGTGGCTGACCAGCGGTTTCCTGCTCACGATGGCGGTGGTCATCCCGACCACGGGCTACCTGCTCGAGCGCTTCACCCCACGCCAGGTCTTCCTCGCGTCACTGACGCTGTTCAGCCTCGGCACGCTCATCAGCGCGCTCGCGCCGGGCTTCGCGGTGCTGCTCGTCGGGCGGGTGGTGCAGGCCTGCGGCACGGCGGTGATGATCCCGCTGCTGATGACGTCGATCATGCGTCTGGTCCCGCCGGAGCGCCGCGGCTCGACGATGGGCACGATCACGATCGTCATCGCGGTCGCACCGGCGATCGGTCCCACCATCGGTGGCGCGGTGCTGGCCTCGCTCAGCTGGCGCTGGATGTTCTGGATCGTGCTGCCGCTGGCCGTGGCCGCTCTCATCGTCGGTGCGATCCTGCTGCGGCTGCCCAGCGAGACCCGCCGGGTCCCGCTCGACGTGGGCTCGGTGCTGCTCTCGGCGATCGGCTTCGGAGGCATCCTCTACGGCTTCTCCACGATCGGGGAGGCGGGCGGATCCGGGCCCCCGCCGTGGGTGTCGATCGTCATCGGCGCCGTGGCCCTCGTGGTCTTCGTCCTCCGCCAGCTGGCCCTGCAGAAACGCAACGCGGCGCTGCTGGACCTGCGGCCGTTCACCCATCGACGGTTCGTGGTCTCGATCATCCTGATCGCGCTGCTGTTCATGTCGCTGCTGGGCGCCGCAGCGATCCTGCTGCCGCTGTTCCTCCAGACGGTGCTCGGCGAGGGCACGTTCTGGACGGGTCTCGCGGTGCTGCCCGGCGGGCTCGTGCTCGGGCTGCTCGGCCGTCCGGTGGGGGCGATCTACGACAAGGTCGGGGCACGGCCGCTGGTGATCCCCGGTTCGATCATGATGGCGGTCGCGCTGTGGCTGTTCACCCTGCTCGGGGCGGGATCGTCGCTGGGCGCCGTCGTCGGGATCCACGTCCTGCTCATGGCCGGGCTGGGTCTGATGATGACGCCGCTGATGACCGAGGGGCTCTCCTCGCTGCCGGGGTCGCTGTACTCCCACGGGAGCGCGATCCTGGCGACGTTGCAGCAGGTGGCGGGCGCGTTCGGTACGGCCGCCTTCGTGACCATCTCGGCGATCGCGTCGGCCTCGCTGGGCGGCACTCCCGACGCCCAGGGCCTCCGGGTGGGCTTCATGGCCGCGGGTGTCATCGGGGTGCTGGCGGTCATCGTGTCGCTGTTCATGGGCGGCAAGCCCGCCGTCGATGACGGGGCGGCAGGCGCGACGTGGGCGGGCCCGGATTCGGTGGACACCGTCCCGGCTGACGCCCCGGCCCGCGGGCCGGTGGTCCCGTCGGGCGGGGCAGGCGCGGGCACGGTGGTGCGCGGGCAGGTGGACCTCGCCGGGCCCGGCGAGGCCGTGGTCACGCTGGTCGACGAGCACGGCGCCCAGCACGGCCGCGCCGGGACCCGGAATGGGGACTACGAGATCGCGCTGCCCTCACCGGGGGCCTGGCTGCTCGTGGTCAGCGCCCCCGGACACGCGCCGCACGCCGCCCGCCTCGTGGCGCAGGGAACCGGTTCGGTGCTCACCCACGACGTCCCACTGCCCGTCGCGGCCGAGCCGGCCTCGCCGGGCCCGGTCTCCTCGCGGCGCGAGCCGGAGCCCGCCGCCGGAGCCTGACGCGGGACATCCCCCGGTCGCCCGTGCGGGCGACCGGAGGACGTTCCCGGCGTCGGAGGCCCTCAGGCCGTCCCGAGCGCCGCCAGACGCTCGGCGCGGGGATCGGGCGCGGAGATCCGCAGCTTGTCGGCCTCCTCGTCGGTGTCGACGGTCTGCGAGCGGCGCTCAGCCTCGACCCGCTCGACGTACGAGCGGACCTCACGCTCGCGGGTGGCCTCGTCCCACCCGAGCAGGACCGCCATCTGGTCACCGACCGAGGCGGCCGACTCCGCCCCGCGGTGCGCGTACTCGATGGAGATGCGCGTGCGGCGGGTGAGGACGTCGTCGACGTGCAGCGCGCCCTCGTAGGCGACCGCGTAGGCGACCTCCACCTTGAGGTAGTCCGGCGCACCGGGCACCGGCTCCAGGAGCGACTTGTCGTCCTCGCTCATCGCCAGCAGCCCGTGCAACAGCGAGCCGTACCGGTCGAGCAGGTGGCGGATGCGGTGCGGGTGCAGCCCGTACCGGAGCCCGATGTGCTCGGCCTGGTTGACCAGCGCGAAGTAGCCGTCCGCCCCGATGAGCGGCACCCGGTCCGTGATCGAGGGGGCCACGCGGGCCGGGATGTCCTCCGCGGCCGCGTCGAGGGCGTCCTTGGCCATCACGCGGTAGGTCGTGTACTTGCCGCCTGCGATCGACACCATGCCCGGCATCACCCGCGACACCGCGTGCTCGCGCGAGAGCTTCGAGGTCTCCTCGCTCTCCCCCGCGAGCAGCGGACGCAGGCCGGCGTACACGCCCTCGATGTCGTCGTGGCTCAGCGGCGTGACCAGCACGCTGTTGATGTGCTCGAGCAGGTAGTCGATGTCGTGCCGGGTGGCCGCCGGGTGCGCGAGATCCAGATGCCAGTCGGTGTCGGTGGTCCCGACGATCCAGTGGTTGCGCCACGGGATGACGAACAGGACCGACTTCTCGGTCCGCAGGATCATCCCGACGTCCGACGGGATCCTGTCCCGGGCCACCAGGAAGTGCACGCCCTTCGACGCCTTCACCTTGAAGCGGCCCCGGGTCCCAGCCGCGTGCTGCATCTGGTCGGTCCAGACGCCGGTGCAGTTCACGACGACGTGGCCCCGGACCTCGGTCTCGCGCCCGGTCTCGACATCGCGCACGCGCACACCCGCGACGCGGTCCACCTCGTGCAGGAAGTCGACGACCTGCGTCGACGTGCGCACGACCGCGCCGTACTGCGCGGCGGTGCGGGCGACCATCATCGTGTGGCGGGCGTCGTCGGCCTGGGCGTCGTAGTAGCGGATGGCCCCGACGAGGGCGTCGCGCTTGAGCGCCGGCGCCATGCGCAGCGCGCCGGAGCGGGTCAGCTGCTTCTGGTGCGGCAGCGAGCTCGTGCCGCCGATGGTGTCGTAGAGCGTGATGCCGGCGGTGACGTACGGCCGCTCCCAGTGCTTGGTCAGCGGGTAGAGGAAGCTGACCGGCTTGACCAGGTGCGGGGCGAGCCGGGTCATGCTCAGCTCCCGCTCGCGGAGTGCCTCGCGCACCAGGCCGAAGTCGAGCTGCTCCAGGTAGCGCAGACCGCCGTGGAAGAGCTTCGACGACCGACTCGAGGTCCCGGACGCCAGGTCGCGGGCCTCGACGAGCGCCACCGTGAGACCGCGGGTCGCCGCGTCGAGCGCCGCGCCGACGCCCACCACGCCGCCGCCGACCACCACGACGTCGAATCGTTCCGTGGCGAGCCGCTCCCAGGCGGCCTCCCGCTCCGCCGGACCGAGGCGGGAGGGTTCCACCGCGGCATCGAGGTCGTCGGCGTCCGTCGCGGACTGCTGTGCCGTGTCGTGCTCGGGGGACTTCGCGGCCACCTCGAACCTCCTCGTACTCAATCAACTGACAGTGGGGTATCCCCCTCGCCGTCGTTCCGCACGCGTTCCGGTGCGGTGATCACACCTGCTCGGGCCCGGCTCGCTCCTCGCCGCTCGTCGTCGCCTCCTCACGCGCGACCCGCGCCGGTCCCGCGGCGTCCCCGGTCCGTCCCGGAGGCGGCGGCGGCTCGTGACCGCCGGCCGCTTCGGCCCGGGCGTCGAGTACCTGGCCGATGATCAGGTCGTAGACGATGATGCCGATGACGCCTCCGACCAGCGGGCCGACGATGGGGACCCACCAGTAGTTGTCGAAATACGTGCCTGCCCCTGGGAAAGCGAGCGGACCCCAGCCCTCGATGTAGGTCCAGAGCCGCGGACCGAGGTCGCGGGCCGGGTTGATGGCGTAGCCCGCGTCGGTCCCGAAGCTGAACCCGATGCCGACGACGACCAGGCCGATGATGAATGCCCCGAGGTTGCCGGTCGGCGCCTGATTGCGCTGGTCGATGATCGCCGCGATCAAGGCGACCAGGAGCGCTGTGCCCACGATCTGGTCGAACAACGGGCCCCACAGCGCGCCGCCGAAGTACTTGGCCGGGAATGTCGCGAAGATCGAGAAGGTGTCCTGCGCGGCGGCCCGCGAGGCAACACCCTTGGTGGCGTTGTACGCGTTGATCGCCGGGTAGTAGACCGCATAGATGAGCGCGGCTGCGGCGAACGCACCCACCACCTGAGCGAGCCAGTAGGCAGGGACCTTCCGCCACGGGAACCCGCGCCGGACGGCGAAGGCCAGTGTCACCGCCGGGTTGATGTGGGCGCCGCTGACGCCGCCGGCAATGTAGACGCCGAACACGACCGCGAGCCCCCACCCCCAGCCGATGATGATCCAGTTGGCCGGCCCGAAGTCGACGGTCTGGCGGCCCGACCCTGGGAGACCCACCACCGCGACGGCCACGCACCCGAGACCGAACATGATCAGGACGAAAGTCCCGAGGAACTCCGACAACATTTCCCCGCCGGTCCCGGATCGCCACCCAGCCGGCTTTTGCGCACGGGTCACAGCTGCCACCTCCTCCATGAGTGCCGACCCGCACGGAGCGCACGGTTCTGCAGGTCCAGGCAAGCGCGTGCGTGTGACCTGCGTCAACCCCTTGTCAAGACGGACCTGGTGGGCAACCGTCGACAGCCAGAGCGCGGACGCTCAGGCAAGCAGGAGGAGATACGAGATGGCGCAGTACGTCGCGGCGATCGACCAGGGCACCACGTCGACGCGGTGCATGATCTTCGACCACTCCGGGCGGGTCGTCGCCGTCGACCAGCTCGAACACGAGCAGATCTTCCCGCAGGCCGGGTGGGTGGAGCACAACGCCGCGGAGATCTGGGGCAATACGCGCCAGGTGTGCGGCGGCGCCCTCGCCCGGGCCGACCTCGACCCGTCGAGCATCGCCGCCGTCGGGATCACCAACCAGCGCGAGACCACCGTCGTGTGGGACCGCGCGACCGGCGAGCCGATCTACAACGCCATCGTCTGGCAGGACACCAGGACCCAGCAGATCTGTGAGGAGCTCGGGGCGCTCGGCGGCGGCGCGGAGCGCTACCGCTCGAAGACCGGCCTCCCGCTGGCCACCTACTTCGCGGGGCCGAAGGCGCGCTGGATCCTCGACCACGTCGACGGCGCGCGGGAGCGGGCCGAGCGCGGCGAGCTCGCGTTCGGGACCATGGACACCTGGGTGCTGTGGAACGCCACCGGCGGCAACGAGGGCGGGCTGCACGTCACCGACCCGACGAACGCCTCGCGCACCCTGCTCATGAACATCGACACCCTCGAGTGGGACGCCCAGCTCTGCGAGGAGATCGGGGTGCCGATGGCGATGCTTCCCGAGATCCGCTCGTCGTCGGAGAACTACGGGCCCATCCGTGCCCGCGGCACGTTCCGCGACGTCCCGGTGTCCGGCATCCTCGGCGACCAGCAGGCGGCCACGTTCGGGCAGGCGTGCCTGGACGTCGGCGAGGCCAAGAACACCTACGGCACCGGCAACTTCGTCCTGCTCAACACCGGCACCGAGAAGGTCGAGTCCAAGAACGGCCTGCTCACGACGGTCTGCTACAAGATCGGCGACCAGCCCGCGGTCTACGCGCTGGAGGGCTCGATCGCGGTCACCGGCTCGCTGGTGCAGTGGCTGCGCGACAACCTCGGGATGATCTCCTCCGCGCCCGAGGTCGAGACGCTCGCCGCACAGGTCGAGGACAACGGTGGCGCCTACGTCGTCCCGGCGTTCTCCGGGCTGTTCGCCCCGTACTGGCGCGCCGACGCGCGCGGGGCGATCGTCGGGCTCACCCGCTACGTCAACAAGAACCACATCGCCCGGGCGGTGCTCGAGGCGACCGCGTTCCAGACCCGCGAGGTCATCGACGCCATGAACGCCGACTCCGGCGTGCCGCTGACCGAGCTCAAGGTGGACGGCGGGATGGTCGGCAACGAGATCCTCATGCAGTTCCAGGCCGACATCCTCGACGTCCCGGTCACCCGTCCCGTCGTCGCGGAGACGACGGCGCTGGGCGCGGCCTACGCGGCCGGGCTCGCCGTCGGGTTCTGGTCCTCCGAGCAGGACATTCGCGACAACTGGGCCAAGGACAAGACCTGGACCCCGTCGATGGAGCCGTCCGCCCGGGACGCCCTGATGGGCCAGTGGCGCAAGGCCGTGACCCGGACGTTCGACTGGGCATAGGTGCGCTTCGCGCATGTGAGCACTTTCGGTCGCTATCGCGACCGAAAGTGCTCACATGGCCGGAGGCCACCTAGTCCAGGTCGTCGTGCTGCATGAGGCGGCGACCCGCCTCGGTGACCGACCCGGACAGTGACGGGTAGATCGAGAACGTGTGGGCGAGGTCGTCCACGGTGAGGTTGTTCTGCACCGCCATCGCGAGCGGGAGGATCAGCTCGCTCGCGACCGGCGCCACGATCACGCCGCCGATGACCACACCCGTCGCCGGCCGGCAGAACACCTTGACGAAGCCCCGCGAGAGGGCCTGCATCTTGGCGCGCGGGTTGGTCCCCAGGGGCAGGAGCACCTCGCGGGCGGCGAACTCGCCGGACTCCACCTGCTTGTGCCCGATGCCGACGGTCGCGACCTCGGGGCGGGTGAACACCGCCGAGGCGACCGTCTTGAGCCGCAACGGCGCGACCCCCTCGCCGAGCGCGTGCCACATCGCGACCCGGCCCTGCATGGCGGCGACCGAGGCGAGCGGGAGGAGCCCGGTGCAGTCACCGGCCGAGTAGACGCCGGGGACGGAAGTGCGCGAGACCCGGTCGACGGTGATGTGGCCGGAGTCGCGCAGGTCGAGCCCGATCGCCTCGCACCCGATGTCCTGAGTGTTCGGCACCGACCCGACCGTCATCAGCGCGTGCGAACCGGACACCTCCCGGCCGTCGGAGAGCGTCACCCGCACCCCGTCCGCCGTCGCGACGACCTTCTCGGCCCGCGACCGTGGCTCGATCGTCACCCCGCGCTCGGTGAACACCTCCTCCAGCGTGGCCGCCGCGTCCGGGTCCTCGTGCGGGAGCACCCGGTCGCGGCTGGAGATGAGGGTCACCGGCACGCCCAGCTCGGCGTACGCGGACACGAACTCGGCTCCCGTGACGCCCGATCCGACGACGATCAGGTGCTCCGGCAGCTCCTCCAGGTCGTAGAGCTGGCGCCACGTGAGGATGCGCCGACCGTCGGGCACGGCGTCGGGGAGCACGCGCGGTGAGGCGCCGGTGGCGATCAGCGCGACGTCGGCGGTCACGACCTCCTCGTGCCCGTCGGAGTGCGAGACCTCGATGTCGTGCGTGGCGCTGTGGATGTCGCTCGCGCGGAACCGCCCGCGCCCGTCGCAGACCCGCACCCCGGCCCGCTGCAGCGTCACCTTGATGTCTGCCGACTGGGCGAGCGCGAGCCCCCGGACGCGTCCGTTCACGCGGGGGAGGTCGACGGTCGCCTCATCGGAGTCGACGTCGATGCCCATGTCGATGTTGCGGCGGAAGCCCGCGCGCACGCCGGCCGAGGCGATGAACGTCTTCGACGGCACGCAGTCGTAGGCCACGCAGTACCCGCCGACACTGTCCTCCTCGACCAGGACGACGTCGGCCTCGTGCTGGGCGGCGACGAGGGCCGCCTCGTACCCGGCCGGTCCGCCGCCGAGGATCACGATGCGGGTCATGGAAGGGGGTCCTCCGTTTCGGTGACGGCGCCGGGGGCGGGTGCGAGCCCTCGGGTGGTGGCGCCGGGCAGCGGTGGTGGGGTGCCCGGCCTGCCGGTCACGGACCATCCTGCCCGTTCGGCGTAACGGGCGGGATTCCGGCGTCGGTCGAACGCCCCCGGGGTGGATACCCTGTCCGCCGTGCCGCTCTACGCCGCCTACGGGTCGAACATGGATCCCGGGCAGATGATGCAACGCGCGCCGCATTCTCCGGTGTCGGGGACCGGCTGGCTCGAGGGCTGGCGGCTGACGTTCGGGGGCGAGGACCTCGGCTGGGAGGGCGCGCTGTCCACCGTCGTCGAGGACCCCGGATCACGGGTCTTCGTCGTGCTGTACGACGTCAGCCCGCTCGACGTCGACCAGCTCGACCGCTGGGAGGGCGGCGAGCTCGGCATGCACAAGAAGCTGCGGCTTCGTATCCAGACGATGGCCGGACCGCAGCTCGCCTGGGTCTACGTGCTGGACGCGTACGAGGGGGGCCTGCCCTCGGCCCGCTACATCGGGGTGCTCTCCGACGCCGCCGAGGCCGCGGGCGCTCCCGACGACTACGTGCAGGCCCTGCGCGAGCGCCCGTGCCGCTCGATCGGGCCCGGGACCTCGCTCTAGTCCGGAGGGCCCCGGCGGACGGGGCAGGCTCGGCGGACGGGGCACGCCCGGCGGACGGGGCACGCCCGGGTGGTCGACGGGCACATCACGCAGGCCGCCGGGCCCCTCAGGCTGCGCCTTGTGCCCCTCGCGGAGCGGTGGGGGCCATACCCGAGATCGAGTGGTACATCACGCAGGTCGCCAGGCCCTCAGAACTGCCTGATGTACCCCTCGTCGGGAGTCGTCAGCGGTCGAGCCCGGCCCGGCGGAGTGCGTCGGCCATCGCGCCGCTCGGTGCCGGCTTCCGGTCGCGGTCGTTCCCACCGCGCCGACCGCCCCCACGCTGTGTGCCCTGGCCACCGTCCCCACCGCCACGCGGCTGCGTGCCGCCGCCCTGACGGTCCGAACCGCCGCTGCCCTGGGGCTGACCCGGCTTACCGCCCTGGGCACGCGCACCGTCGCCCTGACCCGGCTTGCCGCCCTGCGGCTGCTTCCCGTCGCCCTGGCCGGGCTTGCCGCCCTGCGGCTGCTTCCCCTCGCCCTGGCCGGGCTTGCCGCCCTGCGGCTGCCGGCCGCCGCCGCGCGGCGCACCCTTGCCGCGGCCGCCGCCGGACTGATCGCCCTCACGACGCCCACCGGACCGCTCGCCGCCGCCCGCGCCGGGCTCGTCGTCGAGCCGTAGCGTCAGCGAGATGCGCTTGCGGGGGACGTCCACCTCGAGGACCTTCACCCGCACCACGTCGCCCGGCCCGACGACCGTGCGCGGGTCCGACACGAACTCCTTCGACATCGCCGAGATGTGCACCAGGCCGTCCTGGTGCACGCCGACGTCGACGAAGGCGCCGAACGCGGCCACGTTGGTGACCACGCCCTCGAGCACCATCCCGGCGGCGAGGTCGGTGATCTGCTCGACGCCTTCGGCGAAGGTCGCCGTCTCGAACGCCGGGCGCGGGTCGCGGCCGGGCTTGTCGAGCTCGGCGATGATGTCGGACACCGTCGGGACACCGAAGGTCTCGTCGGTGAACGTGCCCGGGTCGAGCCGGCCGAGGAGCGAGGAGTTCCCCACCAGCGAGGCCACGTCGGTTCCCGTCTCCGCGACGATGCGGCGCACGACGGGGTAGGCCTCGGGGTGCACGCCGGAGCGGTCGAGCGGGTCCGCGGCGTCGGGGATGCGCAGGAAGCCCGCACACTGCTCGAACGCCTTCGCCCCGAGCCGCGGGACCTTCGTCAGCGCGGTCCGCGACCGGAACGGGCCGTTCTCGTCGCGGAAACCGACGATCGTCGTCGCGAGACTCGTCGAGATGCCGGACACGCGGCGCAGCAGCGGCGCCGAGGCGGTGTTGACGTCGACGCCGACGGCGTTCACGCAGTCCTCCACGACGCCGTCGAGCGAGCGCGAGAGCCTCGTCGCGGACACGTCGTGCTGGTACTGGCCGACGCCGATGGACTTCGGATCGATCTTCACGAGCTCGGCGAGGGGGTCCTGCAGCCGCCGGGCGATCGACACCGCGCCGCGGATCGACACGTCGAGATCGGGCAGCTCCTTCGAGGCCTCCTCCGACGCGGAGTACACGGAGGCGCCCGCCTCGGAGACCATTGCCGGGATCAGCCCTGGGGTCGACCGTGCGAGCTCCTGGGCCAGTTTGTGGGTCTCGCGGGAGGCGGTGCCGTTGCCGATGGCGACGAGCTCCACCCCGTGCTCCCGGGCGAGGCGCGCGAGGGTGGCCAACGACTGGTCCCACTGGTTGCGCGGGACGTGCGGGTAGATCGTGTCGTGGGCGAGGACCTTCCCGGTGCCGTCGACGATCGCGACCTTCACGCCGGTGCGCAGCCCCGGGTCGAGGCCCATCGTCGGGCGGGCCCCCGCGGGCGCGGCGAGCAGGAGGTCGCGCAGGTTGCCCGCGAACACGACGACCGCGCCCTCCTCGGCGACCTCGCGCAAGCGCACCCGCAGGTCGACGACGAGCCGCGAGGAGATTCGCGTGCGCCACGCCCAGCGGGCGACGCCGACGAGCCAGGAATCCGCCGCGCGCCCGCGGTCGGCGATGCCGCCGGCCACGGCGACGCGGGCCTCGTAGGCCGAGGTGTCGCCGTCGTCGTCGAGGGAGGACGGGTCGAAGGTCAGCTGCAGGACCTCCTCGGACTCGCCGCGCAGCAGCGCGAGGATCCGGTGCGAGGGCAACGTGGTGAACGGCTGGTCGAACTCGAAGTAGTCGGAGAACTTCGACGCGGCGGCGTCCTCGGCCTTGCCCTCCCGGACCGCCGCGACCACCCGGCCCCGGGCCCACATCCGCTCACGCAGCTCACCGACGAGGTCGGCGTCCTCGGCGAGGCGCTCGACGAGGATGGCCCGCGCGCCGTCGAGGGCGGCATCGGTGTCCGGTACACCGCGCTCGACGTCGACGAACGCGTGGCCGGCCACCCGTGGGATGACCGTCGGGTCGCCGAGCAGGCCGTCGGCGAGGGGCTCCAGGCCGGCCTCGCGGGCGATCATCGCCTTGGTGCGGCGCTTCGGCTTGTAGGGCAGGTAGACGTCCTCGAGGCGGCTCTTGGTCTCCGCGGTGAGGAGTGCGACCTCCAGTTCACCGGTGAGCTTGCCCTGCTCGCGCACCGACTCGAGCACGGACGCCCGGCGCTGCTCGAGCTCGCGCAGGTACCCGAGGCGCTCGTCGAGCGTGCGGAGCTGGACGTCGTCCAGCCCGCCGGTGACCTCCTTGCGGTAGCGCGCGACGAACGGCACCGTCGCGCCGCCGTCGAGCAGCTCGATCGCGGAGCGCACCTGGCCCTCGCCGACCTCCAGCTCGGAGGCGATACGGCTCGGCACGGGCGGCAGCGCGGTGGGCGTCGCAGCAGCAGTCGCGGTCACAGGAGCCATCGTGCAACACCGGTCCGACAGTCAGGCCCGGGCCCGGCACCTGTCGTCCGGAACCCGTGTGGCAGCGCCATGATCGACGACGGTTTCCGGACGTCCAGTGTCAGCAAAGGGACTTTTCTGACATCCGGGCGGGGCTCAGCCCTCGAGCGAGAGCAGCGCCGCCTGGACCATCGTCCGCACGCCGACCGGGAGCGCGCGCTCGTCCAGCGCGAACGTCGGCTGGTGGATGTCGGACTGCGGGCCCTCGCCGGACCAGACGCCGAGCCGGCCCATCGCGCCGGGCACGTGCTCCAGGTACCAGCCGAAGTCCTCGCCGCCGGACGACTGCTCGGTGTCCGCCGCCGCGCCCGGGCCCGCCGCGCGCTCGGCGGCGCGGGCGAGTAGGTCGGCCGAGACCGGGTCGTTGACCACGGGCGGCACGCCGCGGCGGTGCTCGAGCACGTAGCCGACACCGGTCGGCGCGAGCAGTGCGGTGACGAGCTGGCGCACCAGCGGCTCGAGCTCGTTCCACGTCGCGTGCTGGGCGGTGCGCAGCGTCCCGGACAGGGTGCCGAGCTCCGGCACGGCGTTCGCGGCGTGCCCGGCGTCGACCTGGCCCCAGACCATCACGGTGCCCGAGCGCGGGTCGACCCGGCGCGAGAGCAGGTCGGGCAGGCCGGTGATGACGGTGCCGAGCGCGTGCACGAGGTCGGCGGTGAGGTGCGGCCGCGAAGTGTGCCCGCCCGGGGAGGTCAGGCGCAGCTCGAGCATGTCGCAGGCCGACGTGATCGGGCCGACCCGGGTGCCGACGTGCCCGACCTCGAGGCGCGGATCGCAGTGCAGCGCGAAGATGCGGTCGACCGAGTCGAGACCGTTCGCGGCGATGACGTCGAGCGCGCCGCCGGGCTGGACCTCCTCGGCGGGCTGGAAGATCAGCCGCACACGCCCGGGCAGCCGGTCGGCGACCGACGCGAGGGCGAGACCGGCGCCGAGGAGCACCGAGGTGTGCGCGTCGTGACCGCACATGTGCGCGACGCCGGGGGTCTGCGAGGCCCACGGCACGTCGGCGTGCTCGTGCAGGGGCAGCGCGTCCATGTCGGCGCGCAGCGCGACGGTGCGCGGCCCCGTGCCGATGTCGCAGATCAGGCCGGTGCCGGGCAGCAGCCGGGGCGACAGGCCCGCCGACTCCAGCACCCGGGCGCAGAGAGCGGTGGTGGCGTGCTCGGAGCGCGCCAGCTCCGGGTGCGCGTGGATGGTGCGCCGCCAGCCGAGGACGTCACCGGCGTGCTCGGCGAGCCACGCGTCGAGCCACTGCGGCCCGGTGCCGCTCCCGAGGTCCGCCACGCTCTCGCGCGACGTCGGGCCGTCCGGACGGGTCTGCAGCAGCGTCACTGTTCCACCTCCTCGAGCCGCGGACGAGGACCGTCCAGCGACTGGTAGGCCCAGCATGCATCCCCCGGACGGCCTCCTGGTGGCGTCCGCCACCGATGGCGCCGAGGGGTCCGGACGCTGCTGTCAGTGGTGTCACACCCCCGTCAGCCACGAGACGAGCGGCGCAACGGTGCAGGTCACCGGGCCAGCGGCCCACAAACGCCGGTCGTCGCCCGACGAGCGGTCGCACAGGCGGTGACGAGCGGCCTCATTCCGGTTGCGCACGGTCGGTCGCCGGGGGGCACGGCTGGACGGGTGGGGCGACGGTCACCGGCGACCAGGGCGCCATCATGGGGGGCGTGAGTCCCCGCCCCGCCGACACCCGCCGCCTGGTCGGGCGCTATCGCCTGGACTCCGAGCTCGGGCGGGGCGCGATGGGCACCGTCTGGTCGGCGTACGACGAGGTGCTGCACCGTCCCGTCGCGGTGAAGGAGGTGCGACTCTCGCTCGTGCCCGTCTCCGAGCGGGCGATCGTGCGCGAGCGGACCCTCCGCGAGGCCCGCGCGACGGCGATGCTCAGCCACCCGAACGTCGTGACCCTCTACGACGTCGTCGAGGTCGACTCCGAGCCCTACGTCGTCATGGAACTGCTGCCCTCGCGCAGCCTCGCCGCCTACATCGGCGAGCGCGGGACGCTGAGCCACGCCGAGACCGCGGAGATCGGGTCGGCGGTCGCGTCGGCGCTGATGACCGCGCACCGCGCCGGGATCACCCACCGCGACGTCAAGCCCGGCAACGTCCTCATCGGCACCGACGGGCAGATCAAGCTCACCGACTTCGGGATCGCGCGCAACGCCGCCGAGTCGTCCATGACCCAGACCGGCACGGTGCTCGGCTCGCCGCCCTACATCGCGCCCGAGGTGGCGATGGGACGCGCGGTCGGCCCGCCCGCGGACCTGTGGGGCCTCGGCGCGACGCTGTTCGCCTGCCTCGAGGGACGCCCGCCGTACGACGCGGGCGACCCGGTCTCGACCGTCTCCGCGGTCGTGCACGGCGACATCCCGCGCCCGTCGGGGCAGGGACCGGTCGCCGACGTCATCCGCGGCCTGATGGTCAAGGACCCCGGCCTGCGGATGCCGCTGCCCGCCGTGCGCCGGCGCCTGCGCCCGCTGATGGCCGACCCCGAGGGGCCGATGCTCTCGGCGCCGCCGTCGCCCGCCACGACGGAGTTCCGCCTCCCGCAGACGCCGCCCGCGTCCACCGACGATCCCCGCTCCGGGCTCATCCCGGTCCGCGGCCGCAGCGGGACGCTGGTCGAGGGCGCCGATCCCTCGGGTGAGCGGCCTCCGCAGCCCGGCCCGGCGCCGCGGCGACCGTCCCCGACGCCGCCCGCGCCGCGCACCGCCCCGTTCGCCGGGCCGCTGCGCGACACCCCCGCCGCCCCGCCGGCGGACGAGCCTGCCTCCGACGCCGCGGTGGACGCGGTCGCCGCGCCCGCGGAGGCGCCGTCGACCGGGACCTCCGAGGACGCCGACGACGGTGCCGCGGGTGCGGCCGCGGCCGGAGCGGCGGCGGCCGGAGCGGTCGCGGCAGGTGCGTCGGCGGGCGACGCGTCATCGGGCGGCGACGCCGCGTCCTCCTCCGGGACCGACGATCCCGACGGGGACGGTCCGGGCGCCGACGACGACGGCACGACCGACGGGCCCGACGACGCCGCGGCGGCGGACGGCGATGCCGAGGACGACGTCCCGGACACCGCCGTGAGCACCGACGAGCAGCCGGACGACGCGTCGGCGAAGCAGTCCTCGGACGGTCCGGCCGCGAACGACGAGCACCGCTCCGCGACGGACGCCAAGGCGCAGGTCGCCGGGGCGCAGGTCGCCGAGGTCTCCGCGTCGGAAGCGGCCGAGGGAACCGGGAAGGCCTCCGCCGCAGCGCCCAGCGGTCCGGGCGACGCCGGCAAGCGATCCGGCGTCACACCGACCACCGGGGAGCAATCCACCGGGGAGCAGTCCACCGCGACGGCCCCGGACGCCGACGGGTCCCCGGACGCCGGGAACGACGAGGCCGACGACGGTGACGCCGGGTCGGGAGGCGCGGCCGCCGTCGTGGCCGGCGGTGCCGCGGCACTCGCGGCGGGTGGCGCGGCCGCCGTCGCGGCGAACCGCGCGACCTCCGACACGACAGCGCCGGAGGACTCGGCACCGGAGCCGGACGACGGCGTCGCGTCGACGGCGGGCGGCATCGCGGGGAACGGGTCGGACGACACACCGGACGAGGACTCGTCGGAGACCGCGGCGAAGTCGGAGTCCGGGCCGAAGTCGGAGTCCGGGGCGAAGAAGCAGACGTCCACCGGCGGGTCGACCGGCTCGACCGCGTCCGGCACCGGTGCGGCCACGCCGGCCGCGGCCACCGACGCCGAGGATGACGACGGCCGGACCGGCGACGACCGCCGGACCGGCGACGACACCCCGGTCACCCCCACCGCGACGCCGTCCACGGCCACGCCGCGCACCACCACGCCGTCCTCGGGCACGCCGCGCACCACCACGCCGTCCTCGGGCACCCCCCGCCCCGGCACGCCGCCGTCCGGCACCCCGCGCACGCCCACGCCGTCGTCCGGCACCCCCCGCACCAGCACGCCGTCCTCCGGCAACCCGCGCACGCCCACGCCGTCGTCCGGGAACGCGGCGGTCCCCGAGCCGAGCGCTGCCGAGACGACGATGGTCACCCCACGCGTGCCCGAGGGGGCACGACCCGCCCCGCGGCCCGCAGGCCCGTCGGCACCGGGTCCGTGGTCGCAGCCCTACCAGCGGCCGCCCCGCGCGCCGATGGCCGCGCCCCGGCGTCCCGGGAGTCCGCAGGCACTGGCGCCCGACCCCGGGCCGCTGCCGTTCGCCCCGTCGCGCCAGGCCCCGGCCACCCCGAGCCGCGGGTGGCGGGTGGGCGTCGTCGCGCTCGTCGTCGCGCTCGCCCTCGCCGGGCTGATCGGCGGCTACGCAGCGGTCCGGATGATCGGCGGGCAACCACCGTTCTCGGTGTCGCTCGCGCCCGACGGACCAGTGGTCGACGGCGAGCGCATGGTGGCCCACAGCGACGACAACGCCCGGTACAGCGGCACCGGCATGGGGTTCACCGCACTCGTGCCGAGCAGCTGGCAGCAGTTCCGCCTGCAGGAGACGACCGGGGACATCGTGGTGCGCTACGTGTCCGACGACGCCACCCGCGAGCTGCGCATCGACCGGCTGGTGCGCTTCTACCCCGCCCAGCGCACCGCGGCGTACGTGGCGCTGCTCGGCGACCCGTCGCGGCTCGGGGCGGACGCGGTGCGGGTCGAGCCGCTCACCGTCGTCGCGCCCCCGCGGGCGGGCGCCGAGGAACCGGTGCAGCAGACCGTCTACCGCGCGCGCTCCGGCCCCACCGACGACCGGACCACGTGGACGCGGCTCATCCCGTCGGGGACCGACCTGTGGGTGGTGCGGATGACGGTGCCCAGCACCGCGCCCGGCGGCGCCCCCGAGCAGTTCGCGACGGTCGCCGACAGCTTCACGCCGCCGGTCTAGCCTGCGTCCTCGATGAGCCCCGACGTCGCCGCCACGAGTCCCCGCACCGATCCCGACGGCGCCGCCCGCGCCGCCGCGGCCGAACTGGCACGGCGCACCGGGGTCGATGCCCACGACGTCGCGGTCGTCCTGGGCTCGGGATGGGGACCGGCGGCCGACGGGATCGGCGTCGCGGACGCCGAGGTCCCGGTCGCCGAGCTCCCGGGCTTCACCCCGCTCGGGGCCCCGGACCACCGCGGGACGGCGCGCTCGGTCACCGTCGCGGGCCACCACGTCCTGGTCCTGCTCGGGCGCACGCACCTCTACGAGGGCCACGGCGAGGCGCAGGCCGTGCACGCGGTCCGGACGGCGTGCGCGGCGGGGGCGGGCACGGTCGTGCTCACCAACGCCGCGGGCGGCATCGACCCCTCCTACGCCGTCGGGCAACCGGTGCTCATCAGCGACCACCTCAACCTCACCGGCCGCTCCCCGCTGGTCGGCCCGGCGTTCGTCGACCTCACCGACGCCTACGACCCGGGGCTGCGCACGGCCGCCCGCCGCCTCGACCCGAGCCTCGTCGAGGGCGTCTACGCCGGGCTGCCCGGCCCCCACTTCGAGACGCCTGCCGAGATCCGGATGCTGCGCACGCTGGGTGCGGACCTGGTCGGGATGTCGACGGTGCTGGAGACGATCGCGGCCCGTGCGGCGGGTGCCCGGGTCGCCGGGATCGCGCTGGTCAGCAATCCCGCGGCCGGCACCACCGACGAGGGGATCGACCACCTCGCGGTCCTCGACGCCGTCCACGCCGCCGCCGCGCGCACCGGTGGGCTGCTGCGGGACCTCGTGACGGCGGCCCTGTCCGTGAACGGAGCGCCGGCGTGAGCGGTCTGCTCGTGGTCCACCACACCCCGTCGCCGTCGTGCCAGGAACTGCTCGAGGCCGTCCTGGAGGGTGCGGGGACCGACGAGCTGCCCGAGCCGGTGGAGATCACGACGAGGCCCGCGCTGGTCGCGGGAGCGGCCGACGTCCTGGCCGCCGACGCGGTCGTGCTGGGCACGCCGGCGAACATCGGGACCATGTCCGGGGCGCTCAAGCACTTCTTCGACCAGATCTACTACCCGTGCCTGCAGGACACCCGGGCGCTGCCGTTCGGGCTCTACGTGCACGGGGGCGACGACGTCGCGGGCGCGGTCCGCGACGTCCTGCGCATCACCGGCGCGCTGGGCTGGGAGCAGGCCACGGCCGTCGTCGAGACCACCGGGGCCGTCGAGGCCGCCGACCGCGAGGCGGCCTGGGAGCTCGGGGCGACCGCGGCGCTCCGGGCCGGTGAGCGCATCTCGTCGTCCTGACGACCACGAGCCTCACTCGGGCGGAAGCCCTGACGGCCCCGCGGCGTTGCGCACCACATGACATCGCGAGCCGTGCAGTACGCCCGCTTCGGCGGGCCGGAAGTGCTGGAGATCGTGGAGCGCGAGGACCCGCAGCCGGGCCCGGGCCAGGTCCGCCTGGCCGTGCGCACCGCATCCGTCAACCCGATCGACTGGAAGCTGCGCAGCGGCGGCATGGCGTCCTCCGACGCGCCCGAGAAGCCCGTGATCGGCGGGATCGACCTCGCGGCCACCGTCGAGGCCCTCGGTGAGGGGGTGACCGCGTTCGGCGTCGGCGACGAGGTGCTCGGCCACGCCGTCGGCGGCGCCTACGCCGAGCGGGCCCTCGCGGACGCGGCCCGGCTCGTCGCCAAGCCGGCGGGCGTGAGCTGGGAGATCGCCGGGTCGCTGGCGGTCGTCGTGACCACCGCCTACCGCGGGCTGGCCCTGCTCGGCCTCGGCGAGGGCGACGACACCGCGGGCAAGGTCCTGGTGATCAGCGGCGCGTCGGGCGGCGTCGGCGTCGTCGCCACGCAGGTCGCCGCGGCGCGCGGGGTGACCGTGATCGGCACCGCGAGCGAGCGCCACCAGGACGTCGTCAAGGGCCTCGGCGCGACCCCGGTCGTCTACGGCGACGGCCTCGCGGACCGGGTACGCGGGCTGACCGCCCACGTGGACGCCGCGTTCGACACCGCGGGCAAGGGCGCGCTGGGCGACCTCGTCGCCCTCACCGGCTCCGCGGACCGCGTGATCACCATCGCCGACCCGGAGGCCGGGACCTACGGGGTGACGTTCTCCGCCGGGGCCGACGGCGAGGTCGAGGGCTCGCTCGCCGACTTCGTCGCCGGTCTGGCCGCGGGCCGCTACCGCGCGCCCGAGGTGGTCGTCTACCCGCTCGAGCAGGCGGGGCAGGCGCAGGAGGACAACCGCACGGGTGCGGTCAGCGGGAAGCTCGTGCTCACCACCGCATGATCCCGTCCGCTCAGGTGCCGCGCAGGCGCACCGCCGCCTCGTAGAGCGCGTTCGTCGAGACCCCGCGCTCGCTCGCCACCGCGCGGGCGGCGTCCTTGAGACGCCGCCCGCCGGCGACGAGCGCGAGCACCTCGTCGGCGAGGTCGTCGGGCTCCGGGGCGACGACGACGGCGCCGCCGAGCACGACCGTCACCTCGCCGAGCACGTCACGCTCCCCCGCCCACGCCGCCAGGTCGCCGAGCCCGCCGCGGACGATCTCCTCGTGGGTCTTGGTGAGCTCGCGGCACACGACGGCGGGCCGCGCGGCGCCGAGGACGTCGACCGCCACCGCGAGCAGCGACGCCAGCCGGCGGGGGGACTCGAAGAACACCGTGGTGCGCTGCTCGGCCGCCAGCGTCGCGAGCCAGGAGCGGCGCTTGCCGTCCGCGCGCGGGGCGAACCCCTCGAAGCAGAACCGGTCGGTGGGCAGCCCGGAGACCGCGAGCGCGGCGAGCACCGCCGACGGGCCGGGCAGGCAGCGCACCCGCAGGCCCTCGGCGACGCACGCCGCGACCAGCCGGTAGCCGGGGTCGGACACCGCGGGCATCCCGGCGTCGGAGACCACCAGCACCGTCGCGCCGCCGCGCAGTTCCTCGAGCAGCCGCGGGATCCGCGCCCGCTCGACGTCCTCGTAGAAGCTCACGACGCTGCCGCGCACGCTCACCCCGAGCGCGGAGGTCAGCCGGGACAGCCGCCGGGTGTCCTCGGCGGCGACGACGTCCGCCGTCGCGAGCGCGTCCCGCAGCCGGGCGGAGGCGTCACCGGGGTCGCCGAGCGGGGTCGCCGCCAGCAGCAGGACACCCTCGGACACGGGTCCCGACCCTAGATCAGACCCGGCCGGTGGCCGCGTCGGCGCTTCCGGACGGCGCCCTCACGCCGCCAGTGGACTCCCACGGTTGCCGAGCGAGCCCTCAGCGCCCACTCGGCGGCCGAGTGCTCCTCTAGCGCGGCCCGTACGATCGGCCCCCGTGACGGCCGGCAGCACCATGGAACGGCCCGCGACGGGGAGGGCAGCGGCCGGCACCGTCGCGGACCCGCGCGGTGTCCTCGCCCCGGGACCGCGCGGCGTCGAGAGCCTCCTCGGGCGCCCGATGCCCACCGACCGGCTGCGCGGCTGGATCGTCACGATCGTCCTCACGCTGATCGCGGGCGTGGTCCGGATGTGGGACCTGGGCCGGCCCACCGACAACGGCACCCCGGTCTTCGACGAGAAGCACTACGTGCCGCAGACGTGGCAGGCGCTGCGCAACGGCGGGTACGAGGACAACCCGGGCTACGAGCTCGTCGTCCACCCGCCGCTGTCCAAGCAGCTCATGGCCGTCGGGCAGTGGATCTTCGGCTACGACCCGGTCGGCTGGCGGGTGGTCTCCGCGCTCGCCGGGACACTGTGTGTGCTGCTGATCATCCGGATCGCACGCCGCCTCACCCGCTCGACGCTGCTCGGCGGCATCGCGGGCGTGCTGCTGATCTGCGAGGGGCTCTCGCAGGTGACCAGCCGCGTCGGGATGATCGACATCTACCCGACGCTGTTCGTGCTCGGCGCCTTCGCCGCGATCCTCGCCGACCGGGACGACGTCCGCGGCCGCATGGCGGTCGTCGTCGCCGAGGGACGCATCCTCGACACCCCGTTCGGGCCGCGGCTCGGAGTGCGCTGGTGGCGGTTCGCGGCCGGGCTGTGCATCGGGGCATCGCTGGCCAGCAAGTGGTCCGGGCTCTACTACATCGTCTTCCTCGGTGCGCTGATCATCGGGTTCGACGTCGCCGCGCGGCGGGCCGCCGGGGTGGCGCGCCCGTGGGTCGGGACGCTGGTGCGCGACCTCGCGCCGCTCGTCTGGGCGTGCTTCCTCCTGCCGATCCTGATCTACGTCGCGAGCTGGCTGCCCTGGATCGCCTCCGAGACCGGCACCGACCGGCACGTCCCCGACGCCAAGGCGGACGCCGTCACCCTGGTCGCCCTGCTCCCGGACTGGCTGCCCGACTGGGTGCGCGGCATGGCCTACTTCTCGTCGAAGGTGCTGGAGTTCCACGCCACGCTGTTCACGCCGCGCGGCAACCCGCACCCGTGGGAGTCCAAGCCCTGGACGTGGCCGATGGGGCTGCGCCCGATGCTCTACTACTACGAGTCGGGTGCGGCCGCTCCGGGCTGCGGGACGAACGACTGCGTCGGGGCCGTGATGGCGATCGGCACGCCCGCGCTGTGGTGGACCGCGTTCCCGGTGCTCGGCTGGGGGATCTGGCGCTGGATCACGGGCCGCGACTGGCGCTATGCCGCCGTCCTCGTGGGCTACGGCGCGGGCATCCTGCCCTGGTTCACCGACATCGACCGGCAGATGTACTTCTTCTACATGGCGCCGGTGATCCCGTTCCTGGTGCTCGCGGTGACGCTGGTGCTGGGCGAGGTCCTGGGGCGCCGCACGTCCGGTCCGGAACGGCGCGCGACGGGGCGGATGGTGGTCGCGATCTACGTCGGCCTCGTCGTCGCGAACTTCGCGTGGCTGTGGCCGATCCTCGTCGGCGCCTCGATCACCGCGGCGCGATGGAACGCGGAGCTCTGGCTGCCCTCCTGGCGGTGACCCGGGCCCGGATCGCGACGCATATTGCGCTCCGATGACGACTTCGCTCGCACCATTGCCGCGCCCGTGCGTGCTCGTACGGTCGGTCCACGGCAGCACGCGACGACGAGGGACGGCGGTTCTCCATGCGGCACGGGGACATCAGCAGCAGCAACGACGGCGTCGGCGTGGCGGTCGTGAACTACACGATGCCCCGGCTGCACGACGAGGCGGGCATCCGCGCGAACTGCGCACAGATCGCGGACATGGTGGTCGGGATCAAGCGGGGCTTCCCGGGCATGGACCTGATCGTCTTCCCGGAGTACTCGACCCACGGGATCATGTACGACCGCGACGAGATGTTCACCAACGCCGCCACCTGTCCCGGCTTCGAGACCGAGATCTTCGCCGAGGCGTGCCGGACGGCCGGGGTCTGGGGCGTGTTCTCGCTGACCGGCGAGCGTCACGAGGACCACCCCGACAAGAACCCGTACAACACGCTCGTCCTGATCAACGCCCAGGGCGAGATCGTCAACAAGTACCGCAAGATCCTGCCCTGGGTGCCGATCGAGGGCTGGTACCCCGGCGAGCACACCACCGTCGTCGAGGGGCCGAAGGGCCTCAAGATGGCCCTGATCATCTGCGACGACGGGAACTACCCCGAGATCTGGCGTGACTGCGCGATGAAGGGCGCCGAGCTCGTCGTCCGGCCGCAGGGCTACATGTACCCGGCCAAGGAGCAGCAGATCATGATGTCGAAGTCGATGGCGTGGGCGAACAACGTCTATGTCGCCGTCGCCAACGCCACCGGGTTCGACGGCGTCTACTCCTATTTCGGCCACTCCGCGATCGTCGGGTTCGACGGCCGCACGCTCGGCGAGTGCGGTACCGAGGAGATGGGCGTGCAGTACGCCGAGCTGTCGGTGTCGATGATCCGGGACGCCCGGAAGAACTGGCAGTCGCAGAACCACCTGTTCAAGCTCCTGCACCGCGGCTACACCGGCGTCATCCAGTCCGGGGGCGGTGACTCCGGTGTCGCGGAGTGCCCGTTCGACTTCTACAAGACCTGGGTCACCGACCCGGCGCTCGCGCAGAAGCAGGTCGAGGCGATGACCCGCGAGCACATCGGCACGCCCGAGGCCCCGGTGGAGGGCATCCCGAACGGGTCCTGATGCCGGGCTAGCGTTCGCGGGTGCTCCTGCGCGCGGTCCTGTTCTCGCTGATCCCCGTGGCGGCCGCGGGCGTCTCGGGGATCGTCGCGGCGATCCGTGCGCCCGGCCGGCGGGTCACCAGCGGCATCCAGCACTTCGCGGCGGGCGTGGTGTTCGCGGCCGCGGCGATCGAGCTGCTCCCCGGTGTGCTGCGCGAACAGCCGTGGGTCGCGGTCGTGGGGTTCTCGGCCGGGATCGTCGTGATGTTCGCCTTCCGCGCGCTATCAACGGCGCTCGAGCGGCGCCGCCGCGCCGACGGGCCCGCGCTGCCGGTCGGGCTCGCGGTCGCCACCGGGGTGGACTTCGCCGTCGACGGGCTCGTCCTCGGGGCGGGGTTCGCCGCGGGCCCGACCACGGGGCTGCTGCTCGCGATCGCGCTCGCCGTCGAGTACCTGTTCGTCGGGCTCTCGCTGTCGGCAACGATGGCCCGGGGCGCCTCCCGGACGCTGACCGCGACCGCGCCCACCGCGCTGTCCCTGCTCACCGTGGCCGGGACCGCGGTCGGCGCAGTGTTGCTCGCGGACGTCTCGGCCCAGGTGCTGGCGGGCGTGCTCGCGTTCGGGGCGGTCGCGTTCATGTACCTGGCCACCGAGGAACTGCTGGTCGAGGCGCACGAGCAGGGTGAGACGGCGCTGGGCTCGGTCGGCTTCTTCGTCGGGTTCCTCATCTACCTGCTGCTCGACGAGCTGATCGGCTGAGGCCCTCGCCGGACCGAGCTCAGCCCCGGGTGATCACCGCGAACCGCGCACCCGACGGGTCGGCGAGCACGGCGCGGCGCCCGGACGTGGCCTCCGTCGGAGCCTCGACGACGGTGCCGCCCGCGTCCTCGGCGGCGGCCGCGACAGCGTCCACGTCGTCCACGCCGAAGTGCACGAGCCAGTGCGGCAGCGCGTCACCGGCGAACACCACCGCGCCGAGGGCCGGGCCGTCGCGGTGCAGCGTCGTCGTGCCCGGCTCGTCGGTCGGCTCGTGGGTGAACCCGAGGACGGTGCCGTAGAACGTCTTCGTCAGCCCCGGATCCGCCGACGCGGCCTCGACCCAGGCAGGTGGCGCGGCGGGCTCGTCGGACTCCCAGAGCCCGACCGTCGCCCCGCCGGCATCGAGGGCGACGACGACGAGGCCGCCGCACCCGTCGTCGTCGGGACCGTGCAGCAGCATGCCGCCGGCCTCGACCAGGCGCTCCGCGACGTCCGCGGCGTCCTCGACGGCGAGGTAGAGCGTCCAGCCGGGCGGGCTCCCGTCGGGGGCGCCGAGACCCGCGACGCGGCGCTCACCGGCGAGCGCCACCGCCTCGTGGTGCTCGGCCGCGCCCTCGTCGGTGAACGTCCAGTCGAGGACCGCGCCGTAGAACGCGGTGACCGTGTCCGCGCCCTCGACGAGCGCGAGGTCCGCCCAGCAGGGTTCGCCGTCCGCCGTCCCGCCCACCCGAGGAGTGTGGCGCGGACCACGCCGAGCCGCTCGTCGTGAACGACGACTTGCGGACGTTCAGCGTCGGCAACGGGACTTTTCTGACGCCGGGCTCAGCGGTCCGTGTCCGGCGTGAACCACCAGCCGCCAGGCACCGGGTCGTCGTCGTCCGCGAGCTGGGTCAGCTGCGACGACAGAGCCTGCGACAGGAGCGGGATCATGGCTCGGCCGTCGGTCCGCCGCTGCACCCGCGAGGGTCCCCGATCCGGGACGTGTGCCGGTCCGGGTTCCGAGGACGATCCGCCGTCCGCCCCGGGCCGGCTCTCCTCCTCCGGGACGGGCCCGTCCCCGGTCCGGATCACCCGCCCGGTCACGTCGTCGAACATCAGGCCGGGCAGCGCGCCGCTGTCCCGCGGGTCCCGCACCTCGGCCGGAGGCGGATCCCGGTACCGCTGCTCGCCCTCGATCCGTTCGGATTCGGTCATCGTCGCCTCACCCCGCGATCAGCGACGCCACGTCGAGGCGCCGGTCGATCATGCCCGCCTGGGTCATGAGATCCGCGACGCGCTGGATCCGCGCCGCCTCCACCGTCGTCGGATAGTTCGGCAGTGTGATGAGCGTGGCGGTCGGCGCGTCGACCGGGGCGAACCCGGGCAGGACCGCCGTCGTCGCGCGCGAGTCGGCCGCGAGCGCCGCGCCCCGGGCCAGCGCCGACCGGAACGCGTCGACGGTCCGCGGGAACTGCTCGGCGAAGCGCGAGGTGGTGAAGTAGCCGTCGAGCGGGAGCGCGGCGGTCGGCCCGCTCGCGGGGTCGATCACCGGCAGCGCGCCCACCGCCTGCTCGGCCTGGGTCACGAACGGCTCCACCAGCCACGCCGCGTCCAGCGAGCCGTTCCCCAGCGCCGTCACGGCCTGGGCGAACGGCATCGGCACGTAGCGCACCGTCCGCGGATCCACGCCGCGCGCGGCGAGCACCCGGTCCAGCGCCAGGGTCTGGATGTTCGGCGGCGGGGTGTTCACCGCGATCGTGCGCCCGGCGAGCTGCGAGGCGTCCCGGATCCCCGAGCGGGGCGAGGCGACGACCTGGTCGAGCCCCGGCGACGCCAGTGCCGCCTCGGCGACCACCCGCAGGTCGGCGTTCCCGCGCGCCTGCTCCTCGAGGTAGCTGACGTAGTTGGCGCCAGCGACGATGTCGACGCTGCCGTCGGCGAGGCCCGCGAGCCCCTGCGGTGAGGAGGTCAGCGGCTTGATCGTCACGTCCAGCCCGGCGTCGCGGAAGAAGCCGTTCTGCTGGGCGAGGTAGAGCGGTGCGACGTCCACGATCGGCAGGCTCGTGACGGTCACCTTCGTGCGTTCCGGCGCGGCGGCCGTCGGCGCCCCGGACGCGCACCCCGTGGCGAGGACCAGCACCGCGAGCACCCCGAGCAGCGCGCGCCTCACGACGCACCCCCGCCCGTCGTCTCGTTGGCGGCGCTGATCGGCACGACGACGAGCGAGGGCTCGCCGCTGCGCTGCGCCGCCGCGACCGCGGGGCCGATCTCCTCGCCGCGCTCCACCCGCGTGCCGTGCAGCCCGAGCGAGCCCGCGAGCGCCGCCCAGTCCACGCCGCCCAGCGTCGTCCCGGCGAACCCGGGTGGCAGCGCGTCGGACACCGCCCGGTACCCGCCGTTGTCGACGACGACGTAGGTGACCGGCGCGCCGACCCGCGCGGCGGTCCAGAGTCCCTGCACGCCGAACATCGCCGACCCGTCCCCGAGGAACGCCAGGACCGGCCGGTGAGGTTGCGCCAGCGCGAGCCCGACGGCGGCCCCGGCACCCCAGCCGAGCCCGCCGTTGCCCGACGAGTTGTGGTAGTCGCCGGCGTCGCGCTGGGGCAGCGCCCGGCGCAGCGCGGGACCGCTGGTCGGGGCCTCCTCGACGACGACGCTGCCCGGCGTGAGCGCGTCCGCGACGGCCTGGGCGGCGCTCGCCGCGTCGACCGGGCCCGCGACCGACAGCCCCGAGCGGGCGCTCTCCCGCCACGCCCGCCGCTGGGCGACCAGCACCTCGGCGGTCCGGCCCGCGCGGCGCTCGACGGTCTCCCGACGGGCCTCGGTGCCGGGGCGCAACGACGACGCCAGCGCGGCCAGCGACGGCCCGATCGCGCCGGCCATCGCGACCTCGACGGGGTACGAGCGCCCGAGCTCGGCGGGGTCGTCGTCGAGCTGGACCACCCGCATGCCGTCGGGGATCGGGGCCTCCGCGGTCCAGATGTGCGGCCGGATCGCCGCCCCCGCGACGAGCAGTACGTCGTGGCCAGCGAGGGCCTTGGCGATCTCGGTGCCCGTGAAGTGCGGGGAGGGCGCGGTCAGCGGGTGCTCGGAGTCGGCGTCGACGTACTCGTACTGCGGCTGCGGGTAGACCGTCGCGCCGAGGGCCTCGGCGACCGCGGTCAGCTCCGCCACCGACCGGGTCGCCCCGACGCGGTCGCCGGCGAGGATCGCGGGCCGCTCGGCGGCGGCGAGCACCTCCGCGGCCGCGTCGACCGTCGTGGCGGGCCCGGCGTCGGGCACGGGGATCCGGCCCGGCAGCGTCGGCCCGCCCTCGGGGAAGCCCTCCGAGGACCCGTCCCCGCCGAGCAGGTTCATCGGGATCGAGAGGAACGCGGGTCCCGACGGCTGGCGGCGCACCCGCGCGAACGCCCGGCGCAGCAGCGGCAGCAGGTCGCCAGGGGTGTGGACCTCCTCCGCGGACAGGCAGGCCGGGCCCGCGAGGCCCACCAGGTCGCCGCCGAGCATCGGGGCGTCGCGCAGGAACCGCTGGTCCTGCTGCCCGGCGGTGACCACCAGCGGCGTGCGGGAGCGACGGGCGTTGTTCAGCCCGATCAGCGCGTTGGAGACGCCGGGCACGGCGTGCACCGACACGAACGCCGGCCGCCCGGTGCCGCGCGCGTAGCCGTCGGCGGCCGACACCGCGGAGAACTCCTGCAGCGCGAGGACGTAGGACGGGTCGGACGTGCCGGCGAGCTCGCGCAGCAACGGCAGCTCGGTGGTCCCCGGGTTGCCGAAGACGCGGTCGACGCCCTCGTCGCGCAGCAGGTCGAGCATCAGCGCCGCCGGGGTCACCGGGCACCTCCCGTGGTCGTCTCCTGCGGATCGCGCCGGTCTCGATGGTCGAGCTCCCCTATCGGCGTGCTCCCCTCGTTGCCCCGTCTCCGGTACGACGCCACCGGCTGCGGCTCCCGGCCGGTCGCTCCGCCGCGCGCCGTCAGCGCGTGCTCGACGAGCCGCGCGAGCGTGCCGGTCGCGGACGCCCGGTCACGGGCGTCACAGGTGACGATCGGCGTCGTCGCGGGCAGCGCGAGGGCCTCCCGGACCGCATCGACGCCGTGCGGGTACTCGCCGTCGAACCCGTTGACCGCGACGACGACGGGCAGGTCGGTGCGGTCGAGGTAGTCGAGGACGGGGAACGAGTCGAGCAGCCGGCGGGTGTCGACGAGCACCACCGCGCCGACGGCCCCGCGCACCAGCTCGTCCCACATGAACCAGAACCGGTACTGGCCCGGGGTGCCGAACAGGTAGAGCGGCAGCGCGCCGGCGGTGTCGGTGTCGCCCGGGTCCAGGTCGAGGCGCCCGAAGTCCATCGCGACGGTGGTGCTGCGCTTGTCGGGGGTGGCCGAGAGGTCGTCGACGCCGACGCTCGCCGCCGTCATGACCTCCTCGGTGCGCAGCGGCGTGATGTCGGACGCGGCGCCGACGAACGTCGTCTTGCCCACCCCGAAGGCACCCGCGACGACGATCTTGAGCGCGGTGACGGTCGGGCCGGGGGCCGAGGGATCAGAGCCGTCGCTGGAGTCCACGCAATACCCTTTCCAGCTGGTCGGTGTCCGCCCCGGCGCCGGGGCGGTGGACGCGGACGAGGCCCGCGTCGGCGAGATCGGTGACGAGGACGCGCACGACGCCGAGCGGGAGTCGGGTGCCCGCCGCGATCTCGGCGAGCGAGCGCCAGGGCCGGGCGGCCTCGACGATGGCGCGCGCCTCGGGCGGTCCGGCGTCGGGTCCGGGCCCGGCGTCCACCGCCGCGTCCGGGCGCGCCGGGATGGCGTAGCCGAAGCGGAACACCTCGTCGGGATCGACCTGCGCCTTGAGCGCGGCCAGGCGGGTGTAGTCCTCCCGGGACCAGGCGGTGGCGACGACGTCGGAGTCGGTGACGGTGCCGAGGAAGTTCACCGCGGCGCCCGTCGAGTGGGGTTCCAGCGCCTCGACGAGCCGCCTGCCGCGCTCGGGGGCGTCGCCGTCCGGTCCGTGCACGTCGACCACGAACACCCCGTAGCGGGCGTCGCGGCCGCCGACGGCGTTGTCGGGCCGCGGGCGCCGGGCCATCGCCCCGCCGAGGTGGCGGATCTCGATGCTCGCGACGGGGTCGGCGACGTCGGGCCCGCAGGAGCGCAGGACGGTCTCGACGACGCCGGGCGGCAGGTCGCCGAGCAGCAGTCCCCGCTTCCAGACGTCGGCGGGCTCGGTCGGGTCGTCGTGGATGGTGCCGATGGCCTCGTAGGGCAGTTCACCGACGGTGTCCAGCGTCGGGGCGAGCGCGCGCATCGGGGCGAGGACGTCGGCCGCGGTGTCCGGGGCGCCGACGTGGGCGAACCGCAGGTGCACCGTCGGCAGGGGGCTCCCGGCACGGCTGCGGTGCCCCAGGTGGGACAGCGACACCGACGTCGTCGTCGCCTCGGTCAGCCCGGCGGTCCACCGGGGGTAGGCGCGGAGCACGGCGTCGGCGGCGTCGCCGTCGAAGAACAGACCGCCGCCGACGAGGCTGGTGATCGGGAACAGCTCGACGACGAGGGCGGTGACCACCCCGAGGTTGCCCTTGCCGCCGCGCAGGCCCCAGAACAGCTCCGGCTCGTGGGCGTCGTCGGCGAGGCGGATGCGCCCGTCGGCGGTGACGACCTCGGCGGCGGCCACGTGGTCGGCGGTGAACCCGAACGTGCGCGCGAGCGGGCTGATGCCGCCGCCGAGGGTGTACCCGACCACGCCGACGGCGGGCGCGCTGCCGCACAGCGGGGCGAGGCCGTGGCGGCCGGCCGCGGCGATCACCTCGCTCCAGACCACCCCCGCTCCGACGGTCGCCGTGCGGGCGTCCGGGTCGACGCGCAGCGTCCGCATCCGCCGGGTGGAGAGCATGACGCCGTCGTCGACGGGCCGGACGGCCCCGTGCCCGGTCGCCTGCACCGCGACGGGGAGGCCCCGCTCGACGGCGAACGACACGGCCGCGGCGACGTCGGACGGGTCGCGCACCCCGACGAGCACGAGCGGGCGGTGCGCGACGCTGGAGTACGACGACGCGATCTCCTCGTCGAACCCCGGGTCGCCGGGCAGCCACACCGGGCCGCGGACGTGGTCGGCGAGCCGGCGGAGGTCGCCGTCGGGGAGGTCGTGTCCGGGCGCGGGACGGCCCGGCTGCGGTGGGGGCGTGCGCGGCGAGGGCACCCGGCCGGTCGCCGACACCACCGTCTCCGGTGGCCACGAGTCCGCCGTGACGGTGCGACCGCCGGTCACGGTGTAGGGCCGGACGAGCGCCCGGGGGGTGCCGTCGGGAGCGTCGGGCCCGTCGCGCGACTCCGGCCCGGGGGCCGCGCTCACGGGCGGGCCGCGGGGCTCAGGCCGTGCCCGACGCGATCGACGAGCAGCGCCATCTCGTAGGAGACGAGGCCCATGTCGCAGCCGGGGGCGGCGAGCACCGCGAGCGAGGACCCGTCGGAGATCGCGGTGACGAGGAACGTGCCGTGACGCATCTCGACGACGGTCTGGTCGACCGGCCCGCCCTGGAACACCTTGGCCGCGCCGCCGGTGAGGCTGGCCAGGCCGGAGGTGATGGCGGCGAGCTGGTCGGCGCGGTCGGCCGGGACCTCGGCGCTGCGGGCGATCGGCAGCCCGTCGGAGGAGACGACGACGGCGTGCGCGACACCCGGGACGCGCTCGACGAAGTCGGTGACGAGCCAGTCGAGATCGCTCGCCGCTGTGTGCTGGTCCCCGCTCGTCATGTCGGTCGGGCCTCCTCGGGGTGGGCGGTGCTGCTGCGGGCGCGGTCCCGGCCGGACTGGTACCCGGCGAACCGGGCACGGACGGCATCCGCCGAACGGTCCCAGGCCGGACCGGATTCCGCCGGGTCCGTGACCGGGCCGGTGGGCGGCGTCCCGGACGGGGCGGCGCCGGGGACGTAGTTGGCGCCGGGGGCGCGGCGGGGCAGGCCGTCGGCGGTGGTGCCGTTCGCGACGGGGTTCGCGACGGGGTCGGCGCCGGTGGCCTCGGGCGCGGCCGCAGGGGACGGGGCGGGCCGGGGGATCCCGGCGGACGGGGTCGCGGTGGGCTGCTCGACGCGGGCCCGGGCCCGGGCCTGCGCGACCCCGGCGTAGCGGTGCCGCACTGCGGCGGGCGAGCGGTCCCAGGTCGGGGCGTCGGGCCGGGGCGCCTCCGACCGGGCGTGCGCCGGCCGTGGCGCGGGCCGGGGGGTCCGGGGCGAGGGGGTCTCGTCGTCGACCGCCCGGCCTGCCGGGACCTGGTTCGCGCCGGGGGCGCGCTGCGGCAGCCCGGTGGCGGTGGTGCCCGCCGCGGTGGGCACGAACGTCGGGGCGGGTGGCGACCCCGACGGTGCGGGTGCCGGCTCCGGGGCGCCCGCGGCGAGCGGGGAGCCACCGAACCAGCCGGGGGCGCCGTCGTCGTCGGCGGGCACCGGGGCGGACGGGCGCCGCGGGGCGTCCGGTCCGCGGACCGCTTCCGGCGCGTCGCGGGGCCCGTCGGAGGCGAACAGCCGCGCCGGGACCGACACGGTCGCCGTCGTCCCGCCGTCGTCGCCGGGGCGCAGCCGGACCCGCACGCCCCGCCGCGCGGCCAGGCGGGCGACGACGACGATGCCCATCCGGCGGGAGGCGTCCGCCCCGAGGTCTGCAGGCTCCCCGGCGACGGCGAGGCGCTCGTTGAGCGCGTCACGCTCGTCCTCGGCGAGCCCGATGCCGCGGTCGCTGATCTCGACCAGCGCCGTCCCGTCGCGCAGCACGGTGGCCCCGACCCGGACCGGCGCGGTTCGCGCGGAGAACGCGGTGGCGTTCTCGATCAGCTCCGCGTGCAGGTGCACCAGGTCGCTCACCGCGTCCTCGGCCACGAACACCTCGGGGATGGCCCGGACCTCGACGCGCTCGTACTGCTCGACCTCCGAGGCGGCGGCGCGCAGCACGTCGAGCAGCGGCATCACCCGGTTCCAGCGGCGCAGCGGCTCCTCGCCGCCGAGGACCAGCAGGTTCTCGCCGTTGCGGCGCATGCGGGTCGCGAGGTGGTCGAGGCGGAACAGGTCGCCGAGGCGGTCCGGGTCCTCCTCGCCGGACTCGAGGTCGTCGATCAGCGCGAGCTGGCGCTCCACCAGCGACTGGGTGCGCCGCGACAGGTTGACCACGATCGCGCCGGTGGCGGCTCGGCGCCGCGCCTCGGCCGCCGCGAGCCGGACCGCTTCCCGGTGGACCTCGTCGAAGGCCCGCGCGACCTCGCCGATCTCGTCGTCGGACCGGACGTCGATCGGCTCGACGGCGGTGTCCACACCCGACGGGTCCTCGCGCCCCATCCGCCCGACCAGCGTGGGCAGCCGGTCGTCGGCGACGTCGAGGGCGCCGCGGCGCAGCGCGCGCAGCGGCCGGGTGAGCGAGCGGACCACGAGGATCGTCGCGACCAGGACGATGAGCACGACGAGGAGCGCGACCAGCCCGACG
>NZ_DASXJS010000075.1:0-5444 GCF_036497245.1 Actinomycetospora sp. | reverse complement strand
CTCGATCTCGCCCAGGCCGCACCGGCCTACCCGCCGGCGCCCGAGGTCGTCGACCACGTCGTCGCGGTCGCGCACGATCCCCGCGGGGCCGCCTACGCCGCCCAGGCGGGGCTGCCGACCCTGCGCGAGGCGTTCGCCGAGAACCTGCGCGGGGACTACGGCGGCATGGTCGGCGCCGACGACATCGTCGTGACGGCGGGGTGCAACCAGGCGTTCTGCCTCGTCGCCTGCGCCCTCACGCTGCCGGGCGACGAGGTCGTCGTCCCCCGCCCCGCGTACTTCAACCACGACATGTGGATGCGGATGCACGGCGTGGTCCCGGTGTCGCTCGAGCCCGACGCCGACCTCGTCCCGCGGGCCGCCGCCGCCGAGCCCCTCATCACCGACCGGACCCGCGCGATCTCGCTCGTGACCCCGGGCAACCCGTCGGGAGTCACCGTCCCGCCGGCCGAGATCGCCGCGTTCGCCGACCTCGCGCGTCGGCACGACATCGCGCTGGTGCTCGACGAGACCTACCGGTCGTTCCGCGCGGAGCCGGGCCCGGCGCACACGCTGTTCGCCGACCCGGACTGGTCGGACACCGTCGTCAGCCTCCACAGCTTCTCGAAGGACCTCGCGCTGCCGGGATACCGCGTCGGGGCGGTGGTCGGGGCCCAGGAGCTGCTCCGGGAGGTGATGAAGCTGCTCGACTGCGTCGCCATCGGGGCACCGCGGATCGGCCAGGAGGCCGCATGGGCCGGGCTGTCCAGGGCCCGCGACTGGCGGACGGATCGCGCGGCCGAGGTCGCCGGACGGCGGTCGGCGTTCACCGTCGCGCTCGCACGGCGGCCGGGTGGGTTCGAGCTGCTCACCTGCGGTGGGTTCTTCGCCTGGGTACGCCATCCCTTCCCCCGGCCGACTCCCGAGATCGTCGACGCCCTCCTCGCCGAGCAGGACGTCCTGGTCCTCCCCGGGACGGACTTCCAGGCGGGCGACGACGGCGCGATGCGGGTGAGCGTCGGCAACCTGGATCCCGACGCCCTCGACGACCTCGTCGGACGGCTCACCGCGTTCGGAGACCGGCGCTGAACGGCCGCGGGCATCCGGGGCGCCCACCTTCTACCCTGGCCCGGTGCCGCAGCTCCCGTCCGACGGCGTCGTCGCCGTCGTCAAGCGCGACTGCCCGACGTGCCGCCTCGTGGAGCCGGTGCTCGCGGAGCTGCCGGGCGTGGTCGTGTTCAGCCAGGACGACCCCGATTTTCCTGCCTCCGGCGATGTCCGCGACGACACCGCGCTCGACGTCAGCCTGGCGCTGGCGATCGACACGGTCCCGACCCTCATCCGGTTCTCCGGCGGCATCGAGAGCGAGCGCACGGTCGGCTGGTCGCGAGAGAACTGGGAGGCCCTCGGCGGCGTGACCGGGCTCGGTGA
Organism: Actinomycetospora sp.; assembly: GCF_036497245.1. GTDB lineage: Bacteria > Actinomycetota > Actinomycetes > Mycobacteriales > Pseudonocardiaceae > Actinomycetospora. The sequence goes on along the minus strand of NZ_DASXJS010000075.1, from coordinate 4,034 downwards.
GGGCCTGCCCGGGTACCGGCCCGGCTGCGGTTCCCGCACCACCGACCCGGAGTTCGCCGACGAACTGCTGGTGCGCTCGCGCGGCGCCTCGCTGAGCTCACGGGCAGTCGACGTCACCGCGTTGGAGGACGAGGTCGAGGCGCTCCACGACCGGGGCTGGTCCGACGGTCTCCCGGTGGTCCCGCCGACCCGCCCCCGGGTGCTGCGGATGCTCGGCGGCACCGCGCGAGAGCCCGACGAGGTGGTCGCTCTGGTACCGCCGAACCTCGCGCCCGCGACGGTCGAGAAGGTCGCCGTCAACGCCGTGCTCGCCGGGTGCCGCCCCGAGTACCTTCCGGTGGTCCTCGCCGCGGTCCAGGCGGCGTGCGAGGAGGAGTTCAACGCCCACGGTCTGCTGGCCACGACCTGGGGCGCGGCCCCCGCGATCATCGTCAACGGGCCGATCGCCGCCGAGATCGGCATGAACGCAGGCGGCAACGCCCTCGGCCAGGGCAACCGGGCCAACGCCACGATCGGCCGGGCGTTGCAGCTGGTGATCCGCAACGTCGGCGGCGGCCGGCCGGGCGAGGTCGACCGCGCCACCCTCGGGCACCCGGGCAAGGTGGGCTTCTGCTTCGCCGAGGACGAGGCCGGGTCCCCGTGGGAGCCGCTCGCGCAGTCCCGCGGCATCGCGGCGGGTGTCTCGGCCGTCACGGTGTTCGCGGCCGAGGGTCCGCGCGGAGTCGCCGACCAGATCTCCCGCGCCCCGGGATCGCTCGCCCGCTCGCTGGCCGCCGGACTGCGGACCGTCGCCCATCCGAAGCTCCCGCGTGGCTTCGACGCCACCCTCGTCGTCTGCCCGGAGCACGCCCGGGTGTTCGCCGAGGCCGGGTGGTCCCGGGCCGACCTGGAGGAAGCACTGGGCGAGGTGCTCCGGCTCGACCCCGCAGAGATCGAGCGCGGCGCCGGAGGCATCGAGGAGGGCGTGCCCCCCGGAATCCTGTCCGGGCCCGCGCCCAAGTTCCGGCCGGGCGGCCTGATGATCGTGCATGCCGGCGGCCGAGCGGGGATGTTCTCCTCCGTCATCGGCGGCTGGGTGGGCGGCCCGGCAGGCAGCATTCCCGTGACCAAGGAGGTCGGACCATGATCGTGCTGGACCCCACCGACGAGAGCACGCCCGCTCACCGTGAAGCGATCGTCCGGCCCGCCTCACTGGAGGGCCTGCGAGTGGGCCTGCTCGACATCTCCAAGGCTCGCGGCGACGTGTTCCTGACCCGGCTCGAAGCACTCCTCGCCGGGCGCGGGGTGGCCGTGCGGCGCTACTCCAAGCCCACGTTCGCCAAGCCGATGCCCGCCGACCTGCGCCGCGAGATCACCGCCGAGTGCGACGTGGTCATCGAGGCCCTCGCCGATTGAGGCTCGTGCACGTCGTGCAGTGTGCACGACTTCGCTGCCCTGGAGTCCCGGGGCGTGGTGGCGACGATGCTCGCCTCCACCGAGTTCGTGACAGCGGCCGATGCCCAGGCCCGGGCCCTCGGCTACGCGTCGGTGCCTGCGGTATTCGTGCCGCACCCGATCCAGGACCGCACCGACGAGGAGATGGCCACGCTCGCCGACGACGCGCTGGACGCGGTACTCGCAGCGGTCACCGCGTCCGGGTGACCGCACCGGCCCGTCGGGCGCCGCGACGACCCCGGGGGTCCCCGGCGATCGGAGGAACCCCGTGAACCCCGCCGTCGTCGTCTCCGAGGAGGTCAGTGCCGCGGTGGCGGACGGCCGGCCCGTGGTCGCCCTCGAGTCGACGATCCTGACCCACGGTCTGCCGCGCCCGCGGAACCTCGAGGTGGCCCTGGACGCCGAGGCCTCGCTGCGGTCCGCGGGGGTCGTGCCCGCCACCGTCGGAATGGTCGACGGGTGCCCCACGGTGGGGCTGTCGACGGCGCAGCTGGAGCGCCTGAGCATCGGCGACGACGTCGCGAAGGTCAGCGTCCGCGACCTCCCGGTGGCGCTCGCCCGGAACGGCCACGGCGGGACGACGGTCGCCGCCACCGCCCTGCTCGCCCACCGCGCCGGCATCGCGGTGTTCTCCACGGGCGGGCTGGGCGGGGTGCACCGCGGGGCCTCGACCACGTTCGACGAGTCCGCCGACCTCGTCGCGCTGTCCGGGATCCCGATCCTCGTGGTCTCCGCCGGAGTGAAGTCGATCCTCGACGTCGGCGCGACCCTGGAACGTCTCGAGACCCTCAACGTCACGGTGCTGGGCTACCGCACCGACACCTTCCCCGGCTTCTACGTGCGCGACTCGGGGTTCCCGGTGCCCGCCCGGGTGGAGTCGGCGACCGAGGCGGCGGCGGTCGCGGCGGCCCGCGACGCCCTCGGCCTGCCGGCTGCGGTGCTGCTGGCCAACCCGGTCGCCGCCGACGCCCAGCTCGACGTCGAGGAGCACCGCCGGGTCCTCGACGAGGCACTCGACGGCGCGGGGGTGGACGGCATCACCGGCCAGGCCACCACGCCGTATCTCCTCGACCGGATCCGGCGGACGACCGCCGGGCGCAGCCTCGAGGTCAACGTCGCGGTCTATCGGGGCAACGTGGCCCTCGGCGGGGAGGTGGCCACCGCGCTCGCCGCCCGGTGACCGACCCGCCCGCGCACCGTCACAGTGTCGGGGGTCGCGCTAACGTGTCGAACATGGGTTCGAACGGTGAGGTCGAGGTGGGCGACGCGGTCAGCGCCGAGCTGACCGCGCTGCTCACCCGCCTCACCGAACTCGCCGACGCCCCCACCGAGCACACCGCGGTGCCGGACGCGGCGCGGATCGACCGGATCGCGGTGCTGGAGCGGATGCGAGCCGCCCTGGCCGCGGCCCAGCACACCGAGATGGTCGCGTTCGGGCGCTCCCAGGTCGCCGCGCACACCGAACAGATCACCGGCGGCACGCTCGACCCGCGCAAGCTCGGGCAGGGCATCGCCGACCAGATCGCGTCGCCGCCCACGTCTCACCGTTCACCGGGTCCCGCCGGCTCGGGGTGGCCCGCGCCCTGGCCACCGACCTCCCCGCGACCCGGGCACTGCTCGCGACCGGGCGGATCAGCGAACAGCTCGCCGAGAAGGCCGTGACGCTGACCAGCCACCTCGACCCCGAGCAGCGTCGCCTGGTCGACAAGAAGGTCGCCGACGCCGGGCTCGACCAGCAGGGCCAGCGCGAAGCCGGGGCGACGGTGAAGAGGCTGGCCTGCGAGGCCGACCCGGCCGGGTTCACCGCCCGCGGCCGCACCGCCCGCGGCGACCGCCGGGTCACCCTTCGCCCCGCGCCGGACACCATGAGCGTGCTGTCGGGACTACTCCCGGTCGAGCAGGGCGTGGCGTGTCTGGCCGCGCTGCGCAGCCACACCGACAGCGTCATCGCGACCGGCGACGACCGCACCCGCGACCAGATCATGGCCGACACCCTCGGCGAACGCGTCACCGGAAAAGCCCAGGCCGAGGATGTGGACGTCGAGGTCGGGATCCTGCTCCCCCTCGACGCCCTGCTCGACCCCGACAACACGCACACCACCGGGGAGCTGGTCGGCCACGGACCGCTCCCCGCCGGCATCGCCCGCGACCTCCTCGCCAGCACCCACGGGAAGCGGTGGTGGCGGCGGCTGTTCACCCACCCCACCACCGGCACCCTCGTCGGCGGCGACCCGAAGCGACGGTTCTTCGACGGGTTCCTCGCCCACCTGATCGACCTCCGCGACCACGGCCGCTGCCGCGACCCCTACTGCGACGCCCCGATCCCCTATCCGCGTGCTCCCCTGACCCACGACCAACATCCGCAGAGCCCGCGCCGGCGGTCCGACCAGCGGCAAGGGGAGCACGCCGATAGGGGGCGCGGGGTGTGCGCCCGCGGGAACTTCGTCCGCGAAATGCCCGGCTGGCAGATCCACACCGTCCACGACGGACTCGGCGACCAACCCCACACCGTCCGCACCACCACCCCGACCGGACACACCTACACCAGCCGAGCCGGACCGTGACGCGAACTCCAGCCCGACGCATGGTGATCACGACCG
>NZ_DASXJS010000074.1:0-26003 GCF_036497245.1 Actinomycetospora sp. | reverse complement strand
GTTCCTGCTCGACCTGCTGCGCGACCCGAACGCCCAGGCCGCCTTCGCCGCCGACCCGCACGGCACCCTCACCGCCGCCGGCCTCGACGGGATGTGCTTCGCCGACGTCCGCGACGCCCTGCCGCTGGTCATGGACCACGCGCCGGCCTCCGTCGCCGCCCGCTACGACGACGACGTCCGCGCCGCCACGGCGTCCACGGCCGCGGTCGTGTCCGACCCCGACCACGAGTGGAACCACGGCGGCCACCACCCGGCCTGGAACCACGCCGGCTGGAACCACCTCGAGGACCACGGCCACCACTGGGGCCCCGGGCCGGTGCCGCCGCACCACGCGCCGGAGGTCGACAAGGTCATCGCGCACCTGAACTGGACCTCGAACAACTACTCGTTCGACTCGCACGACACGACGTTCACCACCGCACTCGACCAGCACATCATCGCGAACGGAAACGTCACCACCACGGTCGACACCCACCCGCAGGTCGCCTCCGGCGACAGCGCCGTGGCCGTCGGCGGCAACCTCGCGGCCCCGGTCGCGACCGGCACCGGCTCGGTGGCCGGCACGGACAACGAGGTCAACCACGACGGCACGGCCTCCTTCGGCGCGGGTGACGCCACCAGCGTCGGCGGCTCGGTCGGCGCGTCGCACGGCTCCGGCGTCTCCCTCACCGGCCCGGCCACCGGCAACGAGCAGGACTCCGCGGCCACCTCGTTCGGCTCCGGCGACTCGGCCTCGGGCTCCGGCACCGCCGCCGTCACCCCGGTCCACGACCAGTCGGACGACTCGACCCACACCGCCACGGCGACCGACACCAGCCACAGCGGCAACACCGACAACTCCATCCACGACGCCACCTCGACCGGGGCGGGCGACGCGGACGCCGGCAGCAACGACGTCGGGCCGCTCTTCGCCCACGAGGCCGCGCCGGAGACCCACGACGACGCCGTCCTGGCCGCCCACGAGGCGCCGGTCCACGAGGTCGCCGTGCACTGACCCCCTCCCACCGGGTCGTGGCGACCGCGCCCGCCACGACCCCCGACCGCGAACAGCCGGACCCCACACGTCGGGTCCGGCTGTTCGTGCGTGTGCACCCCTCACGTACGGGCGTGCACCGTCCACCGACCGCGCCGGTCCGCGTGGCCGTTCGCGGGCAGTCGCCGTGGATACAGTCGAGAGACAGCTGAACAGGGCAATATATTGCTCTGTTTGCCGCAGTGTGGGGATGGGGTCGACACCACCGGGGGGTGCGAGTGACCGAGCAGACGGGAGCCGGGGAGGGCCGGCCCGGAGCCGATCGCGAGGAGGCCCGCGCCGTCACCGCGCTGGCCGGGCGTGCCGCGACCGCCTACGGCCGCCCCGACCTCGCGGCCTCGCTGGACCTCGCCCGCGACCGGCTCGCCGACACCGGGGCACGCGTGCTCGTCGTCGGCGACTTCAAGCAGGGCAAGAGCGCGCTCGTCGGGGAGCTGGTCGGCGTCCCGGTCTGCCCGGTCCACGACGACGTCGCCACCCGGCTGCCGACGGTCGTGCGGCACGGGCCCACGACGTCCGCGACCCTCGTCGGCGCGGACGCGCAGGGCACCGAGATCCGTCGTCCGGTGACCTCCGCCGACCTCAGCGACGCCGTCACCGGCGGGTCCGACCCGGACGGCATCGGGTGGACCGCCGCGGAGGTCACCGTGCCCGGCGGGCTCGCGGCCGACGGGCTGGTCCTCGTGGATACCCCCGGCGAGGGCGGCCCCCGCTCCGCCCGCGGACTCGCGGTGCGCGCGGGCTTCCCCGAGGCGGACGCGGTCGTCGTCGTGAGCGACGCGTCCCGCGAGCTGACCGCCCCGGAGATCGCGCTGGTCCGCGCGGCGACCGAACAGTGCGCCACCGTCGTCGTCGCCCTGACCAAGGTCGACCTGCACCCGCGCTGGCGGGAGGTCCGCGACCTCGACCGCCGCCACCTCGCCGCACACGGCCTCGACGTCGAGGTGGCGCCGGTCTCCGCGACGCTGGCCGCGCACGCCCGCCGGCTGGCCGAGCGGGGGGAGGCCGGTGCCGACGCCGTCGCGGCGGAGTCCGGCGTGCCTGCCCTCGCCGCCCGGTTGCGCGACCGGGTGGCCGACCCCGCGGGCGCCCGCCTGGCCGCGGGGGTCCTCGACCAGGTCGCCGGCGCCGTCGCCGAGTTCGGGGCCGCGCTGGAGGCGGAGCGCGTCGGGCTCGAGGACCCCGAGCGCGCCCGCGAGGTCGCCGCCGACCTCAGCGCGGCCCGTGACCGCGCCGGCGAGCTCAAGGAGCGCAGCGCTCGCTGGCAGCAGACCCTCGCCGACGGCGTCGCCGACCTCGTCTCGGACATCGACTGGGACCTGCGCGACCGCATGCGTCACGTCGTGCGGGCCGCCGAGGAGGCCCTCGACGCCGCCGACCCGGGCGCCTCGTGGGACACCTTCGCGCCGTGGCTCACCGAGGAGGCGGGCGAGGCGGTCGCGACGACGTTCGTGTGGGCGGGCGAGCGCACGTGGCGGCTCTCCGAGCGGGTCGCCGAACACTTCGCGCTCTCCGGCGACGACGTCCGTGGCCGGCTGCCCGGCGGGTCCGGCGGTGCGCTCGTGCACGCCGGGGGATTCGGCGCGGCCGAACCGGAGAGTCCCGTCGAGCAGACGATGCCGGGCGGGATGGTGGTGCGGGCCGAGCTCCCCCACGTCCCCGGGATCGACGTCCCCGAGCTGGAGCGCATCGGGTTCGCGAACGGGATCGTCGTCGGGATGCGCGGCTCCTACGGCGGGGTGCTCATGGTCGGGATGGTGACGACGCTGTCCGGGCTCGCGCTGATCAACCCGTTCTCGATCGGTGCGGGGGTCCTCCTGGGCTCCAAGACGATCCGCGACGAGCGCAAGCGCGCCCTGCAGCGTCGTCGCGCCGAGGCCAAGCAGGCGGTGCGCCGGCACGCCGAGGAGGTGCTGCACCTCGCGGGGAAGCGCTCGCGCGACCTGCTGCGCGACGTCCAGCGGACCCTGCGCGACCACTTCACCGGGCAGGCCGAGATGCTCGCCCGCTCGGTCGCCGAGGCGGTGACGGCGGCCGCGGCGGCCCAGGAGATCGCGACGGGCACCCGCGAGCGGCGGCTGCGGGACGTGCGCGCCGAGCTGGGGCGGGTCGACCTGCTCGCGGAGCGGGTGGCGGTGTGCCGGGCGGCGTTCGTGGCGGAGGTGGCGGCGGCGTCGACCCCCGGCCCCTGGCGCGAGGGGAGCCCTCGAGCGCCTAGAGCGGCCGAGGGTTCCCCTCGCGCGGTCCGCTCGGAGTCCGGCGCGGTCCACGCGGGGGTGGGGGCGCCGTGACCCCGCTGCTCGAGGCCGCCCGCGGCGTGCTCGACCACGCCGCCGGGGTGTTCGCCCGGGACCCGGAGGCGCTCGCCGTGCTCGACGCGCACCGCGACCGGCTCGGCGGTCCGCTGCGGGTGGCGCTGGCCGGGTCGGTGAAGTCGGGGAAGTCCACGCTGCTCAACGCCCTGGTCGGCGAGCAGATCGCGCCGACCGGCGTGGGGGAGTGCACCCGCCTCGTCACCCACTACGCGGACGCGCCCAGCCCGCGTATCGGCGTGGTCTACCGCGGCGGGCGCCGTCCCGGCGACCCCGCCGAGCTCCCCGCCCTGCACCGGCGCGGCTCCCTGGTGCTCGAGCTGGACCGCCTCGCCGTCGACCGCGTCGCCGCCCTGCACGTCGACTGGCCCTCGCAGCACCTGCGCGAGGTCACCCTCGTCGACACCCCCGGCGTCGACTCCGCCGCGCTCGAGGGCCGGCCGCGCCCGTGGGTCGGGCACGGGCCCGACGGGGCGGGGGACGACGAGCACGGTGGCTGGGGCGCCGACGTCGTCGTGCACCTCGTGCGTCACCTGCACGAACCCGACGTCGCGTTCCTGGAGGCCTACGGCGACCGGGTCGCCGCGGGGGTCGGCGCGGCGGGCACGTTGGTCGTGCTCTCGCGGGCCGATGAGGTCGGGGGCGGGCGGGTCGACGCGGTGATGGCCGCCGGCCAGGTCGCGCGCCGCTACCGCACCGACCCTACGCTGCGGCCCTGGTGCGCCACGACGACGACGGTGGCCGGGCTGCTGGCCGAGACCGCGCGGACCCTGCGCGGCGTCGAGTTCACCGCGCTGCGTGCCCTCGCCCGGCTCGAGCGCGCCGAGCTGGACTCCCAGCTGCTCACCGCCGACCGGTTCGTCGCCGCGGGCCGGGCCGCGGGCGACACGGGACCGGCCGACGCCGCGGGGCTGCCCGAGGGGACCCGGCTGGCACTGCTCGACCGGTTCGGCCTGTTCGGGGTCCGGCTCGCGACGTCGCTGCTGCGCCGCGGCGTCGAGGACTCGTCCGCGCTGGCGGTCGAGCTGGCCCGCCGCAGCGGCCTCGACGAGCTGCGGGCCGTCCTCGCGGAGCGCTTCCTCGTCCGGCGTGACGTCTTCCAGGCCCGGGCGGCGCTGCTCGCGGTCGAGCGGCTCGTGCGCCGCGCCCGGGCCGAGGAGCCCGCCGGGGAGGACCAGCGGCCCTCGCCGGTCCCGCGGCCGGGCGGGTCGCCGCGGCCCGGCCCGTCGCCCGCCGCGGTCACCGCGCTCGCCGCCGAGGTCGAGCGGGCCCGCTCGGGCGGCCACGAGATCGTCGAACTGGACCTGCTCACGGCGCTGCGCCGTCGCCCGCTCGCCGCGCCCGGCCGCCGCGACCCCGCCCGGGGCGCGGAGCTCACCGAGGAGGCGGAGCGCCTGCTCGGCGACCGGGGCCCGTCCGCGCCCGCGCGGCTCGGGCTCGACGAACAGGTGGGCGAGGGCGAGCTGCGGGCCGTGGCGCTCGCCACTCTCGCGCGGTGGCGCGCCCACGCCGAGAACCCCCTCGCCGACCGGGACACCACCGAGACCGCCCGCGTCGTGGTGCGCAGTGTCGAGGGCCTGCTCGCCGGGCACCCCGCCGCGGTCGGGGCACGGTGAGCCCGCCACCCGCCCGGCGTCGCCGGACCTGAGCCCCCTCGGCTCATACGCCTCCGACCCGGCGTCGTCGTCTCGCCTACGATGAAGTGTCGGTTTCGGGTGAGCCGTTCGGGAGGAGGTCCGACGACGATGAACTCGGAGGAACGCCGCATCGCGGTCCTGCGCGCGATCGTCGCGGACTTCGTCGCGACCAACGAGCCCGTCGGCTCGAAGGCCATCGTCGACCGGCACAACCTCGGGGTCTCCTCCGCCACCGTCCGCAACGACATGGCGGCGCTGGAGGACGAGGGCTACATCATCCAGCCGCACACCAGCGCGGGCCGGATACCGACCGACAAGGGCTACCGCCTCTTCGTCGACCGCCTCGCGCAGATCAAGCCGCTCTCCGCCGCGGAGAAGAAGGCCATCGCGACGTTCCTCGACGGCGCGGTCGACCTCGACGACGTGCTGCGTCGCAGCGTGCGGCTGCTCGCGCAGCTCACCCGGCAGGTCGCGGTGGTGCAGTACCCGACGCTCTCCCGGTCCACGGTCCGCCATCTCGAGGTCGTGCAACTCACTCCCGCGCGGCTGATGCTCGTGCTGATCACCGACACCGGGCGCGTGGACCAGCGGGTCGTCGACCTCGGGGACGTGCTCACCGAGGACGACGTCGCGCGGCTGCGCACGCTGCTGAACTCCGTGCTCGTCGGGCAGCCGCTCACCACGGCGGCGGCCCACGTGGCCGCGCTGCCCGAGGAGGGGCCGGATCACCTGCGCCACGTCATGACGACGCTGGCGTCGGTGCTGGTGGAGTCGCTGGTCGAGCACCCCGAGGAGCGCCTCGTGCTCGGCGGCACCGCCAACCTGGCCCGTCAGGGCGGCGACGCGACCTCGCTGCGCGGCGTGCTCGAGGCGCTCGAGGAGCAGGTGGTCGTGCTGCGCCTGCTCGCGGCCGCGGACGACCCGGCCCAGGTCACCGTGCGCATCGGCGGGGAGAACGAGGCCGAGGAGATGTGGGCGACCTCCACCGTCTCCATCGGCTACGGGCCCCTCCTCGCCCCCGGAGCGGCTCTCGGCGGCATGGGTGTCGTCGGACCGACCCGGATGGACTATCCCAGCACCATCGCGGCGGTACGGGCCGTCGCGCGCTACGTGGGGGAGATCGTGGGAGGGCACTGAGGACCGCTCCCGATCACCGCACCGTTCCCCGGGCCCGAGTGCCCGCCCGACGACGAAGGACGACGAGGACACACCAGCGTGGCCACGGACTACTACGACATCCTCGGCGTGAGCCGGGAGGCCGACGAGGCGGAGATCCGCCGGGCGTACCGCAAGCTCGCCCGCGAGCTCCACCCCGACGTCAATCCCGAGGCCGCCGAGCGCTTCCAGAAGGTCAAGAGCGCCTACGAGGTGCTCTCCGACCCCGAGAAGCGCCGCATCGTCGACCTCGGCGGCGACCCGTTGGCCAACGCGGCCAGTGGCGGCGGCAGCGGCTTCGGCGGCGCGTCGGGCTTCGGCGGCGCCGGCTTCGGCGGGCTCGGCGACATCATGGACGCGTTCTTCGGCGCCGCGGGCGGCGGCGGGCGGGGCCCGCGCGGCCGGGTGCAGCCCGGCGAGGACGCCCTGATCCGCATCGACCTCACCCTCGAGGAGTGCGCGGCCGGGGTGGCGCGGGAGCTGACCGTCGACACCGCGGTGCTCTGCGAGCGCTGCGAGGGCGGCGGCGCCGAGGCAGGTTCGCAGCCGATCCCCTGTGACACCTGCGGCGGGCGCGGCGAGATCCAGAACGTCCAGCGGTCGTTCATCGGCCAGGTCGTCACCGCGCGGCCCTGCCCGGTCTGCCGCGGCCTCGGCGAGATCATCCCCAACCCGTGCCAGCAGTGCGGCGGCGACGGCCGGGTCCGCGCCCGGCGCACCGTCACCGTGCAGGTCCCGCCCGGCGTCGGCGACGGGATGCGCATCCGGATGGCCGGCCAGGGCGAGGTCGGCCCCGGCGGCGGCCCGGCGGGCAACCTCTACGTCGAGGTCTCGGAGGAGCCGCACGACTACTTCGAGCGCGACGGCGTCGACCTGCACTGCCACGTGACGCTGCCGATGACGGCCGCGGCGCTCGGCACGACCCTGCGCCAGCGGACCCTCGAGGGCGACGAGGAGCTGCACGTCGACCCGGGCACCCAGCCCGGCACCGTGTACACCCTGCGCGGCAAGGGGATGCCGCGCCTGCGCTCCTCCGGGCGCACCGACGGGCGTGGTGACCTGTTGGTGCACCTGGACGTCGGCGTCCCCGAGAAGCTCGACCAGCGCCAGACCGAATTGCTGCGCGAGCTGGCCTCGCTGCGCGGCGAGGAGCAGCCGGAGTACTCCGGGCAGGCGCGCAACGGGCTGTGGGGGCGTCGCAAGGCGGCGGGTCGGGGTCGGTGACCTCGCGCCCCCCGTGTCAGCGATGCGGCCCTATCGGCGTGCTCAGTGGCATTGCTGACGCTGGACGTCAGTGACGCCACATCCTCGCGACGGGGCGGAGGCCTGGTCGCGGCCGGCGCTGTTCCTCCTCGACGCGGTGCCGGAGTCCGGTGAGGTGGTGCTCGACGGCGCCGAGGGCCGCCACGCCGCCGACGTCAAGCGGGCTGCCCCGGGCGAGGTGATCCTGCTCGGCGACGGGGCGGGCACGCGCGCCCGCGCCGAGGTCACCGCCGTCGGGAAGGGGCACGTCACCGCGACGATCCGGGAACGCCGCCACGACGAACCCCCCGCCGTGACGATCACCCTCGCCCAGGCCCTCGCCAAGGGCGACCGCGGCGAGCTCGCCGTCGAGCTGGCCACCGAGGCCGGCGTCGACGCCGTCGTGCCCTGGCGGGCCGAGCGCTGCGTGACCCGCTGGGACGACGGCCCGCGCGGGGCCAAGGCCCTCGCCCGCTGGCGCTCCACCGCCACCGAGGCCGCCAAGCAGGCCCGCCGCGCCCGGGTGCCGGAGGTGGAGATCCCGCTGACGACGCCGCAGCTGGCCGCCCGTGTCGCCGGCGCCACGACGCTGCTCCTCGAGGCCACCGCCGACGAGACCCTCGCGACGGTCGCGCTGCCCGAGGCCGGCGAGGTCGTGCTGGTCGTCGGGCCCGAGGGCGGGGTCACCGACGGCGAGGCCGCCCGCCTCACCGACGCGGGCGCGGTCCCGGTCCGGCTCGGACCCGACGTGCTCCGCACCTCCACCGCGGCCGCCGTCGCCCTCGGCGCGCTGGGCGTGCGCACCGCCCGGTGGGCCCGGCGGTGATGACCCGGCGCTCGATGCTCGTCACGCTCACCGCCGCCGCGACCGGCCTGCTCGCCGCCTGCGCCGGCCCCGGGGGCGCCGCCCCGGCCGCACGCCCGGGCACACCGGAGCCCCGGCGGCTGTCCTACGGGCCCGACCCGTCGCAGTACGCGATGCTCCACCTGCCCCCGGGCGGCCCGTCCGACGGCGGCGGGGCCCGTGGCGGGGAGGGGCCGCTGCCGGTCGTCGTCGTCCTGCACGGCGGCTACTGGCGCGCGGAGTACGGCCTGGAGCTGGGCACCCCGCTCGCGGTCGACCTCACCAACAACGACGTCGCCGCCCTCAACGTCGAGTACCGGCGCGTCGGCTCCGGCGGCGGGTTCCCGACGACGCTGGACGACGTCGCGGCCGCCGTCGACCTGCTCGCCGGGTCGGCCGCCGCGACCGCCCGGCGCGCCGGCCGGGCGCTCGACCTCGACCGCATCGTGCTGCTCGGCCACTCCGCGGGTGGTCAGCTCGCGGCGTGGGCGGCCTCGCGGACCCGGCTCCAGCCGGGCGCCCCGGGTGCGGGCCCGCGGGTCGCCGCGCGCGGCGTGGTCGCCCAGGCCGGCGTGCTGGACCTGGTGGCCGCCGCCGACCAGGGGCTCGGTGGGGGCGCCGTCGTGGATCTCCTCGGCGGCCCGCCGACCGCGCAGGCCGCCCGGTACGCGATCGCCTCGCCCGCCGCGCTCGTGCCCGCGCCCTGCCCCGTCGTCGCCGTGCACGGAACCGCCGACACCACCGTCCCGCCCGATCAGAGCCGCCGCTACGTCGACGCCGCGCTCGCCGCCCGCGGCCAGGCACGCCTGCGGATGGTCGACGGCGCCGACCACTTCCGGCTCATCGACCCCGCCGATCCGGCCTGGGTCGTCGTCCGCGACGAGGTCATGGCTCTGCTGCGCTGACCCGCTCGGCTGGCGCCCCGCCCACCCCCGTACGGAACGAACGACTCGTTCGTGCACATAGAAGCCACGAACGAGTCGTTCGTTCGGAAGCCGGGAGGGCTCGCGGCGCCGCGAATCCCCTCGACGCCCCACCGACCCGGGCGTACGGTCGATCTCGTTATGGAGCTCTGACGACGTCCCGACCACCGCCGCGGCCCTGCTGTGCGCCCGCCGGGGTCCTCGCTCCGACTCGCGGAGACGTCGTCATGTCAGCCCCCACCACCTCGCTCACGCCGCTGATCGCCCACGGCCTCGTCCGCACGTTCGCGGCGCGCCCCGTCCTCGACGGCGTCGACCTGGTCGCCGCCCCGGGGACCCGCGTCGGCCTGATCGGCGAGAACGGCACCGGGAAGTCCACACTGCTTCGGCTGCTCGCCGGTCGCGACGTCCCCGACGCGGGCACCGTGCAGGTCCCCGACGATCTCGTGTATCTGCCGCAGGAGACGCAGCGGAGCGGAGCTCGACCATGGGGACAGGAGCCTGAGCTGGAGACCGGGGAGCGCGCCGCGAGGGGCAGCTCGACCGTCGGGACCCTGCTCGACGACGCGCTGCGTCCGCTGCACGACGCGGTCGCCGAGCTGGAGCGCCTCGCCGACCGGATGGCCGCCGGCAGCGACGACGCCGACACCGCCGCCGAGTACGACCGGGTCCTCTCCTGGGCGGTCACCCACGACGCGTGGGACGCCGACCGCCGCGCCGAGGTCACCGCCACCACCCTCGGCGTCGGCGAGCTGGAGCGCTCCCGCCCGGTCGCGACCCTGTCCGGGGGTCAGCGCACCCGGCTGGCCCTCGCGGCGGCCCTCGTCCGGCGGCCGGCGTGCCTGCTGCTCGACGAACCCACCAACCACCTCGACGGCGAGGCCCTCGACCTGCTCGAGCGCTCGCTGGTCGAGATGCCCGGCGTCGTCGTCGCGGCCGGCCACGACCGGACGTTCCTCGACCGGGTCGCCACCGAACTGGTCGACCTCGACGCCGGGGCCCTCGGCACCGACGGGCACGGCGGGCGCCGCTTCGGCGGGAGCTTCACCGCCTACCTCGACGAGCAGGCCCGCACCCGGCGGCGCTGGGAGGAGACGTGGGCCGCGCAGCAGGAGGAGATCGACCGGTTGCGGGAGAAGACCCGGGTCGACCTGCGCTCGGTCGCCGCCGGCCGCGGTCCCACCGACAACGACAAGTTCATCCACGCCTTCAAGGGGGCGAACGTCGAGCGCGCCCGGGCCCGGCGGGTGCACGACGCCGAGCGCCGCCTCGAGACCGCCGAGCGGGAGGCGCTGCCGAAGCCGCCCGCGCCGCTGCGGTTCCGCGGGGCCCTGACGGTGGGTGCGGGCTCGGCCACGGGGCTCGCCGTGAGCGTGCGAGGGCTTCGGGTCGACGGGGCACCGGGCGTGCCGCCGCGGGTGACGCTCAAGCACCTGGACGTCCCGGCAGGGGAGAAGCTCCTGGTCACCGGGCCCAACGGGTCCGGGAAGTCCACGCTGCTCGCGGTCCTCGCGGGCGTCCTCACCCCCGACGCCGGGCGCGTGGACGTCGGAGCCCGGCGCGTCGCGTTCCTCGAGCAGGATCCCGACGTCGGGCCGCTCGACCGGGCCGCCGGAGCGGCCTACGCGGCCCTGGTCGGCGCGACGACGGCAGAGGAGACGCCCCTGCGCACGCTCGGTCTGCTCCACCCCCGCGAGAACGGGACCCCGGTCGGCGCGCTGTCGGTGGGACAGCGCCGGCGGCTGGCGCTCGCGGTCGCCGTCGCGACGGGCCCCGACCTGCTGCTGCTCGACGAGCCGACCAACCACGTGTCCCTGCGACTGGCCTCGGAGCTCGAGGAGGCGCTCGGACAGGCCGCGGGCACGGTGATCGTCACCTCGCACGACCGGTGGCTGCGCACCCGGTGGGAGGGTCCGACGCTGGCACTCGGCGGCGCCCTGCCCGCCTCACGCGCGCAGAACGGTGTCAGGGGGGAGGTCTAGAGTGTCGGAGGACAGAGTGACCGATACGGCCCCCAGGACGGTGGCCATTGTCGACGCGGGGAGCGGAGGACGCTCCCAGGCAGGAAGCAGGACCGATCTGCACGTGACCGGCCAGGGACCCACGCCAGACCCCGCCCCCGGGAGCACGACCACGTCCGGCGAATCGCGGATCGTCGTCCCCGAGTCCGCGCTGCTGACGCTGCTCGGCAAGCGCGACGAGAACCTCCGCGAGGCCGAGGGCCTGCTGGACGCCGACGTCCACGTCCGCGGCAACGAGCTCACGCTCACCGGGGACCCGGCGGACGTCGGGTTCGCCGAGCGGGTGTTCGCCGAGCTCGTCGTGCTCGCCAGCCGCGGCCAGCAGATCGACCCCGACGCGGTGCGCCGCACGGTGCGCATGCTCTCCGAGGCGGAGGGCCCGTCACCGGCCGAGGTCCTCAGCCTGGACATCCTGTCCCGGCGCGGGCGCACCATCCGGCCCAAGACGCTGAACCAGAAGCGCTACGTCGACGCGATCGACGTCAACACGATCGTCTTCGGCATCGGCCCGGCAGGCACCGGCAAGACCTACCTCGCCATGGCCAAGGCGGTCCAGGCGCTGCAGGCCAAGCAGGTCACGCGGATCATCCTCACCCGCCCGGCCGTCGAGGCGGGGGAGCGGTTGGGCTTCCTGCCCGGCAGCCTCTCCGAGAAGATCGACCCGTACCTGCGCCCGCTCTACGACGCGCTGCACGACATGCTGGACCAGGAATCGGTCCCGAAGCTCATGGCGGCAGGAACCATCGAGATCGCGCCGTTGGCGTACATGCGTGGCCGCGCTCAGCCGGTCGACTCTCCCGTGCTCACCCCGGACGGTTTCCGTCCGATCGGCGCGCTACAGGTCGGTGACCTCGTCACTGGGCGGGACGGCACGCCGACACCGGTGACGGGCGTGCACCCGCAGGGCCGCAAGCAGGTCTACCGAGTGACCGCGCAGGACGGCGCGTCGACGCTCGCCTGCGGTGAGCACCTGTGGTTCGTGACGACTCCGGACGACCGCCGCCATGGCAAGGCCGGCCGGGTGCTGCAGACGCAGGAGATGATCGACAACCTGCGCTGGTCCCACGCCCATCGCTATGAGCTTCCGGTCGTCGCTCCGGTGGCGATCCCGCGTCGAGACGTGCCGATGGATCCCTACGCCTTGGGACTTCTCCTCGGTGACGGGTGCATCACCACCTCCACCACCCCCAGCTTCTCGACGAAGGACCCGGAACTGGCGGACGCGCTGGACGCAGCGCTCCCCGACATCGAGGTCACACGGAAGTCCGAGTTCGACTACGTGCTCCGGCGCGCGGGCGGCGGTGGCCGCGGCGGGGTCGTCACGGCGAACCCCGCGACAGCCGTGCTCCGCGACCTGGAGCTGGCGGGGACGAACTCGAAGACGAAGTTCGTCCCGGAGGTGTACCTCCGCAACAGCGTCGACGTGCGGGTCGCCTTGCTCCAGGGGTTGCTCGACACGGACGGTGGTCCGGTTCGTCAGGGAGGTCGCACGTGTCGTGTCCAGTACACGACCTGCTCGCCGCGACTCCGCGACGACGTCATCGACCTGGTCCAGTCTCTCGGCGGTGTCGCCTACGAGCGGACGCGGCATGCCGCCGGACGTCGGCCGGGCGGGACGATCGCCCGGCCGGTCCATTACCGCGCCGACGCTAATGTGCTCGACATCCGGCTGCCCGCGGAGATCGCGCCGTTCCGTCTCACGCGCAAGCGCGAGGCGTACGAGGCGACCGGGGGTGGGCGTCCGCGTCGCTACATCGACAGCATCCTGCCGGCGGGCGAGGAGGAGTGCGTCTGTATCTCGGTGGCAGCGGAAGACTCGCTCTACGTCACCGACGACTACCTGGTCACCCACAACACCCTGAACGACGCGTTCATCATTCTCGACGAAGCCCAGAACACCACGCCGGAACAGATGAAGATGTTCCTGACGCGGCTCGGGTTCAATTCGAAGATCGTCGTCACGGGCGACGTCACCCAGGTCGACCTACCCGGCGGGCACACGTCCGGCCTGCAGATCGTCCGCCAGATCCTCGACGGCATCGAGGACGTGCACTTCTCCGAGCTGACCAGCGCCGACGTGGTCCGCCACCGCCTGGTCGCCGACATCATCGACGCGTACGGCCGCTGGGACGCCCGCGACGGCGGACCGACGGCGGTGCCCCGCAGCGGGGGCAACAACGCGCCGCGCACCGGGCCCCCGCAGCCACGCCGCGACCGCCGGGGACGCTGAGCGCGATGAGTATCGAGATCGCGAACGAGTCCGGGGTCGACGTCGACGAGGCGCCGATCGTCGACGTCGCCCGCTACGCCCTGGAGCAGATGGGCGTGAGCCCGCTGGCCGAGCTGTCGATCCTGCTGGTGGAGCTCGAGCCGATGTCCGAGCTGCACGAGCGCTGGCTCGACGAGCCGGGCCCGACCGACGTCATGAGCTTCCCGATGGACGAGCTCGACACGGCGAAGCGCCCGGACGCGCCGCCGTCGGGGCCGAGCCTGCTCGGGGACATCGTGCTGTGCCCGGCGTTCGCGCGGGACCAGGCGGTCTCGGCCGGGCACGCGCTCGACGACGAGCTGCACCTGCTGACCGTGCACGGCGTGCTGCACCTGCTGGGCTACGACCACGCCGAGCCGGACGAGGAGAAGGAGATGTTCGGCCTGCAGGGCGAGCTGCTCTCCGGCTGGCGCACCGAGGTGGCCGAGCGGGCCCACGCGGAGCGTGAACGACTCACCCTGGAGCGCCAGCGCGCGGCGGACGCGAAGCTGTTGGGCACTGTCGGGCTCGACCAATCCTCCGGCGGGCCGGACCCGTCGTGACCGGCGCCCAGGTCGCCCAACTGGTCGCGGCGCTGCTGCTGGTGCCGCTGGCCGGGATCTTCGCGGCCGCGGACGCCGCGATCTCGACGATGTCGCCGGCCCGGGTCGACCAGCTGGTGCGCGAGGGGCGGACCGGGGCGCGGGCGCTGGCGACGGTGGTGGCCGACAAGCCGCGTCACCTCAACCTGGTGCTGCTCCTGCGGGTGGCCTGCGAGGCGGTCGCGACGGTGCTCGGCGCCTACGTCGCCCTGCAGTTCGTGGTGATCGACGGGCTCGCGGTGACGATCGCGGCCGTCGTCGTCATCGTCGTGTCCTACGTGCTGATCGGGGTCGGCCCGCGCACCCTCGGGCTCCAGCATCCCTACGGGATCGGCCTGGCGATCGCGCTGCCGATCCGCGCCCTGGTGCGACTGCTCGGCCCGCTCGCGAACCTGCTGATCCTCGTCGGCAACGCCATCACCCCCGGGCGCGGGTTCCGGGAGGGCCCGTTCAGCCACGAGGTGGAGCTGCGCGAGCTCGTCGACATGGCCGGTGCCCGCGGCGTCGTCGACGACGACGAGCGCTCGATGATCCAGTCGGTGTTCGAGCTCGACGACACGCTCGTGCGCGAGGTGATGGTCCCCCGCACCGAGATGGTGTGGATCGAGCGCGAGAAGTCGATCCGCCAGGCCCTCGCGCTGGCGCTGCGCTCCGGGTACTCACGCATCCCCGTGATCGGCGACAACGTGGACGACACGGTCGGCGTCGTCTACCTCAAGGACCTCGTCCGCTCCACCACGGCGCGCGCCAACGACCCCTCCGGAACGCCCGAGGACCACGCGGGGGCGGTCGCCGAGATCATGCGCCCCGCCGCGTTCGTGCCCGACTCCAAGCAGGCCGACGAGCTGCTGCGCGACATGCAGCGCACCCGCAACCACATGGCGCTCGTCGTCGACGAGTACGGCGGGATCGCCGGCCTGGTGACGATCGAGGACATCCTCGAGGAGATCGTCGGGGAGATCACCGACGAGTACGACGCCGCCGAGCACCGCCCGCTCGACCGCCTCGACGACGGGTCGCTGCGGGTGTCCGCGCGCCTGCCCGTCGAGGACCTCGAGGAGGCCGTCGGCGTCGAGTTCGACACCGAGGACGTCGACACCGTCGGCGGGCTGCTCGCCCAGCGCCTGGGACGGGTGCCGCTGCCGGGGGCGGAGGCCGAGGTCGGGGGTGTGCGCCTGCGCGCCGAGGGCGGTGAGGACGCCCGCGGGCGGATGCGGATCGTGTCGCTGCTGGTGTGGGACCCGAACCCGCCGGACGAGGACCAGAGTGCCGGGGAGCCGCCGACGGCGGACACCGAGCGGAACCACGACGCCGGGCTGGTCGGAGCCCGGGGAGAGGAGCACCGTGGCTGACGCGCCGCGCGCAGGGATCGGGGAGCCGGGAGGGTGGTCGGTGCCCGGTCCGAGCCCACGCCACGACGTGGTCGTCGTCGGTGGCGGCATCGTCGGGCTCGCCGTCGTCACCGCCCTGCTCGACGCGGGCCACACCTCGGTCGCACTGGTCGAGCGGGAATCGTCCCTCGCCGCGCACCAGACCGGCCGGAACTCCAACGTCATCCACTCCGGGCTCTACTACGCGCCCGGGTCGCTCAAGGCGCGCCTGGCGGTCGCCGGCTGCGCGGAGACCAAGGCGTTCTGCGCGGAGCAGGATCTGCCCTACGCCGAGTGCGGCAAGGTCGTGGCCGCGACCGACGAGAGCGAGCTGGGCCGCATGGCCGAGCTGGTCCGTCGTGGGCGCGCCAACGGCGTGGCGGTGCAGGAGCTCGACGCGGCCGGGGTGCGCGAGCGGGAGCCGGCCGTGAGCGCCGTCGCCGGCCTCTGGGTGCCCTCGACCGGGATCTGCGACTACGAGGCGATCACCCGGCGGCTCGCGGAGCTGGCCGTGGCCCGCGGCGCGGTGCTGCACACCGGGCGGGCGGTGCGCTCCACGGTCCGGCGGCGCTCGGACGTCGTCGTGCACACCGATGCCGGGGACCTGCTGGCCGGGCAGGTTGTGGTGTGCGCCGGGCTGCGCTCCGACGAGATCGCCCGCGCCTCGGGCTTCGACCCGGGCGTACGCATCGTGCCGTTCCGCGGCGAGTACTCCGACCTGCGCGGGCCGAAGGCCGACGCGGTGCGCGGCCTGGTGTACCCGGTGCCCGACCCGGCGTTCCCGTTCCTCGGCGTCCACGCCACCCGCGGCATCGACGGCTCGGTGCACGTCGGGCCGAACGCGGTGCTCGCCCTGGCCCGGGAAGGCTACGACTGGCGGACGCTGAAGGTGCACGAGCTCGCCGGCACCCTCACCGACCCCGGGTTCCTCGCGCTCGCGGCGAAGCAGTGGCGCTACGGGCTGGGGGAGATGCACCGCTCGGTGTCGAGGGCGGCCATGGCGACCGCGGTCTCGAAGATGCTGCCCGGGACCACCGCGGACGACCTGCACCCGCCGCACGACGTCATGCGCCGCGCCGGGGTGCGCGCCCAGGCGGTCCGTTCCGACGGGTCCCTCGTGGACGACTTCCTGTTCGTGGAGGACACCGCGAGCACCGCGGACGGTCCTTCCGTGCTGCACGTGCTCAACGCGCCCTCGCCCGCCGCGACGGCCGCGCTGCCGATCGGGCGCGAGATCGTGTCCCGGCTCGAGGGCAAGACCGTCGTGGAAGGCGGGGTCGCGTGAACCCCGAGTGGCCGGAGGGCTTCCGCTCCGGGTTCGCCTGCTTCGTGGGCCGGCCGAACGTCGGGAAGTCGACCCTGACGAACGCGATCGTCGGTCAGAAGGTCGCGATCACCTCGTCGCGCCCGCAGACCACGCGGCACGCCATCCGCGGGATCGTGCACCGCGAGGACGGGCAGCTCGTGCTCGTCGACACCCCCGGGCTGCACAAGCCGCGGACCCTGCTCGGGGAGCGGCTCAACGACGTCGTGCGCACCACGTGGGCCGAGGTCGACGTCATCGGGTTCTGCGTCCCGGCCGACCAGGCGATCGGCCCCGGGGACAAGTTCATCGTCGCCGAGCTGCGCAAGGTCGCGGACCGGACCCCGGTGATCGGGATCCTGACCAAGACGGACCTGGTGAGCCGGGACGTCGTCGCGGAACGCCTGATGGCGCTCTCGGAGATCGCGGAGTTCGCCGAGATCGTGCCGGTCTCGGCGACCAAGGGCGACCAGGTGTCGCTGCTGGCCGACCTGCTGTTGGCCCAGATGCCGCCCGGTCCACCGCTCTACCCGGAGGGCGAGCTCTCCGACGAGCCGGAGACGACGATGATCGCGGAGTTCGTCCGCGAGGCCGCCCTGGAGGGCGTGCGCGACGAGCTGCCGCACTCGCTGGCCGTCGTCGTCGAGGAGATGGAGGAGGGCAAGACCCTCAAGATCCGCGCTGAGATCTTCGTGGAGCGCTCGTCGCAGAAGGCGATCGTCATCGGCCGCGGGGGTTCGCGACTCAAGGACGTCGGGACGCAGGCGCGGGAGCAGATCGAGAAGATGCTCGGCACCAAGGTCCACCTCGAGCTGTTCGTCAAGGTGGCCAAGGACTGGCAGCGGGATCCGCGGCAGTTGCGGAAGCTGGGCTTTTGAGGTGGCCTCCGGCCTCGTGAGCACTTTCCGGTGCTATGACACCGGAAAGTGCTCACAAGGCCGCAGGCCACCGAGGGGAGGATGGGGCGCGTGGGCCTCTACCGTGACACCGGAGTGGTGCTGCGGTGTCAGAAGCTCGGCGAGGCGGACCGCATCGTCACGCTGCTGACCCACCGGCACGGCAAGGTCCGCGCCACGGCCAAGGGCATCCGGCGCACGACGTCGAAGTTCGGGGCGCGCCTGGAACCGTTCGGCCACGTGGACCTGCAACTGCACACCGGTCGCAGCCTCGACATCGTCACCCAGGTCCAGACGATCGACGCGTTCGGCGGTGACCTCGTCGTCGACTACCCGCGCTACACCGCCGGGTGCGCGCTGCTCGAGACCGCCGACCGGCTCACCCCGGAGGAGGGGGAGCCGGCGCGCGAGCTGTTCCTGCTGCTGGTCGGCGCGCTGCGCGGGCTCGCGGGCGGCCGGCGCGACCCGCACCTCGTCCTCGACGCCTACCTGCTGCGCGCCATGGTCATCGCCGGGTACGCCCCCGCGATCACCGAGTGCGCCCGCTGCGGGACCGAGCCGGCCACCCCGCTCGACGCGCCCGACACCACGCACGGCTTCCACCGCCGGTTCGCCGTGACGGCGGGCGGGGCGGTCTGCGACACGTGCCGCCCCGGCGGCGCCGTCGTCCCGTCGTGGTGGACGTGGCGGCTGCTCGAGGCCCTGCGCGACGGCGACTGGGAGGCGGCCGAGGAGAGCCCGGCCGATGCCCGCCGCGACACCGCGGGCCTCGTCGCCGCGCACCTGCAGTGGCACCTGGAGCGGCGGCTGCGCTCGTTGCCGCTGGTCGAACGCGGCGGCGTCCCCCGCGTGGATCTCGAGCACGGCATCCCCGACCACCCCCGCGACGAAGAACTCGCACCCGACGACGCTGGAGTCGCCCCGTGAGCCCCCTCCGTCAGCGCACCGACCGCAACGGTGCCCAGCGCTCGGGCCGCCCCCTCCGGGGCCCCGGCGACCCGACGGTGATGGCCCCGACCCCGCACCCCTCCGGGGCCACCGCGCCGCCCATCCCGGCCGACCTCGTCCCGAACCACGTCGCGCTGGTGATGGACGGCAACGGGCGCTGGGCCAACCAGCGGGGCCTGCCCCGCATCGAGGGTCACCGGCAGGGCGAGGGGCAGCTGCTCGACGTCGTCCGCGGGTGCATCGACGTCGGGGTCAAGTGGATCAGCGCGTACGCGTTCTCCACCGAGAACTGGCGCCGCAGCCCCGAGGAGGTCCGCTTCCTGCTCGGCTTCAACCGCGACGTGATCCGCCGCCGCCGCGAGGAGATGCACGCGATGGGGGTGCGGGTGCGCTGGTCTGGGCAGCGCCCGCGGCTGTGGCGCAGCGTCATCAAGGAGCTCGAGATCGCCGAGGAGATGACGCGCGACAACGACGTCGTCACCCTCACCATGTGCGTCAACTACGGCGGGCGCGCCGAGATCGTCGGGGCCGCGAAGGAGCTGGCCAGGAGAGCCGCCCGCGGTGAGATCGACCCCGAGCGCATCGACGAGCGCGCGATCGCCCGCCACCTCGACGAGCCGGACATGCCCGACGTCGACCTGTTCGTGCGGTCGTCGGGCGAGCAGCGGACCTCGAACTTCCTGCTCTGGCAGTCCGCCTACGCGGAGATGGTCTTCCTCGACACGCTCTTCCCCGATTTCGACCGCCGCCACCTCTGGCAGGCCTGCGAGCTCTACGCCTCGCGGGATCGCCGCTACGGTGGCGCCGCCGACACACCCGGCGACGCCACCGACCCCACCGCGTCCGACCCCGCCGACTCCGATCCCGCCGACTCCGAGGAGACCCCGTGAGCCGCGAGGCCGCGACGACCGCGACGCTGCTCATCACCGCCCGCGAGTCGCTCGAGAAGTTCGTCGACGTGCGGGTCGACGACGACGGCGCGCTGTCGTTCCGGCACGGTGACGTCCCGTGCGCCGTGCAGGGCATCGAGCTCGTCGAAGGGCTGGCGGTCCTCTCCCTGACCTGTGTCGTCGCCTGGGACCTCACCGGTGACGAGCTGCCGCGCCGGGTCGCCGAACGGGCCGGTCAGGGGCTGTTCGGGACCCTGGGCGCCGTCGCCACCGACGCCGGCTGGGACGTGACCCTGCGCTACGCGTTCCCCGCCGAGGGTCTGGCGGCGGATCCGCTGGGGACGCTGATCATGCTCGTCGTGTCCACCGCCTCACAGGTGCGTGGGGAGCTCGTCGAGGCGGCCTGAGTCCTCCCGATTCGTCCTGTTCGTCCCGTAGTCTCCTCTCGACGTCGCCCCGCGAGAGGAGGACGCCCACCCCCGGGTGGGCGCACCCGCATGACCCAGCAGGAATCGCCGCCCTCCACCGACCAGGACCGCCCCGCAGTACCGGTCGACAAGGTCGTCTTCGGCGTCGGGGCGAGCCTCGCCGTCGTGTTCGTCGTCTGGGGCATCGTCAGCACCGACACGCTCTCGAGTGTCACCTCGGGCCTGCTGAGCGGGCTCATCCGTGGCGGCGGCTGGATGTTCATCCTCGCGGCGACCGGGTTCGTGGTGTTCGCCCTCTGGCTGGCGTTCTCGCGGTTCGGGCGGATCACGCTCGGCGACGACGGCGAGGAGCCGGAGTTCCGGACGGTGTCCTGGATCGCGATGATGTTCTCGGCCGGCATGGGCATCGGGCTCATGTTCTACGGCGTGGCGGAGCCACTGTCGTTCTTCACCAGCCCACCGCCCGGGTCGGTGCCGCCTGGGGACCAGGTCGAGGCGCTGCGTACCGCGATGGCCACCTCGCTGTTCCACTGGACGCTGCACCCGTGGGCGATCTACGCGGTCGTCGGGCTCGCGATCGCCTACTCGACGTTCCGCAAGGGCCGCCGTCAGCTGATCAGCCAGGCGTTCATCCCGCTCATCGGGACGCGGGCCGCGAACGGTGCCCCGGGCAAGGCCATCGACATCATCGCCATCTTCGCGACGATCTTCGGGTCGGCGGCCTCGCTGGGGCTCGGCGCCCTGCAGATCGGGGGCGGGCTCGACGCCACCGGGTTCCTGCGCGGAGCGGGCAACGAGATCCTCGTCCCGATCATCATCGTCCTGACCGCGGCGTTCATCCTCTCCGCGGTGTCCGGGGTCGCCAAGGGCATCCAGTGGTTGTCGAACATCAACATGGTGCTCGCCGGGGTGCTCGCGCTGTTCGTGTTCGTCGTCGGCCCGACGGTGATCATCCTCGACCTGCTGCCGACCGCGATCGGGGCGTACTTCTCGGAGTTCTTCGAGATGGTCGGCCGCACCGAGGCCACCGGCGGCGCCCCGATGCTCGACTGGCTGTCCTCGTGGACGGTCTTCTACTGGGCCTGGTGGATCTCCTGGACGCCGTTCGTCGGCATGTTCCTGGCCAAGATCAGCCGGGGCCGCACCATCCGGCAGTTCGTCGGCGGCGTGATCCTGGTGCCGAGCCTGGTCTCGCTGGTCTGGTTCGCGATCTTCGGCGGCTCCGCGATCACCCAGCAGCAGCAGGGACGCAACCCGGCCGCGGCGGGCACCGAGAGCCAGCTGTTCGTGGTGCTGCAGGCCTACCCGGCGGCGACGTTCACCGGGATCCTGGTCATGGTGCTCGTCGCGATCTTCTTCGTGTCCGGGGCGGACGCGGCCTCGATCGTCACCGGCACGCTGTCGCAGAACGGCACCGACGAGCCGAAGAAGTGGGTCGTGATCTTCTGGGGCGCCACCATGGGCCTCGTCGCGATGGTGATGCTGCTCGTCGGCGGTGAGGATGCGCTGTCCGGCCTGCAGAACCTCACGATCCTGGTGGCGGCGCCGTTCGTGGTGATCATGGTGATGCTGTGCATCGCACTGACCCGCGACCTCAACCACGACGCGGTGGTCCTGCGCGAGCAGAAGGGCACCGAGGTCATCGAGCAGGCCATCGACTACGGCACCGACAAGCACGGCGACGACTTCTACCTCCGGGTGCAGTCGTTCCCGGTCGACGCCGACGGTCCCTGGCGGACCGACGACGCGCCGGACCGCGTCACCTACGCCGACATCCGGCGCGGGGCCGACCCGTTCCGCGATCCATCCGGGGACGGGGACGGTGCCGAGCCCGACGACGACGGCGCCGGGCGGGCCGGTGCCGACGGGGTCGACGACGCGCTCCAGTCCGGCCCGGTGGCGGCGGCCGACCCGGCGCCCGCCGGCCGGCCGAGCGCCGAGCGGGACTGATCGCCCGAGGACGGCGCCGCCGGTTCATGATCAGCGGGACGTAGCGGTTCTGAGGGCCTGGCGTCCGGAACCGCTACGTCCTGGTGATCTTGCCAGCTTGGGCGTGTCGCTCCCGGATTCGCGATCACGGGTCAGTGGCCGGACCTCGAGGTCACCGGCCGGTCGGCCTGCCCGCCGTCGGGAAGATCAAGAGCACGCCACGCAACCACGGGCGCCGAAAAACCTGCCCCACGTGCCCCTCGACCCACCACGGGGGCGCCGGCGGACCGGAGCTCAGGAGCGGCAGGCCGCACAGAGCCCGATGATCTCCACGGTGTGGTCGATCTCGGCGAAACCGTGCTCGGCGGCGACCTTGTCCGCCCAGTGCTCGACGGCGGGTCCCTCGACCTCCACCGTGCGTCCACAGCTGCGGCAAACCAGATGGTGGTGGTGGGTGTCCGAGCAGCGCCGGTAGGACGCCTCGCCCGCCGCGGTGCGCAGCACGTCGATCTCGCGTGCCTCGGCGAGCGCCTGCAGGGTGCGGTACACGGTGGTCAGTCCGATGCCCTCGCCGCGGCGGCGCAGCTCCTCGTGGATGTCCTGCGCGGAGCGGAAGTCGTCGAGCTCGTCGAGCAGGTCCCCGATCGCCGCCCGCTGGCGCGTCGCGCGCTGCCCCGGCACGACGGTGGGGCGGGCGGTGGTCCCGTCCGCGGGATCGGCGCTCACGCGTCCTCCTCGGCGTGCTCGACGGCGTCGACCACGATGTGGGCGAGATGGTCGTCGACGAGACGGTAGACGACCTCCCGGCCGCGTCGTTCGCCCCGGACCACCCCTGCCGCCTTGAGGACGCGCAGGTGCTGGCTGATCAGCGGCTGCGTGACACCCAGCGCGTCGACCAGTTCGTGGACGCAGCGCGGCGAGGACCGCAGCTGCAGCACCACCGCGATCCGCACCGGGGCCGCGAGGGCGCGGAGCAGCTCCCCGGCCGCGGTGAGCGTGTCCGTGGGCGGCGGCGCGGGGGCGTCGGCGGGCGCGTAGGTCGTGCCGGTCGGGAGGTCCTCGGGGGCCTCGGCGACGGGTACCTCGGCGGGAGTCATCGCAGCGCCATCCCGATCGTCACCGCCACCAGCACGGCCAGGACCAACCCGCGCGCGAGGCGCTCCGGCGGGGACAGCCGCGCCCACGTGGTGGCCAGCAGCACCGCGACCCCGACGGCCAGCAGTGCCAGCAGCAGCGCGCCGATCGACCCGCCGACGAGGATGGCGACCGCGAACACCACGGCGACCACCAGGAACACCAGCACCGGCGGAGTGCCGGCCAGCGGCCCGGACCCGGGCAGCAGCGGGCGCCGCATGTCCCCGCGCCCGCGCCGGCGCGCACCCGATCCGCCGCCTTGCGTCGGCACCGTCGTCCACCCGCCTCTCGGTTCGCCCGGGGGTCGGCCGGACGTCTCCCCACCAGTCTCCCACCTCCTGGCGGTACTGACACCCGGTGTCGATAAGGTCGGGCGATGCTGCTGGTCTGCCGCTACGGGCCCGAGGAGACCGGCGAACCCGGCGGGGACTTCCTCGACCGCGCCCGTCACGCGGTCGGCCTGCTCGCACGGCAGCGCGGCTGCGAGCGGGTGGAGTTCGGCCGCGCCGTCGAGGCGCCGGGGGAGTGGGTGCTCGTCGCGGTCTTCGCCTCGCTCACCGACTACCGCCGCGCGCTCTCGCCGTTCGAGGTCCGCGAGCACGTCGTGCCGTTCCTGTCGGCGGCCCGCACCGACGAGGCCGCCACGTTCGAGCGCAGGTTCTCCGCGGCCGGACCCGACGGAACGGGCGACGGCGGGTCGGACCAGGGCGGATCGGGCGACGACGGCGTCGTCGAGCACCCCAGCATCCTCGGCTGAGCCGTCCCGACGCCGGGCACGTCGTCGCCGGAGGCACCGGAGTTCCCGGGCATGAGGAACACCCCAGGACCCTCCCGACGGCGACCCGGATCTCCGTAGCGTCCGGCGTCGCCCGCCGCCGACGACCCGAGAGGCCGCCGTGACCCTGGACGACCGCCCCGATGCGGCGGAGGCCGCCCCGCAGCGCACGCGGCCCACCGGCCCCTGGTCGCTACTGCGGCCGCTGGTCCTGCGCATCCACTTCTGGGCGGGCCTGCTCGTGGGCCCGTTCCTGCTGGTGGCGGCGCTGACCGGGCTCGCGTACACGCTGACGCCCTCGCTGGTGCCGACGATCTACGACCACGAGCTCACCGCGCCCACCTCCTCGGCCCAGGTGCCGTTGGCCGAGCAGATCCGGGCCGGGCAGGAGGCCGTTCCGGGCGCGCCCCTGCGGGCGGTGCGCCCACCCGCGACGCCCGCCGACACCACGCAGGTGATCTTCGACCCGGCCTCGCTGCCCGAATCGACCTATCGCACCGCGTTCGTCGACCCCCACACCGGCGCCCTGCGCGGCGTGCTCGACACCTACGGCGGCGGCCAGGCGATGCCGCTGCAGGGCTGGGTCGACCAGCTCCACCGCGATCTCCACCTCGGCGATCCCGGCCGCCTCTACACCGAACTGGCCGCGAGCTGGCTGTGGGTGCTGGTGCTCGGCGGGCTCACGTTGTGGGCCGGGCTCGCGTGGCGCCGTCGCCGGGCACGGGCCCTGCTCGTCCCCCGCGTGCGGGGCGGGCGACGGGCGCGGTTGCTCTCGTGGCACGCCGTCGTCGGCCTGTGGGCGGCGGTCGGGCTGCTCTTCCTCTCCGCGACCGGGCTGACCTGGTCGACCTACGCGGGCGACAACATCACCTCCCTGCGCTCGGCCCTGTCCTGGAGCACGCCTGCCCCGAGCACGGCCCTTCCTCCCGCGGCCGTCGCACCCGGTGCACCCACGTGGACGCCGGACGGGTTCGGGACCGCGGCCGCCGTCGCCGACCGGGTCGGGCTCGTCGGGCCCGTCGAGATCACCCCCGGCGAGGCGCCCGGCCAGGCGTACTCGGTGTCCCAGATCCGGAAGGAGTACCCGCAGCGCCTCGACGCGATCGCCGTCGACCCCTCGACCGCGCGGGTCACCGACACCGTCCGGTTCGCCGACTGGCCGCTCCCCGCGAAGCTCGCGCGCTGGGGTATCGACGCGCACATGGGCGTGCTGTTCGGTTTGGCCAACCAGATCCTGCTCGCCACCCTCGCCGCGGGGCTCGCCTGCATGGTCGTCTGGGGCCATGTCCTGTGGTGGCGCCGCGGCCCCGGGCAGCGCGCCGGCATGGTGCCCCCGGGCGGGGCGCTGCGGGCGCTGCCGCGTCCCTGGCTCGTGGGCGTGCTGGTGGTGACCCTGGCCGTCGGGGTCGCACTGCCGCTGCTCGGCGCGAGTCTGGTGGTGTTCCTGCTCGCCGAGACCCTGCTCGACTCGCGGATCCGCGGTGTCCCGCCCGGGCCCGACGCCGAGGCCGCGCCCTGCTGCGCGCCGGTTCCGGAGGGCAGATCGGACGAGCCGACACGGACCGGTTGAGCCTTCCGGGCGGCCGGTGGGGAAACCCTGCTGCGATCGTCGCTACGCTGGGTAGGCCAAGCACCAGCGAGTCCGGCGGGTCGGCTGGCCCGCCGTCGGGAGACAGAAGTGCCCAGTCCCACCGGAAGCGCCCGTATCGAGACCGTGGTGAACCTGTGCAAGCGTCGCGGGTTCGTCTTCCCCTCGGGGGAGATCTACGGCGGTACCCGGTCGGCCTGGGACTACGGCCCGCTGGGCGTCGAGCTCAAGGACAACATCAAGCGCCAGTGGTGGCGGTTCATGGTGACCGGCCGCGACGACGTCGTCGGGCTCGACTCGAGCGTGATCCTGCCGCGTCAGGTGTGGGTGGCCTCGGGGCACGTGGACGTGTTCACCGACCCCCTCGTCGAGTGCACCAACTGCCACCGCCGCTTCCGCGCGGACCAGTTGGCCGAGGACTTCGCCGAGCGCACCGGTGGCCCGTCGCTGGAGTCGACCGACGCCGAGGGCAAGGTCGGCTACGACCTCTCGACGGTGCCGTGCCCGCACTGCGGCAACCGCGGTGAGTACACCGCGCCGCGCGAGTTCAACATGATGCTCAAGACCTACCTCGGCCCCGTGGAGTCCGAGGAGGGTCTGCACTACCTGCGCCCGGAGACCGCGCAGGGCATCTTCGTGAACTTCGCCAACGTCATGTCGACCGCGCGCAAGAAGCCGCCGTTCGGCATCGGCCAGATCGGCAAGAGCTTCCGCAACGAGATCAC
>NZ_DASXJS010000073.1:0-49098 GCF_036497245.1 Actinomycetospora sp. | reverse complement strand
GGGCGTGCCCGAGGAGAAGATGCCCGCGACGGCGAGGGTGGTCCCGAAGATCGCCATCCCGATGCCGCCGTCGCCCCAGAAGAGCTCCTCGTTGACGATCGGCAGCGACAGCCCGGTCTCGTCACCCCAGAAGGACGCGAGGGTCTCGAAGTTGTAGAGCTCGATCTTCGCGGCCTCCTGCAGGACCGGCCACGGCGTCTCCTCGCGCTCGTCCCACTCCGGCGCCGCGGGCCGGATGACCTCCTCGGCGAAGCCGTGGGCCCAGTCCCGGAGGTCGGTGTGGTCCTCGGACAGTTCCATCGAGAACGCCATGCGTGGCGCTCCTTCCGTCGTTCCTCGCGCGCCGGATCAGGCCGACGGGATGGTGAACATCTTCTGCAGGGCGGTGGCGAACCCGACGTCGCCGGAGACCTTGAGCTTGCGGGTCATGAACAGGGTGATCGGGTTGGCGTTGTTCGTGACGACCTTGAGGAACTCCGTGCCGTTCATGAACAGCTCGGTGCGGGGGTCCTCGTCGAGGCTGGTGGAGACCACGCAGGTGCCGTGCTGCATCGCGGTCTGGTAGTCGTCGCTACCGCCACCCGGCGCGCCGGTGACGTGCCAGTGCACGACCTGGCGCTTCGATCCGGCGCCCGCCGACGAGTAGAACTCGCTCATCCGACCGAAGATCGCGTCGATCACGGGGCGGCGCGCATCGGAGTTCATGAGGGCCTCGAGCTGCGACTTGCTCGCGCCCTTGACGAGGCGCGCGAACACCGAGGCGTCCACGGTCTCGGCACCCTCGGGCTCGGCCAGCGCATCGCGCATCGTCGCCACGACGTCGTCCTCGGACAGCGTCTTCAGGTCGATGCTGCGACCCAGCTCGTTCACGTCGATCTTCTCGGCCACGGCGTTCACTCCGGCATCGTCGTCGCGGATGGGCCCGCGGTGTCCGGTACCACCGGTCCCGCGAATATTCGCTACTTTACGCACCAGTAGATAGGATGCAAGCGTGACTCCGACCGCACGCCGCCGCCTCGCCCCGGAGGTCCGGCGGCGGCAGGTGCTCGACGCCGCGATCGCGGTGTTCTCCGAGGAGGGTCTGCACGGCGCCTCGATGGACGCGATCGCCGCCCGGGCCGGGGTCAGCAAGCCGTCGGTCTACGCCCACGGCGGCACCAAGGACGAGCTGTTCGCCGCCTGCCTGGCCCGCGAGGCCGAGCGCCTGATGACGACGATGACGGCGGCCGTCGGGTCCGGAGGCGGCGAGAACGGGCCCGACGACGGCGAGGCGCGGTTGTTCCGCGCCCTGCGCGCGTTCTTCCACGCGGTGACCACGCACCGCCAGGGCTGGACGGTGCTCTACCGCCAGGCCTCGACCGGGGAGTTCGCCGGCCAGGTCGACGCCGCCCGGCGCGGGATCGTCCGGCGCGCGGCCGAGCTGCTCGCTCCCGAGCTCGGCGGGTCGGTCCGGGCCGCGGAGCCGATCGCGCACACCCTGGTCGGGGCCGCGGAGGGGCTCACCGACTGGTGGCTGGGCGGGGGAGACGGAGCGCAGCGGAGCTCGACCGACGGGAACGCCGACCACCCCGCCACCGACGAGGCCCCGGCCGACGTCCTCGCGCGGATGCTCACCGCCGTGGTCTGGCCGGGGCTCGACCGGCTGCGTCGAGCGTCCGCCTGACCGGACCGCGCCTCGGCCGTGATCACCGGGACGTCACGGCTCCGGGCGCCCGGCACCGGGACCAGGAGGTCCCGACGACCATCGGACGGTCGATCGGTCGGTATCCGTTCGTCTAGCACCATCGCTAGACGGCGCGAGACGGCCCGATCGGGCGACACGCCGATCGCGGTTTCTCGCGACGTATCGGGTGATCGCTAGAGAGGCCCATACGCTCCGATGGCATGGACCCGGTGCGGAACCCGTTCGCTCCCGGCGCCGGGCAGCGCCCGCCCGAGCTGGCCGGCCGCGACAAGGAGCTGACGGCGTTCGACGTCGTGCTCGAGCGCGTCGCGCGCGGACGTCCGGAACGCAGCCTCGTACTCACCGGGCTGCGCGGCGTCGGCAAGACCGTGCTGCTCGGCGAGCTGCGCTCGATGGCGGTCCGGGCGGGCTGGGGCGCCGGCAAGATCGAGGCGCGTCCCGACGCCGACCTGCGCCGCCCGCTGGCCGCCGCGCTGCACCGCGCGGTCCGCGATCTCGCCGTCCGGCACCGCGCCCCGGACCGGGTCGAGGAGACCCTCGGCGTCCTCAAGGCGTTCGCGCTCCGGTCGACCCCCGCCGACGCCAAGCTCAAGGACCGCTGGCAGCCCGGCATCGACGCGCCGGTGCAGCACGGCCGCGCCGACTCCGGGGACATCGAGATCGACCTGGTCGAGCTGTTCGGGGTGGTGGCCGAGCTCGCCGCGGACGTCGGGGTCGGGGTCGCCCTGCTCATCGACGAGATGCAGGACCTGCAGCCCGAGGACGTCTCGGCGCTGTGCGCGGCCTGCCACGAGCTCTCGCAGTCCGGGGCGCCGCTCGTCGTGGTCGGGGCCGGGCTGCCGCACCTGCCCGCGGTGCTCTCCGCCTCGAAGTCCTATTCCGAACGCCTGTTCCGCTACGTGCGCATCGGTCAGCTCGACCGGGCCGACGCCGACTTCGCGCTCACCGCCCCGGCCGAGCGGGAGGACGCGAAGCTGACCCAGGAGGCGCTCGACGCGCTCTACGAGGTCTCGGGCGGCTACCCGTACTTCGTCCAGGCGTACGGCAAGGCGGCCTGGGACGCGGCCGTCCAGAGCCCGATCGACGCCGGGGACGTGCGCGTCGCGGCGCCCGACGCGGGCGCCGAGCTCGCCGTCGGCTTCTTCGGCTCGCGCTACGAGCGCGCCACCCCGGCCGAGCGCGAGTACCTCCAGGGCATGGCCGAGCTGGCCGACGGCTCCGACGAGGCGGTGCTCACCTCGACCCTGGCGAAGCACCTCGACAAGCGCGCGTCGTCGCTCTCACCGGCGCGGGACAGCCTGCTCCGCAAGGGCCTGGTGTTCTCCGCCGAGCGCGGCTGGATCGCGTTCACCGTGCCGCACTTCGGCCGGTTCCTGCTCGGGCGCCACTAGACCGGACACGGAGCGTACGGGCGACACGAACATCTGCTCTGTCCGAGTGAACCTCCGGGACGGGGTAACGAACGGCGGCCCGGGGACGACACACCTGATGAGCCCCGTGGCGCTGCCGGACCCCCGACCTGGCAGAGCCACGGGGCTTCTTCATGCCCTGCTCCGGTCGGTCCACCGATCGGGGCGCCCGGCGGGAACGGGCGATCCGACCTCCCCGTACGATTCCGGCGTGTCGGACCCCCGGCTGGAAATCCAGATGCTGCACGATCGCGTGCTCGTCTCGCCGACACCCGGTGACGGTGAACGGCGCAGCACCGGCGGCATCGTCATCCCCTCGACCGCGTCGGTCTCGAAGCGGCTCGTGTGGGGCGAGGTCTACGGCACGGGGAACCACGTCCGGACGGTCAGGATCGGGGACCGCGTCCTCTACGGACCCGAGGACCACGCCGAGGTCGAGATCGACGGCACGTCGTACGTCGTGCTGCGAGAGCGCGACCTGCACGCCGTGGCCAGCGAGAAGATCGAGCCGACGAGCGGGACGGGGCTCTACCTGTGACGACTCCTCCGAATCCGACCCCGCCGGGCGGCACGCGGATCGACGACGACCCGTTCGACCGGGACGCCACGCGATCGCGGGCCGTCGAGCGGGGCACGGAGTCCGACGCCGAGGCGACGGTGCAGATCCCGCCCGTCCCCGGACCGGAGGAGCCACCCGCGACCGAGGGCGGCGGGGACGGTCGCACCCGGAAACGGCTGCTGATCGGGAGCGGGGCCGTCGTCGGGCTGCTCGTGCTGTTCTACGTCGTCGACCTGCTCGTTTCGGCGACCGACGTGCCGCGCGGGGTGACCGTGGGCGGCGTCGAGATCGGTGGCATGAACCGGCTCGCTGCCGAGAACGCGCTGCGCAGCGACCTCGGTCCGCGCGTCTCCCGCCCCGTCACCCTCGTCGCGGGCACCGACGCGGGCGCCGCCACCGCCGTCATCGACCCCCGCGCGGCGGGCCTCGACCTCGACGTGGACGCCACGATCGACCAGGCGGGTGAGCAGCCGCTCAACCCGTTCACCCGGCTCTCGTCCTTCTTCAGCGACCGCGAGGTCCCCCCGATCAGCAAGGGCAACCCGGTCGCGGTCGGGCAGGCCATCGACCGGGCGCGGCCGCAGCTCGACCGGCCGTCGGTCGAGGGCACCATCCGGTTCGACGGCGACTGTCCGGTGCCGGTGCCCTCCGCGCCGGGCCACGTCGTCGACAACGCCGCCGCGCCCGCCGTCGTGCTCGAGCACTGGCTCGACCCCGCACCGGTCCCGCTGCCCGTCACGCCCCAGCCGGTGTCGGTGACCCAGGACGGCATCGACAGCGCGATGCGCGACGTCGCGCAGCCGGCGGTGGCCGCCCCCGCCTACGTCGTCGGCTCGGGGCGCAACGCCACGCTGAGCCCCACCGAGATCGGCACGTTCCTCAAGTTCGACCCGGACGGATCCGGCGGGCTGAGGCCGCGCGTCGACGTGCCGACCGCCCAGGCCGTCGTCGACCGCGACCTCTCCTCGACCGAGGCCGAACCGAAGGACGCCACGTTCGCCTTCCAGGGCACGAACGCGACCGTCGTCCCCGCGGTCACCGGCCGGCAGATCGACTACCCGAAGACCTTCGCCGACCTCACCGAGACGCTGGGCAAGCAGGGCGACCCCGCCCCGCCCACGACCTTCACACCGCCGCCGACCCCGCCCGGCGCCACCCCCGCCGCGCCCCCGCCCGCGACCGGCCGCGCGGTCAACGCGGTCTACACGACGACGCCGCCCAAGGTCACCACCGAGTCGCTGCAGGCCATCGGTCCGGCCACGGTCATCGGCGAGTTCCAGACCAACGGCTTCGCCACGGACTCGGGTCAGAACATCAAGCGCGTCGCCGAGCAGGTCAACGGCGCGACGGTGAAGCCCGGCGACACGTTCAGCCTCAACGGCTTCACCGGCCCCCGCGACGCGAGCCAGGGCTACGTCGACGCCGGGATCATCGAGGACGGCGTGCCCGCCCGCGGCGTCGGCGGCGGCATCTCGCAGTTCGCGACGACGCTCTACAACGCGACGTACTTCGCGGGGCTCGACGAGGTCGAGCACAAGGAGCACAGCTACTGGATCAGCCGCTACCCGGCCGGCCGCGAGGCGACGGTGTTCGAGGGTGCGATCGACCTCAAGTTCCGCAACGACGGGCCCGCGCCGATCCTCCTCCGCACCATCTGGACCCCGTCGTCGATCAAGGTCCAGATCCTCGGGCAGAAGCGGTTCGACGTCACCTCGCAGAGCGGGGATCGGACGAACCCGGTGCCCGCGGGGGTGCGGAACCTCGCCGGCAACCCGAAGTGCAAGCCCTCCAAGGGCGTGGACGGCTTCACGATCTCCACCACGCGGACTCTGAAGGACGTGAAGACCGGCGAGACGAAGTCCGAGCCGCGGACCGTGCGCTACAACCCGGAGCCCGAGATCAAGTGCGACAAGTAGGTGGCCTCCGGCCTCGTGAGCACTTTCTGGGGCTATAGCCCCCGAAAGTGCTCACGAGGCGGAGCCACCTAGTCGGTCCCGGACTCCATCGCGGCGCGGTCGAGGGCGGTCTCGTCGACGGCCTCCTGGTCGCCGCGGCCGGCGATCTGGCCCGCGCGTCCCTGCTCGATCTCGCCGATGAACACCGCCTGGCCGGTGAGCTGGCCCATGGCCGCGTACTGCTCGAGCTTCTCGCGCGAGTCGGCGATGTCGAGGTTGCGCATCGTCAGCTGGCCGATCCGATCGACCGGGCCGAAGGCGGCGTCCTCGGTCCGCTCCATCGAGAGTTTGGCGGGGTGGTAGGACAGGTTCGGGCCCGAGGTGCGCAGGATCGAGTAGTCCTCGCCGCGGCGCAGGCGCAGCGTCACCTCGCCGGTCACCATGGCGGCGACCCAGCGGGTGAGGCTCTCCCTGAGCATGATCGACTGCGGGTCGAGCCAGCGGCCCTCGTAGAGCAGCCGGCCGAGGCGGCGACCCTCCTGGTGGTAGTTCGCGATCGTGTCCTCGTTGTGGATCGCGTTGACCAGGCGCTCGTAGGCGATGAACAGCAGCGCCATCCCCGGCGCCTCGTAGATGCCCCGGCTCTTGGCCTCGATGATCCGGTTCTCGATCTGGTCGGACATCCCGAGGCCGTGGCGCCCGCCGACCGCGTTCGCCTCCATCACGAGCGCGACGCGGTCGTCGAACCGCACCCCGTTGATCGCCACCGGGTAGCCCTGCTCGAACCGGACCGTCACGTCCTCGGGCTCGATCGCGACGGCCTGGTCCCAGAACCGGACACCCATGATCGGTTCGACGATCTCGAGGGACTCGTCGAGGTGCTCGAGGGTCTTGGCCTCGTGGGTGGCGCCCCAGATGTTGGCGTCCGTGGAGTACGCCTTCTCCTGGCTGGCCCGGTAGGGGAGATCCCGCTCGGTGAGCCACTGGGACATCTCCGCGCGCCCGCCGAGCTCGTCGACGAACGCGGCGTCGAGCCAGGGCTTGTAGATTCGCAGGTTCGGGTTCGCGAGCAGGCCGTAGCGGTAGAACCGCTCGATGTCGTTGCCCTTGTAGGTCGAGCCGTCGCCCCAGATCGACACGTCGTCGGAGTGCATCGCGCGCACCAGCAGCGTGCCGGTGACCGCGCGCCCGAGCGGGGTGGTGTTGAAGTAGGGCCTGCTGCCGGAGCGGATGTGGAAGGCGCCGCACATCAGCGCGACCAGGCCCTCCTCGACCAGCGGGCCGCGGCAGTCGACCAACCGCGCGATCTCGGCCCCGTACTGCTTCGCCCGGTCGGGCAGCGAGGCCATGTCGTCCTCGTCGTACTGCCCGAGGTCGGCCGAGTAGGCGCAGGGCACGGCTCCGCGCTCGCGCATCCAGGCGACCGCGACGGAGGTGTCCAGGCCTCCGGAGAACGCG
Organism: Actinomycetospora sp.; assembly: GCF_036497245.1. GTDB lineage: Bacteria > Actinomycetota > Actinomycetes > Mycobacteriales > Pseudonocardiaceae > Actinomycetospora. Next base: position 42,093 of record NZ_DASXJS010000073.1, on the reverse strand, counting down.
ATCCCGATTCGCTCGCCGGCAGGGAGACTGGTCAGCACCTTCGACACGCGGGGAAACCTATCTGCCCGGTCGCTGTGACCCGGGGATCACCCACCCCGGCGGAACGAACGACTCGTTCGTGGCTTCTATATGCACGAACGAGTCGTTCGTTCCGAACCGGGAGCGGCCGGACGACGAGCGGCCGGACGACGACGGCAACGGGTCAGAACGAGGCGACGTCCAGATCCATGATCGAGTTGTCCGCGCCGTCGACGATCGCCCGCCGGGCGGTCAGCTCCGGCAGGACGTTCTTCGCGAAGAACCGCGCCACGGCGATCTTGCCCTCGTAGAACGCGGTGTCCTTCGTCGAGGCGCCGCCGTCGAGCGCGTCGATGGCGACCTCGGCGCCGCGCAGCAGCAGGTAGCCGATGAGCATGTCGCCGACGCTGAGCAGGAACCGGACCGCGTGCTGGCCGACCTTGTAGAGGCTGGTGACGTCCTCCTGCGAGGAGGTCAGGTAGCCGATCATCGTGCCGAGCATCGCCTGGACGTCGCCGAGGGCGGTCGCGAGGAACGCGCGCTCCTCCTTCAGCCTGCCGTTGCCGCCCTCGCTCTCCAGGAAGCCCTGGACGAGGCCGGCGACGTGCATGAGGGCCTGGCCGTTGTCCTTGACGATCTTGCGGAAGAAGAAGTCCTGGGACTGGATCGCCGTGGTGCCCTCGTAGAGCGAGTCGATCTTGGCGTCACGGATGTACTGCTCGATGGGGTAGTCCTGCAGGTACCCCGAGCCGCCCAGGGTCTGGAGCGCCTCGGTGAGCTTCTCGTAGGCGCGCTCGGAGCCGACGCCCTTCACGATCGGCAGGAGCAGGTCGTTCACCTTCTCCGCCAGGGCCACGTCCTCGGCCGACACCGCGCCGGCGACGGCGTCCGGGGCCTCGCCGAGGCGCACCGTGTCCTGGTAGGTCGCGGTGAACGCGTAGACCGCGCGCAGTCCCTCGGCGTAGGCCTTCTGCGTCATGAGCGCGCGGCGCACGTCGGGGTGGTTCGTGATCGGCACGCGCGGGGCGGCCTTGTTCGTCTGCTGGGTCAGGTCGGCGCCCTGGATGCGCTCCTTGGCGTAGTCGAGGGCGTTGAGGTAGCCGGTCGAGAGGGTGCCGATGGCCTTCGTGCCCACCATCATCCGGGCGTACTCGATGACCTGGAACATCTGCGCGATGCCGTCGTGCACCTCGCCGAGCAGGAAGCCGGTGGCCTGGACGCCGTTCCCGCCGAACGTCAGCTCACAGGTGGCGGAGGCGTTGAGCCCCATCTTGTGCTCGACGTTGGTGACGAACGCGCCGTTGCGCTCACCGGGCTGGCCGGTCTCCGGGTCGAAGTGGAACTTCGGCACGAGGAAGAGCGAGAGGCCCTTGGTGCCCGGCTTCGCGCCCTCGGGGCGGGCGAGCACCAGGTGCATGATGTTCTCGACGAGGTCGTCGGAGTCGGCCGAGGTGATGAAGCGCTTGACGCCCTCGATCGACCAGGTGCCGTCGCCGTTGTCCCTGGCCTTCGTCCGGCCGGCGCCCACGTCCGAGCCGGCGTCGGGCTCGGTGAGCACCATCGTCGCGCTCCACGCACGGTCGACCATCATCTGGGCCCAGCGCTTCTGCTGCTCGGTGCCGTTGCGGTAGATCACCGAGGCGAAGTTCGGGCCGGTCATGTACATGAACACCGGAGCGTTCGCGCCGAGGATCATCTCCGCGGCCGACCACTGCACCGAGGGCGGCACGCCCATCCCGCCGAGGGCGTTGTCGGCCGAGAGGCGCCACCACTCGGCGTCCCACATCGCGCGGTAGGAGCGCTTGATGCCCTCGTCGAGGTGCGCGGTGTGGGTCTGCGGGTCGAAGCGGACCGGGTTCCGGTCACCGGAGACGTAGGACGCCGCGAGCGGCCCCTCCGCGAGCGCGGCGGCCTCGTGGAGCAGGGCGCGCGCGGTCTCCTCGTCGGTCTCGGCGAACGGGCCGGTCCCGAAGTGCTCCTGGACGCGGAGGAGCTCGAAGAGGTTGAACTCGATGTCGCGGACGTTGGCGCGGTAGTGACTCATCCGGATCTCGCTCCGTCTCGAAGGTCGGCGCCCGGCCCGGGCGCGCGAGCCGGTCGTACCGGCGGGTAACTCCAGAGTATTACCGGGTGGTAACCCTGTCGAGGCCCACCTGGCGCGTCGTGGTCGGACCCGCCGCGGGCCCCGGCGACGTGGGAGACTCCCCGCCCGGGGATCCGGGGTCACGACGAGGGGACTCACGCGGTGCGGGTGGCCACGACGCGGGCGCTGGAGTCCCTGCGCACCGTGCTCGTCACGGCCGACCCGGGGCTCGCGCGGCTGCGGCTCGCCTCGGTGGCGGTGGCGTCGATGGCGCTCGCGGCGGGGATCATCTCCCTCGGCCGGGCGACCGTGCTCGCGGGCCAACCGGTGACGATCGTGCTGTTCGCCGGCGTGCTCGCGATGATCTCCAACCTCGCGGTCAACGAGACGTCGCTGAACCGCCAGCGGGTCACCACCGCGCTCATGGCACTGCCCGCGTTCGCCTCGACCGTCACCGGCACGCTGCTCTCCCCCTACCGGGTGGTCGCGGACGTCGTCTTCGTCGCGGTGATGGTGGCCGCGGTCTACGTGCGACGGTTCGGCCCGCGCGGCTTCGCCCTCGGCATGGCCGCGTTCATGCCGTTCTTCTTCACGCAGTTCCTGCAGGCCAAGCCGGCCCAGGTCCCCGCGCTGTGCGTCGCCGTGGTCGTCGGGCTGGGATCGACGTTCCTGCTGCGTAGCGTGGTGTTCGCCGAGCGCCCGGAGCGCACGCTGCGCCGCCTCGTCGATGCCTTCCGGGCCCGGGCGCACGAGATGGTCACGCGGGTCGACGACGTGCTCGCCGCCGCGCAGCAGACCGTCCCCGACGGCGGGGTCGTGGCGGGCCGGTCCCCCGGGGCCGAGCACGAACAGGTGGGCGAGGTCGTCCTGGAGCGCCTCTACCGCGGGCGGCGCCGGCTCAACGAGACCGCGCTGCTGGTCGAGGACCAGCTCGAGCGCACCACGGCCGAGCGCGTCTGGCCCGGACTCGAGAACGAGGTGCTCGCTCTCCGGATCGTCGACACCGAGCTCGGGCTCGAGCGCCTGGGCGTGGCGGTGCGGCGGATGGCGCGCGCGGGGGCGCCCGGGTCCGGGGAGGCCGACCAGCGCCCGACCCCGCTCGCCCTCACCGCGCTGCGCACCGGGCTGGTCCACCTCGGGCGTGCGCTCGGGCGCCGGGTCCCGCACCGCCGGGTCCTCGGCGAGCTCTCCGACGCGCGGGGGGCGGTGGCCGGGCTCGTCGCGGACACCCGCCGCGGGCACGAGCGGGTCCAGCGGGCAGCGTTCGCGGTCCGCCGCGTGGCCGACTCCGTCGAGTACGCCCAGCGTGACGCCCCGACCCGCCCGGGCGACGCGACCACCGAGGGCATCACCCTGCCCGGCGTGCCGCGGGCCGCGTCCCCGGTGGAGATCGCGGGCGAGGCCTCGAGCGACGGGATCGCCGACGGCCGCCCGGACCGGGGCGAGCAGCCCGGCGACGGCGAGGCGGCCACGGGCGAGAAGAAGGAGGCCGGGCTGCTGCTCACCACCCGGCAGGCGGTCCAGGTCGGCGTCGGGACGACGCTCGCGATCGTGATCGGCGAACTGCTCGCCCCGCAGCGCTGGTACTGGGCGGTGATCGCCGCGTTCGTGGTGTTCGCCAACACCAACAGTCGCGGCGACCTGCTCTCCCGGGGCTGGGGCCGCGTCGTCGGGACCGTGGGCGGGGTGGCGGCCGGGATGGGGCTCGCCGCGCTCACCGCGGGCAACCAGGTGGTCTCGCTGATCCTCCTGTTCGTCTGCGCCTTCCTCGCGCTGTACCTGGTGCGGATCTCGCCCGGCATGCTGGCCTTCTGGATCACCGCGGTGCTCGCGCTGGTCTACGGGCTGATCGGCCAGTTCAGCGTCGAGACGCTCCTGCTGCGCATCGAGGAGACCCTGGCCGGGGTGGCGGCGAGTGTCCTGGCGGCGTTCCTGGTGCTGCCCAAGGGCACGCGGGAGGCGTTCGGCGAGTCCGTCGAGGCGTTCGTCGACACCGCCGACGACGTCCTCGCCGGCGCGGTCGGGACGGTGCTCGGCCACGGCTCGGCGCCGCCGTTGGAGCGTGCGCGGGACATGGACACCGCGCTGGCGACGCTGCGCGCGCGGGTGCGGCCGCTGCTCGTCGACACCCCCAAGCGCCGTGGCCGCTCCAGCCACCGGCGGGCCCTGCGCGTGTTCGTCGTCGTCGACCACTACGCCCGGGCGCTCGCCCGCCTCGCCGCCGACCTGGGCGTGTCCCCCGACCCCGGCTGGGCGCCCACGCTGTCCCCGGCGCTGCAGGCGGTGCGGGACAACCTCGACGGCCTGCGCGACGTCGTGGTGCGCGGCCGACGGCGCTCCGACGGCGAGCAGGTGCAGGTCCGGTCCGCGGAGGACCTCGTCGACCGGGCCGAGGCCTACGCCGCCCGCGGCCAGGACCCGCACCGCCGCTCGGACGCCCTCGTCGTCACGCGGCTGCTGCGCCGCATCGACCAGGCCGTCGTGGCGCTCGCCGTCGACCTCGGGGCCGCGCAGGACGAGGAGGCCGAGGAGGTCCGTCAGTCGCCGAGCACCCGGGCCAGCGCCGGATTGGTGAACACCCGGTCCGGGTCGTAGGCGTCGCGGACCCGCAGGAAGTCGGGCAGGTGCGGGTAGGCGACCGCGACGTCGGCCGCCGCGAAGTCGTGGCGGGTGCCCCAGTGGGGTCGGCCGCCGTGATCGCGCAGCACCTGGGACGCCCGATCGAGGACCGGGCCCGGGTCGAGACCGCGGGGGACCCGCACCGCGATCCAGCCGGTCGCGCGGCCGTGGGCGGGGTGCAGCCAGCCGGACTCGGAGGGGCCCACCCGCATCCGGACCGGGAGCCCCGTCTCGAGCCCGTCGGCCAGGCCGGTGAGCAGGGCACGGAGCCCGTCGGCCAGCGCCTCGCGGGGCAGCGCCCACTCGGTCTGCTCGTAGCGCACCGCGGGCGGGTCGGACAGGACGCGGTGCCCGGCGCCGGTGGCCGACACGGTGCGCGCGAGGCGGGACACCACCCGGTTCAGCGACGGCGCGAGACGCGGGAGGGCCCGCTCGACGACGACCGCCCCACCCAGCGCGGTCCGGCCGGTGGCGCCCGCGCTGGTGATCCCGACGGTGCGCTCGCGGGCCTCCCGCGGGTCGGCGTCCTCCTCGGCGTCCGACTCGTCGGTCGGCTCGGCCGGGTCGCCGTACTGCGCCCAGCGCGCGAGGGCCGTCGGGGAGGACGGGAAGAGGGCGGCCTCCGCGAGGTCGTGGCCGTCCCAGAAGGCCGGGTCGAGGACCTCCTCGAGCGGCCGCGACGAGCGGGTGACCCGCACCGGGACGGCGGGGACGGCCGCCAGTTCGACGTCGAGGACGACACCGAGGGCGCCGAGCGCGGTGCGGGCGGCGTCCAGGTCGGCGCGCGGGACGTCCCGGACCTCGCCGCGGCCGTCGACCAGGCGCATCCCGAGGACCTGGTCGGACAGCGAGCCGTGCCCGGCCGCGCTGCCGTGCGCGCCGACCGCGAGGGCACCGCCGACGGTGGGCTCGCGCAGGTCCAACGGGACCGCGAGGGCGAGACCGCGCTCGGCCAGCGCCTCCTGCAGCTCCCCGATGGTGGTACCGCCGCGCACCCGCACGGCGGCCCGGCTGCGGCCCGGCCCCCCGGCGGAGACGGCCGTGATCCCGGAGAAGGCGGAGGCGTCGAGGTGGACGCCGTCGGTCACGGCGAGGTCGGAGAAGCTGTGGCCGGAGCCGACGGGGCGGACGGTGTGGCCGCGCTCCGCGGCGCGGCGGACCACCCCGGCGACCCCGGCCTCGTCGAGCGGCCGGGCGGTCGCCACGGGCCGGCACCGTTGCCCGCCCGACCAGTTCGTCCACATCGGGGCCACCCTATGACCCCGCGGGCCCGGCGCGAGCGGGGTCGACGGTGACCGACCCGTGCGTCACCCGGGGATCAGGCGACGAACTTGCCGATCGCGACGTCGACGCCGTCGCGGACCGTGGCGGCCGTGGTGCCCGCGGCCGAACGGGCGCCCTCGGCCCACTCGGCGACGTCGGAGCCGACGTCGGACGAGTGCCCGGTCAGCTCCTCGGTCTTCTTGGCGAGCTTGCGCGAGGCGCGGCGGGCACGCCAGCCCAGCGACGGCTTCCCCTCGGTGTCCACCGCGGCGAGGATGAGGCCGCCGAGCAGACCGAGGTTCTTGAGGAAGTGGGTCTGCTGGGCGCTGCGCTCGGCCGGGTCCTTGGCCTCCCAGAACGGGTGCGCGGTGACGGTGGTCGGGATGATGCTCCCGGCGAGCAGGAGCGACGCGAGGCGCGGGAACTTCCCGAGGGCCAGCAGCACACCCGCCCCGATCTTCACGCCCGCATCGATCTTGACGAGCTGCTCGGGCTCGGTGGGCGCCTGGGCCGGGAGCTTGTCCCCGACCGCGTCCTGAGCCTGCGCGACCTTGGGCGCGATCATCCCGACGCGCGGCTCCGGGTTGAGCAGGGTGTCGATCCCGCCCTTGATGAACACCGCGGCCAGCAGGGGCCGGGCGAGGCGACGGACCAGCATGGGCAAGACCTCCGACGGCAGGGGTGGATGGCCGGGGCGATACCCGGCTCCGGGCCGGGGCACACCTCACCACGCCCGCCGGCTCTCCCGATCCCGGCCCCTCGTCGACGGGTCCCGGACACACGACGAGGGGCACCTCCGTCCGCTCCCCAGCGCGGAGGTGCCCCTCTAGCTCGTGTCGCCGCAGCCGCGGCCGTTCCGGACTCCCCCGACGGGACCGGACCGGTGACTAGCGGCGCAGGACGTGGCGCCCGCTGTCGGGCTCCACCCGCGGGCGACGACGCCGCTCGGCGCGGCGACGCATCTCGTCCTCCGGCGTCCCGCCGAACCCCGGCTCGTCCTCGTAGGGCGGCGGCGGGGGCGGCGCGGTCTCGACCGGGGCGAGGCCCCGGCGCGACCGGCTCTGCGCCGGGAAGGGTCCCGACCCCGGGTGCGGCTCCGGGATGGTCGGCTCGACGCGGCGACCGCGCTCCTCGAGCCGGTCGTACCGGCTGTCGTGCCGCCCGCGACCCCGCTCGTCGTGGGCCGCCCGGGCCTCGTGCGCGACCGACCGGAAGATCGGCGTCGCCTCCAGCTCCGAGAGCGCGGGCAGGGCCGTGAGCGCCGGACGGGCGCTCTCCGACCGGGCACGCTGCGCACGGTGGTACCGCTCCTGCGCGAGCCGGTCGTGCGCGAGCCGCTCGGCCTCGGGATCGACCGGCGCCCGGGGGGCACCGACCCGCTCGAGTCGCGCGGGCTCGTCGTACGTCCACGACCCGTAGGAGTCGAGACGCCATCCGCCGCGCACTGACTCCTCTCGCCAGACCCACATGTTCCACCTCCGCCGTTGCACCACACGGTTGTGCTGACGCTGCGGCGAACGGCCCCGTTCGCTCGCGTCAACCAGCCCAACGGCAGCCTCGGGGCGCACCTTGTGGGCGACGCGCCGAATCAATCGCGACACGCCCGAACACCCCCTGACCGTGTGTCACTCCACCGGTGCACGAGGCACAGGTCGCCGGGAGTAACCGGCGATCTCACCGTCCGTCACGTCGACGCGCTCGACAGGGGCACCCGGGTGAGTCATCCGGTTCCGGGACGCGCGTACGGCCGGTCGCCACCGGATCGAGTGGATGCGCACGGTGGTGGCACACCCTGTCGAGCGATCGGCGGCGGCCGCCCGGTCGGCGGGCCCTCTACGGTGCCGGGGTGGAGACGCCGACCGCCCGCCGGCCCTCCGCGGTGGTCGTCGGCACGCGAGCGGTGCGCCTGCTGGCCCTCGTCGTGGTGGCGGCCGGGACCGCGGCGCTGCTCGCCCGCCTCGCGCTCGTCGTCGTGCCGGTCGCCGTCGCGATCGTGCTGGCGGGCCTGCTGACCCCTCCGGTGCGGCTCCTCGTCCGCCACCGGGTGCCGCGTCCGCCGGCCGTCGCACTGGTGCTCGTCGCCGCCCTCGCGGGACTGGCCGGGCTCGCGACGGTGCTCGCGGGGGCCGTCGGCGACGCCCTCCCGGCGCTCGTCGACGAGCTGACGCGGGGCCTGACCGCGGTCGAGATCGCGGCCCGCGGTCTGGATGCGGGCGGTCTCCCGGACCGCGCGGTCACGATGACGCTCGTCCCGCTCGCCCGGGACGGGCTGGCGGTGCTCGCGGGGGATCCGACGGCGGTGACGACGGCGCTCGGCGCCGGTCTCGTGCCCGCGCTGCTGGGGCTGGTCGTCACGGTCGCGCAGGTCGTGTCCGGGGCGCTGCTGACCGTCTTCCTGCTCGCGGTGCTGCTCGACGACGGGCCCCGGGTCTGGACGTTCCTGCTGCGCGCCGTCCCCGCGGACCGCCGTCCGGTGGCCGCCGTGCGGGGTGCGCGCGCGTTCGCCGCGCTCGTGGCGCACCTGCGCGGCGTCGGGGTGGTGGCGGTCCTCGGTGCCGTGGGCAGCGGCGTGGTGCTCGGGTTGCTGGGCAGCCCGCTGGCCGGGCCGGTGGCCGCGACGGTGCTGCTGGGCGCGTTCGTGCCGGTCGTCGGGCCGCTCGTCGCGGGCGCGGCGGCGGTGCTGGTGGCGCTCGCGACGGCGGGTCCTGCCGGGGCCGCGGTCACCGCCGTCGTCGGGATCGGGCTCTCGATCCTGGGGCACCGCGTGCTCGTGCCCCGGGTGCTGCGTGGGCGCGCGCCTCCGGGGGCGCGCCCGCATCCGGTGGCCGTCGTCCTCGCCGTCGCGGCAGGCGTCGTCCTCGCCGGTGCGGTGGGGGCGCTGCTCGCCGTCCCGGTCCTCGTCGTCCTCACGGCGCTGCGACCCGTCGACGCCGTCGCGGCCCCGGACGGACGTGACGCGCCCGGCGGGTGACGCGCCCGGCGGGCCGTGACGCGCCCGCCCCCGCTGCGCCGGGGCCCGCGAGCGACGACGATGCGCTCGTGAGATGCGTGGTCACCGGTGCGACCGGCTACATCGGCGGGCGACTCGCCCCGAGGCTCGTGGCGGAGGGCCACACGGTGCGGTGCGTGGTGCGCACCCCCGCGAAGATGAAGGACATCCCGTGGGCGCAGCAGGACGCCATCGAGATCGCCCGGGGCGACGTGCTCGACCCGGACGCGATGCGCGCGGCCTGTGAGGGCGCCGACGTCCTCTACTACCTCGTCCACTCGCTCTCCGAGTCCGGGTTCGCCGAGGTCGACCGCCGGGCCGCGCTCATCACGGCCGAGGCCGCCCGGAAGGCCGGGGTGAAGCGCGTCGTCTACCTCGGCGGCATCCACCCGGAGGGTGTCGAGCTCTCCGAGCACCTGTCCTCGCGCACCGAGGTCGGCGAGATCTTCCTGCGCTCCGGGGTCCCGACCGCCGTCCTGCAGGCCGCGGTCATCCTCGGGTCGGGGTCGGCGAGCTTCGAGATGCTGCGCTACCTCACCGAGCGGCTCCCGGTGATGCTGACGCCCTCCTGGGTGCACCACCGCGTGCAGCCGATCGCCATCCGGGACGTGCTGCACTACCTGACCCGGGCGGTCGATCTTCCACCCGACGTGAACCGCACCTTCGACATCGGCGGGCCCGACGTCCTGACCTACCTCCAGATGATGGAGGGATTCGCGCGGGTCGAGGGGCTGCCGGTCCGGACGATGCTGCCCGTCCCCGTCCTCACCCCGCGGCTGTCGTCGCACTGGGTCAACCTCGTGACCCCGGTGCCGCGGTCGACGGCGGTCCCGCTGATCGACTCGCTGGTGCACGAGGTCGTCGCCGCCGAGAACGACATCGACAGCTATCTCGGCCCGCCCGCCGAGGGGCTGACGAGCTTCCCGACGGCCGTCGAGCTCGCGCTCACCCGCATCCGGGAGGGCCAGGTCGAGACGCGGTGGTCGGGCGCCAACGCCCGCAACGCCCCGTCGGAACCCCTGCCGTCCGACCTCCTGCCCTCCGACCCGGACTGGGCGGGCGGCACCGTCTACACCGACGTCCGCGAGCGGTCCTCCGCCGCCGACGCGGAGGCGCTCTGGGGGGTCGTCGTCGGGATCGGCGGCGAACGGGGCTGGTACTCGTTCCCGCTCGGGTGGCGGGCCCGCGGGATCATGGACCGCCTCGTCGGCGGGGTCGGCCTGCGGCGGGGGCGGCGCGACGCGGACCGCCTGAAGGTCGGGGACGCGCTCGACTGGTGGCGGGTGGAGGAATGCGTCGAGGGCACCGCCACGGCGCCCGACTCGGTGCCCGACCTCGAGGAGGGCGAGTACCTGCTGCGGCTGCGCGCGGAGATGAAGGCCCCCGGCCTCGCCTGGCTGGAGCTGCGGGTGGCCCCGCGCGGGGAGGGCTCGCTCTACCGGCAGCGGGCGATCTTCCTCCCGCGCGGACTCGCCGGGCACGCCTACTGGTGGGTCATCGCGCCGTTCCACGTCCTCGTGTTCGGGGGGATGGAGCGGCGGATCGTCGCCGCCGCCGAGCTCGAGGAGGGGCGTGGCCCGCTGGCCGTCCCCGACGGCGGGCGCGGGCCGGTGGGCGCCTGGCGCCGGCGTCGCCGGGATCGTGCGCTGCGCGACGCGGAGCGGGCGCAGCGCCGGGCGAGCGCGTAGGTGGCCTCCGGCCTGTGAGCACTTTCGGGGGCTATGGCACCGGAAAGTGCTCACGGGCCGAAGGCACCTAGGCGGCGCTGTCCAGCCGCGCGACGATCGGGCGCGGCAGCTCGAGGCCGCCCGCGGCGCAATTCTCCTCGAGGTGCTCGAGCGACGACGTGCCGGGGATCGGCACCATCACCGAGCTGCGCTGCAGCAGCCACGCGAGGGCGACCTGGGCGGGCGTGACGTCGAGCTGCACGGCCGCGTCGTGGGCGGCGTTGCCCTCCTGCGCGAGGTTGCCCGCGTCCGCAGGCGCCCACGGGATGAAGGCGATGCCGTGCTCGGTGCAGTGACGCAGTTCGGCGTCGGAGGACCGGTCGACGAGGTTGTAGCGGTTCTGCACCGAGGCCACGTCGACGATGAGGCTCGCGGCCTCGATCTGCTCCACGGACACCTGGGAGAGGCCCACGTGGCGCACCTTGCCCTCGCGCTGCAGGTCGGCGAGCAGACCGAACTGCTCGTCGGCCGCGACGTGCGGGTCGACGCGGTGGAGCTGGAAGAGATCGATGGTCTCCACGCCGAGACGGCGCAGGCTCATCTCGCACTCCTGGCGCAGGTAGTCGGGCCGCCCGCAGGGGATCCAGCGGTTCGGCCCGGTGCGCAGGAGGCCGGCCTTGGTGGCGACCGTGACCCCGCGGTACGGGTAGAGCGCCTCGCGGACCAGCTCCTCGCTCACGTAGGGGCCGTAGGAGTCCGCGGTGTCCACGAAGTCGACGCCGAGCTCGACCGAGCGGCGCAGCACCGCCACCGCGTTGTCCGTGTCCTTGGGCGGCCCCCAGATGCCTTCCCCGGTCAGCCTCATCGCGCCGTATCCGAGGCGGTGCACCGGCAGTTCCCCGCCGAGCTCGAACGTTCCTGCGGCAGCCGCCGCGGACTCCGTCGTCGTCACGTGGCATCTCCTTCCCCGCTTGCGCGAAGACTCCACCCTGGCATTCCCGGCAGGTCGCTGACCTATCCAGTGGCCGAGGTCCCACGACGGGTGTCGTGACAAGTTTCACCCCCACCGCTGACGGTGAAGTGACACCTCAGCGTTTCAGTCGCCGCAGGTCAGAGGCGCGCCGGGGTCGCCTCCTCGGCGAACAGATCCGCGACGCGGTCCGCAGTGGCGTCGGCGCGCGCGGTGGTGGCCAGCACGCCGAGCACCCCGATGACGAGGGTCGCCGCGCCCACCACCCACCACGCCGCGGAGAGGCCGGTCCCCACCGTCGCGGCGGTGGCGACGACCGTGCCGCTGACCGCGACGCCGAGGGACTGGCCGACCTGCCTGCTCGTGGACGCCACCGCGGCCGCGACGCCCGCCTGGGAGCGGGGCATGCCGCTGACCGCGGTGTTCGTGATCGGGGGGTTCACCAGTCCGAAGCCGATCCCGAACACGGCGTAGGCGGCGAGCAGCACCCACAGCGGCGTCGTCGGGCCGACCTGCGCGATGACCACGGCGACCAGCGTCGTCGCGATACCGGCGATGACGAGCGACGTCCGCGGGCCGCGGGTGGCCACCCACCGGCCGGACAGCGGCGCGCAGACCGTCGCGGTCACCGCGGCGGGCAGCAGCGCGAGCCCGGCCTCGAAGGCGGAGAGGCCGCGGACCTCCTGCAGGTAGAGCGTGGAGAGGAACAGGAACGACCCGAACGCCGCGAACGCGCACACCGCGACCACGGTCGCCGACGAGAACGGGACGCTGGAGAAGAAGCGCAGTTCGATGAGGGGCTCCCGACGACGGCGCTCCCACATCAGCAGCGCCACCAGGGCCACGACGGCGAGCACGCCCAGGCCGATGATCAGCGGTGAGGTCCACCCCGCTCGGGGCGCCTCGATGACGCCGGTGACCACCGAGGCGAGCAGGACGACGACCAGGATCTGGCCGACGGGATCGGGCCTGCGGGCGTGCGGCGCGCGGGACTCCGGCACGTACCGGGCGGTCGCGGCGATCGCCACGAGCACCACCGGGACGTTGACCCAGAAGATCGCCCGCCACCCGACGGTCTCGGTCAGCAGGCCGCCGAGCACCGGCCCGAGGCCCAGCGCGATCCCGACGACCGAGCCCCAGACACCGATCGCCCGGGCGCGCTCACGGGGGTCGGTGAACACGTTGGTGATGATCGACATGGCGACCGGGTTGAGCATCGTGCCGCCGATCCCCTGCACCGCCCGCGCCGCGACGAGCCAGCCGATCGACGGCGCGAGGCTGCACAGCAGCGAGCCGAGCCCGAAGACCGCCAGCCCGACCTGGAAGGTGCGCTTGCGCCCCAGCCGGTCCCCGGTCGCGCCGGCGAGCATGAGGAAGCACGCGAGCACGAGCGTGTAGGCGTCGATCGTCCACTGCAGCCCGGTGATCGAGGCCTGCAGATCGGCCCGGATCGCCGGGAGCGCGACGTTGACGATGGTGTTGTCCATCGAGACCACGAGCAGGCTGGTGCAGCAGATCGCCAGGACGAGGACACGACGCTTGAGGCTCAGCGTCTCCTGGTCGTTGCGCACGCTCACGAGCGTAGGCCGAGGACGGCGGCGCTCCGGTGTGAGACCGAGCGGAATCGTGCGTTCGGGAGCAACCGGACGACCGGCGTGCCGACGGTGCTTGCGCGGCCTAAGTTCCCCGCCATGGCGGCTCCGGGACTGCTCGAGCAGGCACGAGGACTGACCCGCGAGCAGCGCAACGCCTTCCTCGCCGCCTGGCTCGGCTGGGCCATGGACGCCTTCGACTACTTCCTGGTCGTCTTCGTGGTCTCCGACATCGCCAAGGAGTTCGGCGAGTCCACGACGACGGTCGCGTTCCTGGCGACGGCCACGCTGATCGCGCGGCCGATCGGGGCGCTCGGGTTCGGGATCTGGGCGGACAAGAAGGGCCGCCGCCTCCCGCTGATGGTCGACGTCCTCTTCTACTCGGCGATGGAGGTCCTGTCCGGCTTCGCCCCGACCTTCACCGTCCTGATCATCCTGCGCTTCCTGTTCGGCCTGGGCATGGGCGGCGAGTGGGGCCTCGGCGCCTCGCTCGCACTCGAGAAGATCCCGCCGGAGAAGCGCGGCTTCTGGTCGGGCCTGTTGCAGCAGGGCTATCCGGTGGGCTACCTGCTCGCGACCCTGGCCAACTTCCTCGTCACCCCGGCGCTGGGCTGGCGCTGGCTGTTCATCCTCGGCGCGATCCCCGCGCTCATCGCCTTCCTCATCCGCACCCGCGTCGGCGAGTCCGAGGCGTGGGAGCGCACCCAGGAGAAGGTGGAGCTGACGAAGGTCGGCCCCGCGCAGGTGTTCCTGCAACCCAAGGTGCTGCGCCGCTTCCTCTACCTCATCGTGCTCATGACGTTGTTCAACGTCATGAGCCACGGCACCCAGGACTACGTGCCGACCTTCCTCAAGGAGGACTTCCACGCCGGGACGGGCACGGTCACCGTCATCGCGATCATCTACAACGTCGGCGCCATCCTCGGCGGGGCCTACTTCGGGGCGCTCTCGGAGCGGTTCGGGCGCCGCCGGACCGCGGCGTTCTGCGCGGTCCTCGGCATCCCGGTCGCGTTCCTGTTCGCCTACTCGACGGTGCTGGGACTGGTCACGCTCGGCGCGTTCCTGCTGCAGGTCGTGGTCCAGGGCGGCTGGGGCGTCGTGCCGGCCCACCTCACCGAGCTCTCCCCCGACGAGGTCCGCGGCTTCTACCCCGGGGTGACCTACCAGCTCGGGAACGCATTCGCGGCCTTCGTGCTGCCGATCCAGACCTCCCTGGCCGACGACCACGGGGGCTCGTTCGCGCTCGCCGCCGTGATCGTCCCGGTCCTGATCCTGACGGCGCTCGTGCTGCTGCTCGGACCGGAGGCGAAGGGCAAGGTCTTCGGCGAGCGCGAGGAGCAGACGGTCCGGTAGGACTCCGTGGGTGACCGCAACCCCGTCGCCGGACGCCGCCACCGCCGTCGTCATCACCACCACCGACTCCATCGAGGAGGCCGAGCGGCTCGCCCGCGGTCTCGTCGAGGCCCGGCTCGCGGCCTGCGTGCAGATCGTGGGCCCGGTGCGCAGCGCCTTCCGTTGGGAGGGTTCGGTGTCGATCGAAACCGAGTGGCAGCTGGTGGTGAAGACGGCGACCGAGCGGGTCGACGACCTCACCGCCTGGCTCGCCGCCGAGCACTCCTACGACGTGCCCGAGGTGATCGCCGTCCCCGTCGTCGGGGGGCACGGGCCGTATCTGCAGTGGGTGGTGGACGAGACAGGCCGCAACGGCTGACCCGGACGTCTCGGGCGCTTAGCCTCGACAACGATGTCAGGGGCGAGCGGAGCGACGGGGAGGACGGCGGGCGCGAGCGGAGCGACGGGGAGGACGGCAGGCGCGAGCGGAGCGACGGGGAGAATCGTGGTCTCCGCGAGCGCCATCTCGTCCGGCCTGCGGCGCGGCGACCCGGGCTTCCGGCGGATCTCGGTCGGGCTCTTCTTCGCCGGATTCACGACGTTCGCACTGCTCTACGCCACACAGCCACTCCTGCCGCAGCTCGTGGACGTGTTCGCGGTGTCGCCGGGCGCGGCGTCCCTCACCGTCTCGGTGACGACCGGTGGTCTCGCGGTCGCGATCATCCCGGCGTCGGCGGTGTCCGAGCGGTGGGGCAGGCGGCCGGTGATGCTGTGGTCGTTGCTCGGCGCGGTCGTGTTCGGCCTCGCGGCCGCCGTCGCTCCGTCGTTCGGTCTCCTGCTCGTGCTGCGCACCCTCGAGGGGGTCGCGCTCGCCGGCCTGCCCGCGGTCGGGATGGCCTACCTCGCCGACGAGATCGACGCGGGCCACCTCGGCGGCGCCATGGGCCTCTACATCGCGGGCAACTCCGTCGGCGGGTTCGGCGGGCGGATCGTCGTCAGCGCGATCGGGGATCTCTCCGGTTCGTGGCGGGCCGCGCTCGGCGGGATCGCCGTGGTCTCCGCGGCATGCCTGGTCGTGTTCTGGCTGGTGCTGCCCCCGTCCCGGCGCTTCACCCCGACGCCCGTCGCGCCCCGCGAGCTGGCGGGCGAGGTCGTGAGCCACCTGCGCGACCCGGTGCTGCGGCGGCTGTTCGCGATCGGCCTGCTGCTGATGGGCACGTTCGTCTGCGCCTACAACTTCGTGGCGTTCCGGCTGCTCGGCCCGCCGTTCTCGCTGCCCGACCTGATCGTCGGCTTCGTCTTCGTGCTCTACGCGGCCGGGACCGTCACCTCGACCATCGCGGGAAGGCTCTCGGCGCGGTGGGGGACGCGGACGACGGTGCTGGTCGCGACCGGGGTCGCCGCGCTCGGGGCGGTGGCGATGCTCGCCCCGGTGCTCGCGCTCGTCGTCGGCGGGCTCGCGCTGCTCACCGTCGGGTTCTTCGCCGGGCATGCGGTCGCCTCGGCCGCGGTCGGGCAGCGGGCCACGCACGGGCGGGCGGTGGCGTCGGGGATGTACCTGTTCAGCTACTACGTGGGCTCGTCGGTCGGCGGCACCCTCGGCGGGGTCGTGTTCGGCGCGGCGGGCTGGTCGGCGACCGTGGGGTTCCTCGTCGCGCTGCTCGCGGCGACCGCGATCGTCGTCGCCGCCCTGCGCTCGCCCGCTCCCGCGCCCCCCACCGATTCCGAGCGAAGGACACCCTCGCTCGACTAGATCGGTGAGGGGCGCCCTTGGCCGGAACGCGGGGCGCGCCCGATACGGCAGACTCGACGCCATGGACGGTGCGCCGACCCTGGCGGACGACGACCTCGGCGCGGCCCGTGCCGGCGACGACGCGGCCTTCGAGCGCCTCGTCGGGCCGCTGCGCCGCGAGCTGCACGCGCACTGCTACCGGATGCTGGGTTCCGCGCACGACGCGGACGACGCGCTGCAGGACGCGCTGCTGCGCGCATGGCGGGGGTTCGCGCGGTTCGAGGGGCGCAGCACCGTGCGGTCGTGGCTCTACACCGTCGCCACCCGGACCTGCCTGGATCTCGTCGAGGCCCGGGGCAGGCGCGCGCTGCCGATGGACCTCGGGCCGGCGTCGTCGGAGCCGGTGCTCGACGACGCCCCGGCCACCGAGGTCGCCTGGCTGACGCCGTACCCGGACACCGCGCTCGCCGTCGAGCAGCGGGAGTCGGTCGAGCTCGCGTTCGTCGCCGCGCTCCAGCACCTGCCCGGCAACCAGCGGGCGGCGCTGCTGCTGTTCGAGGTGCTCAGCTACTCGGCGGCCGAGATCGCCGCGATGATGGAGACCTCGACGGCCTCGGTGAACTCGGCCCTCCAGCGGGCCCGGCGCCTCGTCGCCGAGCGCGTGCCACCGGTGTCCCAGCAGCGCACGCTGGCGGCTCTCGACGACGCGCGGCTGCGCGCCGTCGTCGACGGCTACGCGCGGGCGCTCGAGCACCGGGACGCCGGGGCGCTCGTCTCCCTGCTCACCGAGGACGTCACGTGGTCCATGCCCCCGCTGCCGGGCTGGTACTCCGGACGCGAGGACGTGATGGCGTTCGCGCGGGCGGTGCCGCTCGGTGACTGCGGAACCTGGCGTGCGCTGACCACCGAGGCCAACGGGCAGCCCGCCGTCGCGCTCTACCTCGACGGGCCCGCGACCCGCGGGGGCGCGGGCGAGGGCGGTCGGTTCCGCGCGTGGTCGTTGACGGTGCTGACCCTGCGGGGCGGCTCGATCGCGGAGCTCACGTCGTTCCTCGGCCCGGAGGTCTTCCACGCCCACGGACTGCCGCTCTCCCTGGACCCGTAACCACCCGTCTTCCCGACGCGGGAAGCGCCGGGGAGATCCCAGACTGGGCGGGATCACGGGAGAGGAAGGGGCCCCCATGGGCGAGGGTTCGGACGGGACGGACGGTCAGCCGCGGGTCGGCACCCATCTGGCCAGCATGATGACGCTCTCCGAGGTGGGCATCGACTTCGACCGGGCCAACGCCGCCCGGATCTACGACTACTTCCTGGGTGGCGCCCACAACTTCGCCAGCGACCGCGCCCAGGCCGCGCAGATCGTGGCGGCGAACCCCGACATGCCCCGCGTCTGCCGGGTCAACCGCGACTACCTGGGGCGGGTGGTCCGCTGGTGCGTCGGCCAGGGCATCGACCAGTTCCTGGACCTCGGCTCCGGCGTGCCGACGGTGGGGAACGTCCACGAGATCGCCCGGCGCCTGTCGCCGGGTGCCCGGGTCGCGTACGTCGACTTCGAGCCGGTCGCGGTCCATCACGCCCGCGAGATCACCCAGAGCCTCGAGGGCGTCACGGTCACCCAGGGCGACCTGCGCCAGCCCGAGGAGGTCCTCCGCGCGCCGACCGTCGCGGGGCTGCTCGACTTCACCCGACCCGTCGCGGTCCTCGCGATCGCCGTCCTGCATTTCATCGACGACGACGTCCCGGCGGTCTTCGGTCGGTACCGCGCCGCGCTGTGCTCCGGCAGCGTCCTGGCGATCAACCACGGCAGCTCGGACCAGGACGACCCGGCGCTCGCCGAGGCGGTCCGCAACATCGAGCTCGGCTACCGCGGCAGCGCCACGCCCGTCGTCCTGCGCGACCGCCGGCAGATCCACGACCTGCTCTCCGGCTTCGAGCTCGTCCCGCCCGGTCTCGTCGACCCGGTGAACTGGCCCACGTCGAATCCCGGGTCCGAGCCCATCGGGGCCTACGCCGGCATCGGGCGCCTCCCCTGAACGCTGACGGCGGGGACGTCAGGTCGGGCCCTGACGGCGCGGCACGGACCAGACCTCAGAGACCGACCTCGACGCCTATCCCGGTGCGCCGCGCGGCGGTGAGCACCACGGACGCCGCGGCGGCGTCCTGGACCGCGACCCCGACCGATTTGAAGACCGTCACCTGCCCCGGTCCCTCACGACCCGCCCGGCGACCCGCGACGAGCTCACCGATCTCCACGACCTGCCCGGGATCGAGCTGCTTCGTGCTCACGAGCTCGGCGAGGTCGTTCGAGCCGGTCGGGAACGGCTGCAGGGACGTGTCCCGGTGCTCGACGACGACCAGCGCGTCGCACATCAGGGCCGCCTCGACCTCCCGCCCGTTCGGGATGTATCCGACCGAGGCGATGTGCGTGCCGGGGCGGACGTCGCCGTGTCGCAGGATGGGTTCGACGGTGCTCGTCGCCGCGCAGACGACGTCGGCGTCCTCGATCGCCGCGGCGATCGTGGCGCTCCGCGCCGGGAATCCCTCCCGGGCGAGGTCGTCGGCCAGTCCTGCCGCCTTGACCGGGTCACGGGCCCCGATCCGGACCTCGGCGAAGTCGTGGACCCGGCACGCGTACCGGGCGTGCTCCCGGGCCTGCGGGCCGGTCCCGAGCACGGCGAGCACCTGGGAGTCGGGACGCGCGAGATGGCGGACCGACAGCGCCGAGCACGCCGCGGTGCGCGCCGCCGTCAGGTGATCGCCGTCCACGAGGGCGAGCATCCGGCCGGTCGCCGGGTCGAACACGGCGATCACGGCCTGGTGCACGGGCAGCCCGGCAGCGTCGTTGTCGAGGTAGACCGTCAGCAGTTTGGCGGCCAGCACGCCGAGGGTCGGGCAGTACGCCGGCATCGTGGCGAGCAGCGCGGCCCCGGAGACCCTGGCGGCGATCCGGGGCGGCAGCGAGGCCCGGCCCAGGGACAGATCGACCATGGCGGCGGCCACCGCGTCCACCAGTTCGTCGGCGTCGAGCAGCTCCCGGACCGCCTGACGGTCGAGCACACGCATCCACAGAGGCTCGGGGAGGTTCCCGCCCCTGGTCAAGCGAGCCGAGGACCGGGGCGGGAGTGACGAACCCACCTCGTCGGGCCCGCACGGCGCACCCTGGGAACCCACCGCGCCCGACGCGGCCCCGACCGGGGAGGAACCCCATGACCACGCCCGAAGAGCTCGTCGCCCGCAACGCGGACTTCGTCGCCCACGAGTTCGACCCGGAACTGACCATCAATCCGAGCGGCAACCTGATGGTCGTCGGCTGTGTCGACCCCCGGGTCGACCCCACCCGGGTCCTCGGCATCCGCCACGGAGAGGCCGCCGTCATCCGCAACGTCGGCGGGCGGATCACCCCGGCGACGCTCCGCACCATGGCCATGCTCGGCAAGGTCGGCCAGGCCCACGTCGGGACCCATCGGCCGGGCACGTGGAACCTCGTCGTGCTGCACCACACCGACTGCGGGATGACCGACATCGCCCCGTTCCCCGACCTGCTGGCCGAGTACTTCGAGATCCCCCTCGAGCAGCTTCCCGACAAGGCCGTGCTCGACCCGCGGCGTTCGGTCGAGGTCGACGTCGACGTGATCACCGGCGCCATCCACGCCCCCGATTTCGTGGTCACCGGGCTGGTCTACGACGTCGCCACCGGCCGGGTCGAGACCGTCGTCCCCGGCACCGCCCTGAGCCCCGGCTGACCCCGGCGGCGGGTCCCTCCAGGACGTTCGTATCGCGGTCTCCCGGGCACCGTCAGCCGCGGGCGATGTCGGCGAACCGGCTGTAGTGCAGCTGGTGGGCCACGGTGATCGTCGCCGTGGGCCCGTTGCGGTGCTTGGCCAGGATGAGGTCCGCCTCGCCCGCGCGGGGATCGTCGCGCTCGAACGCGTCCGGCCGGCTGATGAGCATGACCATGTCGGCGTCCTGCTCCAGCGACCCGGACTCACGCAGATCGGACAGCATCGGCTTCTTGTCGGTGCGCTGTTCCGGACCACGGTTGAGCTGGCTGATCGCGACCAGGGGGACCTCGAGCTCCTTGGCCAGCAGCTTGAGCTGCCGGGAGAACTCCGAGACCTCCTGCTGGCGGGACTCGACCTTCTTGCCCGACGTCATCAGCTGCATGTAGTCGAGGATGATCAGCCTCAGGTCGTGGCGCTGCTTGAGCCGCCGCGCCTTCGCCCGGATCTCCATGATCGTCATGTTGGGCGAGTCGTCGATGAACAGCGGCGCCTCGCTGATCTCGCTCATCCGCCGGGCCAGGCGCGTCCAGTCGTCATCGGTCATCGAGCCGGAGCGCATGTCGGCCAGTCGAATCTTGGCCTCCGCCGACAGCAGGCGCATGACGATCTCGGTGCGGCCCATCTCCAGCGAGAAGAAGGCCGAGGTCATGCCGTGCTTGATACTCGCCGCCCGAGCAAAATCCATTCCCAAGGTGGAGTTGTGGGTCGGCACCATCGAGCGGGTCGCCAGGTAGAGATGCTCCTCGTTGGCCACCTCGACGCACCGCACGGGTACGGACGGGATCGGGCGGGCGTCGGTGATGTAGCGCTGCCCGGTCCGCACGTCCGACGTGCCCCGCTGACGGTCCTTGTGCGCGAGGCGCTTGCGCTCCAGGCGGAAGACCGTGTCGGTCGTGCTGAAGGTGACCATGAAGGCCGTCCGGCTGTCCTCGCGGGCTCCTCGGACGGCCCTGGTCGTGATCGAGCAGCGCAGGCCGAGCGAGGCGACGAGCTCCGCCGTGTCCCGCGCGAGGCGTTCACATGTCACCGTGAACTGCACGACCCCGGTCGGGAGCACTGTCCCGTCGGAGTCCAGGAGTCCGGCGAGCAGTGCGCGTCGCTGGGCGTCGGAGCCCCGCAGGTACGCCGTCGGGATGTGCTTGTTGCCGAGGACACCCAGCGACCGGAGCCGACCCTGCACGGTGCCGAGCGCCCGGTGGCAGTCCTGACACCGGCGCAGTCCGCACGAGGGTCCGCTGCAGTCCGGACAGGTCGGTGCCGGCCCGGGTGCCGACATGAATCGCGCCCGTCCACCGCAGGAGCGCCCACAGGTCCGTACCTGCGCCGTGGCCGGCACGAATTCCCTCCCGCATACGACGCAGGATCGCGGCTCGGGCGTCGAGGACTCCGGGAGGCGCAGGCCGTAGCGCAGGTTTCCCAGCGTCGGAACCACGAGACCTTCGCTCTCGATGGACGCCGCGATCTCCGGATCCGCGCTGGTGTACGAGGCGCACTCACTGGTGCCGTCGCCGAGCCAGATACCCAGTGCGTACGGCGGCACCAGAAGGCCCTGCTCGGGGAGGTCCAGGGCGTCACAAGTCGGGACCGAGTGGTTGGCCCGCCGGTCGGCGGTGGGAGTGCGCAGCGTGGCCGCGATGTCCGCCGTGGTGCGCACCGCCGCCGGAATCCGAGCAGAGCGACGGGATGCGCGCGTGTCGGTCAGCCACTGGTGCTCCGCATCGGCCACCACGGTCGTGCCGTCGGAGAACTCGATCTCGTAGCACGGACGACCGGCCATCACCTCGGTGGCGGCCACGACACGCGTCGGGCGCCCGCTCCGGTCGAGCAGCTCGTCCCCGACCTCGACCTCGCCCATCGTCGTCCAGCCACCCGGAGTGGGCAGGGGCGTGTCGAGCGCGAGCGCCTTCCCGATCCCGGGCCTCGCCGCGACGATCACCATCTGGCCGGCGTGGAGGCCGTTGGTCACCTCGTCGAGGTCGGCGAATCCGGTCGGCACGCCGGAGGACACGCCGCCGCGCGAGGCGATGGCGTCGATCTCGTCCATCGTCGGCTGCAGGATGTCCTCGAGCGCGATGTAGTCCTCGCTGACGCGCCGGTCGGTCACCTCGTACACGGCGGCCTGGGCGCGGTCGACGATGTCGTCGGTGTCCGCGCCCTCGCCGCCGTGATAGCCCAGCTGCACGATCCGCGTGCCCGCCTCGACCAGGCGGCGCAGGATCGCCCGATCGGCCACGATCTCGGCGTAGTACGCCGCGTTGGCCGCCGTGGGCACCGCTGCGATGAGCGTGTGCAGGTACGGCGCGCCACCGATGCGGAGCAGCTCGCCGCGGCGCTCGAGCTCCGCGGACACCGTCACCGGGTCCGCGGGCTCCCCGCGCCCGTAGAGATCGAGCACGCATTCGTAGACCGTCTGGTGCGCGGGCCGGTAGAAGTCGTCCGGCTTGAGCATCTCGACGACGTCGGCGATCGCGTCCTTGCTGAGCAGGATCGCGCCGAGCACCGACTGCTCGGCCGGGATGTCCTGCGGCGGCTGTCGGTCGAACTCCGGGCGCGAGCCCTCGGAGGATCCGCCGGAGCGGGGGTGTCCGCCGTCCCGGCCGCCCGCCCCCCGCTCGTCGAGCACCGCCACGGACCGCTCCTTCCCATCGCCGCGGACGCCCGGGTCGTCCCCGGCACGTCCGGCCTGCCCCCTTCTACCGCGAGGCACCGACACCGCCGCCGGCCACGCGTGCGCGGCCCGGGAGGAGGTGCGGGTCGCACGGTAGGGCCGCCCCACGCGGACCGGCCAGGCGGTGCTGTTGATGTCGGTGTTGATGGCCTGGGGACGGATCGGAAAGCACAGGGTCCCCAGGTGGGCACACCTGGGGACAACCTGTTGGCAACCGGCCCGGTTTCGGCGTTCTCCCAGCTCAACGCGCTGTGCATCCTGTGGACAACAAGTGGATCGGCATGTCGGCGCACACCGAGGCCCGGCGTGTCGCGACACGACTCCGTGGCGCGGAGACGACCGGCCGCCGACGGGCGCTCGACGGCAGGACGACCACCGGGCGACCATCCGGCGCCCCGGGTGGGGGAGGGGCGTGATCCGGCGCCCCGCGCCGACGGGCACCCACCGATCGGGTCCGGACACACGTCGGGCCCCGGACCGCACGTGGCGGTCCGGGGCCCGAGGTGGGGACGGTGGGGCGCTCAGGCGCCCTGGACGTCCAGGGAGAGCTCGACGGCGACGTCCGGGTGCAGCCGGACGGTCACCTGGTGGGCACCGGTGGACTTGATGTGCCCCCTGGTGTCGACCAGGCGCTTGTCCAGGTTCGGCCCGCCCGAGGACCGCACCGCGCCGACGATGTCGGCGGGCGTCACGGAGCCGAAGAGCTTGCCGCCCTGGCCCGCGGACTTCGCGGTCACCGTCACGGTGCCGACCTGCTGGAGCTGACCGGCGATCTCGTTCGCGTGGTCGCGGTCGCGGATCCGCTTGCCCTCCTGGGTGCGGCGGATCGTGGCAACCTGCTTCATCGCGCCGCGGGTGGCCACGATGGCCAGTCCACGGGGCAGCAGGAAGTTGCGGCCGTAGCCGTCCTTGACTTCGACGTTGTCGCCGGGCCCGCCGAGGTTGGCGACGTCGGCGGTGAGGATGAGCTTCATCGCGTGGTTCCCCCTCCTCAGCGCGCGGTCGACGTGTAGGGCAGCAGAGCCATCTCACGCGAGTTCTTCACGGCGACGGCGACGTCCCGCTGGTGCTGCGAGCAGTTGCCCGAGACCCGGCGGGCGCGGATCTTGCCGCGGTCCGAGATGTACTTGCGGAGGAGGTTGGTGTCCTTGTAGTCGATGTCCTGGTTCTTGTCCTTGCAGAACGCGCAGACCTTCTTCTTGGGCTTGCGCACCGGCGGCTTCGCCATGGTGTTTCTTTCTCCTAGCCGAGCTGAACTGGGGTGAACGAGGGATTCAGAAGGGGGGCTCGTCGTCGTAGCCGCCGCCACCGGAGCCGGAACCGGACGATCCCGCGACGGGCGCCGAGGCCCACGGGTCGTCGCCGCCGCCGGACTGGCCGCCGCCACCTCCGTAGCCACCGCCACCGCCGCCGTTGGGCGCGCCGCCGTAACCACCACCACCGCCGCCGCCTCCGCGGCTGGCCTTGGTGACCGACGCGGTGGCGTAGCGCAGCGAGGGGCCGATCTCGTCGCACTCGAGCTCGATGACGGTCCGCTTCTCACCCTCGCGGGTCTCGAACGAACGCTGCTTGAGTCGTCCCTGCACGATGACCCGCGCACCGCGGGTCAGCGTCTCGGCGACGTTCTCGGCCGCCTGACGCCAGATGTTGCAGCGCAGGAACAGGGCCTCGCCGTCCTTCCACTCACCGCTCTGGCGGTCGAAGGTGCGAGGGGTCGACGCGACGGTGAAGTTCGCGACGGCGGCGCCGGACGGCGTGAACCGCAGCTCCGGGTCGGCGGTGAGGTTGCCGACCACGGTGATGACGGTGTCGCCCGCCATCAGGCAGCGCCGGCCTTGCCCCGGCGCGTCGCGGCGGCGGGGTCACGACGCATGACCTTGGTGCGGAGCACCGACTCGTTCAGGGCGAGCTGACGATCCATCTCCTTGATGGTCGACGGCTCGCAGTTGACGTCGAGGACGGCGTAGATGCCCTCGCCGTGCTTCTCGATCTCGTAGGCGAGACGACGACGACCCCAGACGTCGACGTTCTCGACGGTCCCGCCGTCCTTGCGGATGACGTTCAGGAACGTCTCCAGCGAGGGCTGCACGGTTCGCTCGTCGAGACTCGGCTCGAGGATGACGACCATTTCGTAGTGGCGCACGAGTACCACTCACCTCCCATGGGCTGGCGGCCACGGACGTTCCGTGGCAGGAGGGTTCTCGGTCGTTCCAGGGTACGTGGTGCCCCCGGAACGACGACGGGCGGGCCGGGACCGGCGGATGTCGCCGGTCCCGACCCGCCCGGGTCGGTCCCACATCGGAGTCGACCCCCTCAGGGGTCGGACGCGACTCAGCGCGCCGCGGTTCCCATCAGCTCGGTCTCGTCGTGCTCGTCCCGGACGGCCGGGAAGCCCACGGCGGGCGACTCGGGCGCGGGCGAGCGGACCTCGGTCAGGGCCTCCGCGGAGATCGGGTCGACCGTCTCGTCGGTCTCGTCCGCCACGTCCTCCGGGGCGGAGGCCGCCGACGAGGTCGCACGCCGGAGCACGATCGACCGCACGACGAACGCCGCGACGCCGGCGAGCGCCAGCACGGCGAGCATCACCGGGACGCCCATGCCACCGGACATACCGTCGACGGGCAGCGCCTGGACCTGGCTGGCGGTGGTCACGGCGCTGGCCGGGTCGTAGCCCAGGTACGCGGGTGCACCGGCCTTGAGGCCCGGGAACGACGAGCCGAGCAGCTGACCGGCGTCGTAGGTGGGCAGGCCACCCGGGGCGGACGCCGGCGCCGACGCACCGAGGAACGACGAGGGCAGCGTGTTGAACGACGGCGCGAAGGCAGGCGCGGACGCGGCGAGCGCTGCCGGCGCGATCGGGGCGGGCGCGACCGCCGGGAGCGGCGCGGCGGCCGCCTGCGGAGCGGCGGCGGGAGCCTGGGCCGCCGGGGAGGCCGCGGGCGCCTGCCCGCCGAGGGCGGTCCGCGAACCCTTCTCGACGGTGTCCGTCGCCGGCTTGAGGGCCGGGGCGGCGGCGGCGACGGCGGTGGTCGCCGGCTGGACCAGCTGCACCTGCACCTGGCACAGCGACCCGGCGATCGACTGATTGATCGACTGGAGCGGACCGGCGGCGCTCGTGATCGGCACCATCATCGGCAGACCCAGCAGCGGGGTCACCTTGACGGTGTCACCCGGGCTGGCCTGCACCGACTGGCCGCACTGCGCGGGGACGACCTGACCCCCTGCCGCGGGCGTCGGTGCGGCCATGGCCACACCCGCCCCGAACAGCAGCGAGCCGGTGAGGACACCACCGGCTGCCGCGACCGACACCAGACGCGAGAACCGCGCACCCATGCAGGACCCCTAACGTGGAACGACGTCTGCGGTCCCGCCCCGGCGCACCGCCGAGGCTCCGCGCTCCCCGCATCCGCGGGGGCAGGCACCGGCATCGTCGGACGGGCTCCGACGTTCGGCTCAACGAGGCACTGCTCCGGAGGTGACGCACGGATCACCGGTCTGTCACGACCGGGCCACGCGCCGTACTGGGCGTGCTGGGCCGCGAGGGCTCAGTGACGACCGGATCGTGTGGCCGCGCCCGCCGGGACCGGCGGTGCGTCCTCCCGGCGGTCACGACGCCACCGCGCGAACCACGCGGCGTCGGAGGCCCCGTCGAGCACCCCACCGTCGGGGTCGGCGCCGATCACCGGCGGCCCGGGGCGACCCGGGCGGGTCCGGACCGGGTCGAGCTCCGGGTGCAGCACGGTGCGCACGATCAGCACGCCGACGGCCACCACCGCCAGGTCACGCAGGAGGACCGCCCCGTAGAACCACGGCGCCGGCAGCCCCTTCGCGCTCGTCCCCAGGTAGTAGTACATGCGCGGCACCCACACGAACGCGTCGATCGCCATCCACGCGAGCAGCGGCCGCCACCGCGGGTAGGCCAGCACGGCCAGCGGGATCAGCCAGAGCGAGTACTGCGGGCTCCAGACCTTGTTGGTCAGCAGGAACGCCGCGACGACGAGGAACGCGATCGGCGCGAGCCGCGGCCGGACCGGCGCGCGTCGGACGAGCTCGGCGACCCCGACGCAGCACGCGGCGAAGGCCACCGCCGTGACGGCGTCGAGCACGGCCGGGGTCTGGCCGGAGGCGACCTGCCCGTCGAACCCGGGCCAGCCGGTCAGGCCCGACACGATGTTGTAGATCGAGTCCGGGTCGGCGGCCCGCGTGGAGTTGAGCCGGTAGAACTCCCACCAGCCGGCGGGCGCGATGACGGCGATCGGGACGTTGACCGCCGCCCATGACGCCAGCCCGGCCACCGTCACGGTCCACCAGCCGCGCATCCGCCCCGCCCGCAGGCACAACAGCAGCAGCGGGAAGAGCAGGAAGAGCGGATAGAGCTTGGCCGCCGCACCCAGCCCCAGGAGCACGCCGGCCAGGCCGGGTCGTCGTCGGGACCAGGCGAGCATCCCGAGCGTCGCGCCGGCGACGGCGAGAGTGTCGAAGTTGGTGAACGCGTGCACGGCCACGAGCGGGGAGGTCGCCGCGATCGCCGCGTCCCAGGGACGGCCCGGTCTCAGCCGCACCATCGCCCAGATCGTCCCGAGCCACGCGAGCGCGAGCCAGAACGCCGAGAGGTCGAAGTACACGACCACGGCGAGGCCGCCGGGCAGCACGCCCGCGGCCGCGAGGCCGAGCCAGCCCGCCGCGAGACGGGCGTTCATCCACTGGAAGAACCCGGTGAGCACCGGGTACTCCATGAAGCGCACCTGCTGCGACCCGTCGTCGCGCTGCTCGGTCCAGCTCGTCACGTACGGGACACCGCCCGCGTCGAGCCGCTCGGCGGTGTAGAGCGGCACCGTGTCCGAGTAGCACATCGCGACGTACTGCCTGCCGTCGCGCCAGTCCAGCTGGGTCTGGCCGTTGTCGTCCACGTACTGCTGCAGGCACGGCGACTTGGCGAACCAGGCGAGCGCGAGCACGATCGTTGCGAGCAGCAGCACCACGCGCAGCGGCGTGAAGAACCGGGCCCGCCCGACGACGGCGTGCGCGCCCAGCGGCCCGCCGCCGGCGGCACTGGCCGCGCGGACGAACCCGTCCTCGTGGGCGGGCAGCACCCGGGAGGTCGCGTCGAGGGACGCCGGGTCGTGGGTACGGCTGCGGTCCGGCGGGGCGTCGGAGGTCAACGGTGCTCGGGGCGCGGCTCAGAAGCCGTCGGGGAACAGGTCGCCGTTGCCGCCGCCGCCACCGTTGCCCCCGTTGCCCGGGCCGCCGTTGCCCTGGCCGCGGTTGCCGTTGCCGTTGTTCCCGTTGTTGTTGCCGTCCTGGCCGTCGTTCTGACCGTTCTGACCGTTCTGGCCGTTCTCGTTCTGGCCGTTCTGCCCGTTGTCGCCGTTGTTCTGCCCGTTCTGGTTCTGGCCGTTGCCGGTGTCGGTGCACACGCCGTTGATGCAGATCTGGCCGTTCTGCTGGCCGTTCGGGTTGTTCGGGTCCGGGGTCGGCGTGGCCGGTGCGGGCGGGGCGGGCGGCGCACCGATGGCCTCGAAATCGGAGAACTTCTGCGCCGGCTGGGAGCGCAGCGCCTGGTTCATGTAGCGCTGCCAGATCTGGCCGGGCACGCCGCGTCCGTAGATCGGCTTGCCCGCGGAGGTCTTGATCGGGGAGTTGTCGTCGGTCCCCACCCACACCGCGGTCGAGAGCTGCGGGGTGTACCCGACCGTCCAGGCGTCGTTGTTCTGGCCCTTCTGCGACGACTGCACCGTGCCGGTCTTGGACGCGACGGGCCGTCCGCCGGCGAGCGGGATCTGCGAGTGCGAGGCGACGTCGAGCATCGACTCGGTGACGTTGCGGGCGAGCTGCTGACTGATCCGCTGCTCGGGCGCCGTGACGCCCCCGTCGTAGAGGATCCGGCCGTCCGAGGTCGTGACCCGCGTGACCATGTGCGGACGGTGGAAGATGCCGTCGGCGGCGAAGGTCGCGTACGCCGAGGCCATGTCGCCCGGGCGGACCTCCTTGTCGCCGATCGCGATACCGCCGGTGGGCTTGTCCAGTGGCGCGCTGATCCCGACCTGGTGCGCGGCGTCGGCGACCTTCTGCGGTCCGACCTGGATGCCGAGCTGGTAGAAGACGGTGTTGATCGACAGCGTCATCGCGGTCTTCAGATCGCAGTTCGGGCAGCTCTCGCCGTCGGAGTTCTCCACCTTCGTGCCGGCGATGGTCTGCGGGGTGCCGCCGTCGAACTGGGTGCCGAGCCCGATCGGCGGGTTGCGCTCGAGTCCCGCGAGCAGCACGAAGGGCTTGAACGACGAGCCGGGCTGACGCGTCGTCTGGGCGTAGTCGAAGCCGGACCCGTCGCTGCCGCCGTAGTACGCCGCGATCGCACCCGAGCGCGGATCCTCCGAGACCAGCGAGGTCCGCAGGTTCGCCGGCTGGCCGTCGAGGGTCTTCGCCGCGGCGTCGGCCGCCTGCTGCTGCAGCCCCGGATCGACGGTGGTCTCGACCTTGAGCCCCTCCTGATTCACCTGCTGCTCGGTGATGCCGTAGGAGGCGAGCTCGTTCTTGATCGCCGACACGATGTGCCCGCGGTCGTTGTCCGGGATCCCGGTCCTGCGCGCCGAGGGCGGCAGCGTCGCCGGGAACACCGCGGCCGCGCGGTCGGGACGCGAGAGCCACTTCTGGTCGACCATGCCGTCGAGCACGTAGTTCCACCGCTGCTCGGATCCGGCCCGATCGACGGACGGGTCCCACTTGGACGGCGACTGGATCAGACCGGCGAGCACGGCGCCCTCGGCCGGGCTCAGCGTGTTCACGTCGCGGCCGTAGTACGCCTGGGCCGCGGCCTGGATGCCGTACGCACCGCGGCCGAAGTAGATCGTGTTCAGGTAGTTCTCGAGGATCTGCTCCTTCGACTCCTCCTGGTTGATCTTCGCCGCGATCACGACCTCGCGGTACTTGCGCGAGTACGAGTGCTCGTCGCCCACCAGCACGTTCTTCACGTACTGCTGCGTGATCGTCGAGCCGCCGCCCGACCCGCCCTGCGCCTGGTTGAAGGCGGCGCGGGCGATGCCGATCGGGTCGAAGCCGTAGTTGGTGTAGAAGCTGCGGTCCTCGGCGGAGGCCACCGCGTGCTGGACCCAGACCGGGACCTGGGAGAGCGGCACCTTGATCCGGTTGCCCTGGGCCTGCGCGAGGCTCGCCATCGTCGAGCCGTCGGCGTAGTCGATCGTGGCGACCTGGTTGTTGGTCGCGTCGTCGGCCGAGGGGATCCGGAACATGATCCAACCGATCGCGAACGCCAGGATCGGGCCGACGATCGCGACCGCGAGCACGACGTAACCGATCCGCCTGCCACGCCGCCAGCGCCGCTGACGCGGGGTGAGGCCGGCGAGCTTGGCCTGGCGCTTGCTCTGCGGCTCGTCTGGTCCGCCGTTCCCGCGCCCGCCGTTCCCGCGCCCACCGGGACCGTCCGGCGGGTCGACCGGGGGCCGGGTGCGCCCGGGGGCCGCGGGGCTCTTGACCACCTCGGTGGCGACGGTCGGCGCCGTACCCGGCCGCGAGCCGGTGGCGGTGCCGCCCGCCGCGCGGGTCGGGGTCGCCGCGGTCGCCCCCGCGGCGGCGAGCGGGCGGCCGCCGTCGTGGGTGAGGAGGCGCGGCTCCTGCCGTTCGGAGCCCCACGCGTCGGGGCGCTCGGGGCTGCGGGTCTCGGGGCTGCGGGTGTCAGGGGTCGGCGCGACCCGGGTCGCGTTCGGTCCGGCGGGGTTCCGGGTCGGCTGACCGTGGGGCGCCTGGCCGTTCGGTGCCTGCCCGTTCGGCGGCCGGCCGTTCGGGGGCGGGCCGGGGGGACCCTGACCGCGGGGGCCGGGGGACGGAGGCGGCGGACCCTGCGGGTTCTGCGGAGGGTTGCCCTGCGGCGGGCGGCCGTTCGGGGCAGGCGCGCCCTGACCGTTCCGTTCGGCGGGTGGGGTGGCGGTCCAACCCGGGGGCAGGTTCCGGGGCGGGGCCGGCGGTGGGCCGGATCCTCCCTGCCGCGGTGGGGCGGCGGAGCCGCTGACGGGACGACGGTCCGTTCGACGGTCGTCGGTCACGTGGCGCCTCCCAGGGACTGCACGGTCGGCAACGGACCCGGCCCTGTCACGCCCCCGTCGGCGTCAGGGCGAGGCGGTTCGACGTCGACGGCGGCCGCCACCCGAGGCGTCGTCCGCTCCCAAGACGTAGGACTGTACGAGGTGGTTCCAGCGGCACGTACGGCAGACCTCCACCACGTGCACCGTGAACTCCCCGGCCGCGTCGTCCAGTCGAGCGATCTCGTCACCCGAACGGGCGGAACCGGACACCGGTCCCAGGCGATCACCGAAGACCCACGAGACGTTGACGACCTCGTCGCGGCGGCACAGCGGACAGGGCGTCGTCGTGGGGACACCGTGGTAGGCGGCGGCCTGGAGCAGGTACGACCCGGCGTCGCACGCGTCCCCACCGGAGGTGCGCCCGGCAGCCACGTCGGCGAGATGCGCGCGACGACGCAGCGCGTAGTCGACGACCTGGCGGGGTGTTCGCACGCGCTTCAGCGTAGCCAGCGTCGCCCCACGGTGCGCTGCCGTCGTGTGACGAGATCGTCGCAGCCGACGCTCGATGTATCGGCGCGATATGGTGCATCGAGAGGTTGCTCTCACCGGCGACCGGTCGTCGGGACGTTTCGGGAGGGGAGGCGCGGTGCTCGAGCTCGCGGTCCTCGGTCTCCTGCACGAGGCACCGATGCACGGTTACGAGCTGCGCAAGCAGCTCCACGCCCGGCTGGGATCGCTGCGCGCGTTCTCGTGGGGCTCCGTCTACCCGACGCTGCGCCGGCTCCAGCGGGCCGAGCTCATCGCCGAGCGTGATCCGGAGCCCGCCCCGGCGGGCGCGGTACGCCCGACCTGGGGACGTCGCGGTCGACGGGTGTACGAGATCACCGCGGAGGGGAAGGACCGACTCGACGACCTGCTCGCCGAGGCGGGTCCGCAGGCCTGTGACGACGAGAGCTTCGGCGTGCACCTGGCCTTCTTCTCCCGGACCCCCGCGGAGGTGCGGATGCGCATCCTCGAGGGCAGGCGGCGGCGTGTCGAGGAGCGGCGCGACGGACTCCGCACGACGATGACCCGGGCCGGCGAGCAGATCGACCGCTACACCCGCGAGCTGCACCGCATCGGCCTGGACACCACCGAGCGCGAGGTCCGCTGGCTGAACGAGCTCATCGACCACGAGAGGTCGCTGGGCCAGGCCGCCCCGACCGAGCACAGACCCCCGGAGCGCCCCGACCGATCCGCGGCGCCGCCGGACTGAGAGCGGCCGGGCCGCCGGCACGGACGACGACGTCCTCCGATGTTCCCCGTCCCCCATCGACCGCGCAGGGACGACACCTGCACGTCAGACACGCCCCGACACCGACCATCGACCGGGGCACGAAGAGCGAAGGAGACCATCCATGGGTCAGGTCCGAGTGGCCGTCGTCGGCGTGGGCAACTGCGCCGCCTCGTTGGTCCAGGGCGTCACGTACTACGCCGACGCCGACCCGGCCACCCGTGTGCCCGGGCTCATGCACGTCGACTTCGGCGGCTACCACGTCCGCGACCTCGAGTTCGTGGCCGCGTTCGACGTGGACGCCAAGAAGGTCGGGCAGGACCTCGCCGAGGCCATCGCGGCCAGCGAGAACAACACGATCAAGATCGCCGACGTGGCGCCGACCGGGGTGACGGTGCAGCGCGGGCACACCCTCGACGGGCTGGGCCGCTACTACCGCGAGATCATCACCGAGGCCGACGAGGAGCCGGTGGACGTCGTCGCGGCGCTGCGCGAGGCCCGTGCCGACGTGCTCGTCTCCTACCTGCCCGTGGGCAGCGAGGACGCGGACAAGTTCTACGCGCAGTGCGCGCTCGACGCGGGTGTCGCGTTCGTCAACGCGCTCCCGGTGTTCATCGCCTCCGACCCGGAGTGGGCGGCCAAGTTCACCGAGGCCGGCGTGCCGATCGTCGGCGACGACATCAAGTCCCAGGTCGGCGCCACGATCACCCACCGCGTCCTCGCGAAGCTCTTCGAGGACCGCGGCGTGCAGCTCGACCGCACGATGCAGCTCAACGTCGGCGGCAACATGGACTTCCAGAACATGCTCGAGCGGGAGCGCCTGGAGTCGAAGAAGACCTCGAAGACGCAGTCGGTGACCTCCCAGGTCGACCGCGACATGGGCAAGGGCAACGTCCACATCGGGCCCTCGGACTACGTGCCCTGGCTCGACGACCGCAAGTGGGCCTACGTCCGGCTCGAGGGACGCGCGTTCGGCGACGTCCCGCTGTCGCTGGAGTACAAGCTCGAGGTCTGGGACTCCCCGAACTCGGCCGGGATCATCATCGACGCGGTGCGCGCCGCGAAGATCGCGCTCGATCGCGGCATCGGCGGTCCGCTGCTCGGCGCGTCGTCCTACTTCATGAAGTCGCCGCCCGAGCAGTACCGCGACTCGGTGGCCTACGACCGGGTCGAGGAGTTCATCCGCGGCGAGGACTGACCTCCTCCACCGGTTTCTGAGCGAAGGGCTCCTTCGATCGACTAGATCGGAACCCCGTTCCGAGCGAGGGGAACCCTCGGGCGGATAGAGCGACCGGATGCTCCCCTCGAGCCAGGCCCGGCCCGGCTCGAGGGGAGCTTTCGTGTGTGTAGAGCGAGCGGGTCCTCCCCTCGCGTGGGATCACACCGGGCCGGGGACGAACGGCGGGCGGGAGACGAGCGGCGGCCGGGGCCGCCGTCGCGCGCGGTCGTAGGCCGCTCGCAGGTCCGACTTGACCTCGGCCTTCGCCGTGCGCAGGCGACTCGGCCGGTGCTCCACGAGCACGACGTCGTACCGGTTCATCACTGCACGCCGGCGGTACGAGCGCTCCTGGTCCTCGGGGGACAGGTGGTACTCGACGGACTCGATCTCCCAGGCGGCCGCCACCTCGTCGATCCAGCCGTCCGGATCGAAGAGCCGCTCGCCCGTCTCGAGGTGGATCGCGCGGTTCCACTCGATGCGCGGGAAGCCGCTCTCCTGCTCCAGTTCCAGCGCGATCTCCCGGGCCCACGCCTCGGGAGCGGACCGGACTCCGGCGGCCAGCTCGACGAGGACAAGACGTGGAAGCCGGCTCCCGCGACCGCTCCCCGCCTCGAGCTCGGCCGAGAGCCGGGCCACCGTCGTGAAGCCGCGCTGCACGGCCTCGGCGAGGAGCGCGCGCACGTCGTCGAGCCGGCGCATGCGTCGCGAGGTGTCGATCACCGCGCGGTCGAGGGGCGCGCAGGGGAACCCGTCGCGCAGGACCGGGGGCGGCAGCTCGCGGGTGCGTTCGAGGATGACGTCACCGTCGCCCGCGCGGCGTCGCTCGTGCGGCACGAGCACCAGGATCGTGCCGTCGGCGGGCATCTTGGTCAGCCCGTACCGTCGGCACGCCACCGCCCCGCTCAGCACGGCACGGTCGCCGGCCAGTCTCAGGGCGCTGTCCAGGCGTTCGGCCTCGCTCGGCGTTCCGGTCACCAGCCGTATCTGGCCCCGCCGGCCCTGCTCCCACAGTCCGGACCCCGTTCGCGCGGCGATGGTCCCGGATCCGACGCCCAGCTCATGGAGCTCGGCGCGGCGGATTGCTCCGTGAGGCGCAGCGTCACGAACGGCGCGCCAATCGATCTTCGCTCTTTTCGGCATGCCCTGGTGACGCAGCCCGGCGCCGTTCGGATCCACCCGGTTCCGCGAGGGGAGGATCCGGCCGCTCTAGCCGCACGAGGGCTCCCCTCGCGCGCGATCGGCCTGGGCGCGAGGGGAAGAACGAGTCGCTCTAGGCGCCCGAGGGCTCCCCTCGTGCCGATGGGGCGAGGACTACTTGACGAGGTTCACCAGGCGGCCCGGGACCACGATCACCTTGCGCGGCTCGGCGCCCTCGAGCAGCTCCGCGACCTTCGGGTCGACCAGCGCGGCGGCGCGAACCTCGTCATCGGTCGCGGACGCCGGCACCGTGATCCGGGAGCGGACCTTGCCGTTGACCTGGATCGGGTACTCGACGGTGTCCTCGACGAGGAGCGCCTCGTCGGCCACCGGGAACGGCTCGTAGGCCAGCGAGCGCGGGTGGCCGAGCATCGACCACAGCTCCTCGGCCAGGTGCGGGCACAACGGCGAGAGCATGAGCACCAGCGGCTCGGCCACCGACCGGTGCAGACCCCCCTCGGGATGGGTCTTCGTCAGGTGGTTGGCAAGCTCGATCAGCTTGGCCGCCGCGGTGTTGTAGTGCATCGCCGGGAAGTCGGCCCGCACCCCGTCGATGGTGCGGTGCAGCAGGCGCAGCGTCTCGTCGGAGGGTGCGCCGGCCTCGGCGACCCGCAGTGAGCCGTCGTTCTCGTCCACCATCAGCCGCCACACCCGCTGCAGGAAGCGCTGCGAGCCGACGACGTCACGGGTCGACCAGGGGCGCGAGGCCTCCATCGGCCCGGTGGACATCTCGTAGAGCCGGAACGTGTCCGCCCCGTACGTCGCGCACATCTCGTCCGGGGTCACCACGTTGCGCAGCGACTTGCCCATCTTCCCGTACTCCCGGGTGACCGGCTCCCCGTTCCACGTGAATCCGCGACCGTCCGGCAGCTCCACGACCTCCTCGGCGGGCACGTACACCCCGCGGGCGTCGATGTAGGCCCAGGCCTGGATGTAGCCCTGGTTGAACAGCCGGCGGAACGGCTCCGAGGCCGACACGTGGCCCAGGTCGAACAGCACCTTCTGCCAGAAGCGCGCGTACAGCAGGTGCAGCACGGCGTGCTCGACGCCGCCGACGTACAGGTCGACCCCGCCCGGGTCACCCGGCCCGAACACCTCCGGGCGCGGGCCCAGCCAGAACCGCTCGATGTCGGGGTCGACGAAGCGCTCGGTGTTGGTCGGGTCCAGGTAGCGCAGGTGGTACCAGCACGAGCCGGCCCACTGCGGCATCGTGTTCGTCTCCCGGACGTACCGGGCCCACCCGTGCTCCGGGTCCGATGCCAGGTCCTCGGAGAACGACGTCCACTCCGTCGCGCGGGCCAGCGGGGACTCGGGCGCGGAGTCGCGGTCGTCCGGGGCGAAGGTCTTCGGCGCGTACTCGTCGACCTCGGGCAGCAGGACCGGCAGGTCCGAGTCGGGCAGCGCACGCGGGATCGACGGGCCGCCGTCGGACTCGCCGTCGGCGACGTAGGCGACCGGGAACGGCTCGCCCCAGTAGCGCTGGCGGCTGAACAGCCAGTCGCGCAGCTTGTACTGCACGACCGTCTCGCCGTCGCCGCGCGACGCCAGCCACTCCATGATGGCGGTCTTGGCCTCGTCGACGGCCAGCCCGTTCAGCGAGACCTCGGAGTTCGCCGAGTTGATCGCCGGACCCGCGCCGACGTAGGCCTGGCCCCCGGACCCCTCGAAGTCCTCCGGCGGCTGCACCGTCCGGCGGATGGGCAGGCCGAACACCGTCGCGAAGTCCCAGTCGCGCTGGTCCTGACCGGGGACGGCCATGATCGCGCCGGTCCCGTAGCCCATGAGAACGTAGTCGGCGACGAAGACGGGCAGTTCCTCACCGTTGACCGGGTTGACCGCCCAGGCGCCGGTGAAGACGCCGGTCTTGTCCCGGGCCTCCTGGCGCTCCAGGTCGGACCGGGACGCGACGACGCTGCGGTAGCCGGCGATCGCCTCGGCCGGGGTGTCGGCCCCTCCGGTCCACCGACCGTCCAGCGCGGCTTCACCCCCGGGCGACGGCCACGCCGCCGGCAGGATCGCGTCGACCAGCGGGTGCTCCGGTGCCAGGACCAGGTAGGTCGCGCCGAACAGCGTGTCGGGCCGCGTCGTGAAGACCTCGATGGCGGCGGCCGGATCGGCCGTGGCCGGACCCGACACCCCGAACCGCACCGACGCCCCCTGCGAGCGGCCGATCCAGTTGCGCTGCATCGCCTTGACCGAGTCCGGCCAGTCGACGCCGTCGAGGTCGTCGGCCAGCCGGTCGGCGTAGGCGGTGATCCGCATCATCCACTGGCGCAGGTGACGCCGGAAGACGGGGAAGTTGCCGCGCTCGGAGCGCCCGTCGGCGGTGACCTCCTCGTTGGAGAGCACCGTGCCCAGCGCCGGGCACCAGTTCACGGGCGCGTCGGCCAGGTAGGCCAGCCGGTGCCCGTCCAGCACGCGGTCCTGCTCCGGCCGGGTCAGCGCCGACCACGCGCGACCGTCCGGCAGCTGACGGACGCCCGACGCGAACTCCGCCTCCAGCTCCGCGATCGGCCGGGCGCGGTCCTGGTCGCGGTCGAACCAGGACCCGTGGATCTGCAAGAAGATCCACTGGGTCCAGCGGTAGAACTCGATGTCGGTGGTGGACACCGACCGGCGCTTGTCGTGGGCCAGCCCCAGGCGGCGGATCTGGGCGCGGTAGCGCTCGATGTTCGCCTCGGTGGTGGCACGCGGGTGCGTCCCGGTCTGGACCGCGTACTGCTCGGCGGGCAGCCCGAACGCGTCGAACCCCATCGTGTGCAGCACAGTGCGCCCGGTCATGCGCATGAAGCGGCCCAGCACGTCGGTGCCGATGAAGCCGAGCGGGTGCCCGACGTGCAGCCCCGCACCGCTCGGGTACGGGAACATGTCCATCAGGTAGTACTTCTCGGCCGGGTCGAGCGTCTCGCCGTCGGACAGCGGCCCGGCGGGGTTCGGCGTCGAGAAGGTCTGCTCGGCCTCCCAGCGGTCCTGCCACCGCGCCTCGATCCCGCTCGCCAGCGCGGCCGTGTAGCGGAACGGCGGCGTGCCGCGTCGGTCGGCGTCGGCGGCGGCGACGTCGGGCTGGGCGGTCACGGCGTTCCTCCTGGTCACCACGGATGCGCTGCGCCCGGCGCCCACACGGCGGGTGCGACGGCGACCGGGGCGGCCCGCGCCGACGGGGGACGTCTGGCGGCGGGTCCTCTGAGGGCCGAGCCTACTCTGGGGACATGGTCGTCCCCGTCCTGGCCGCCGTCCTCGTGGTCGCAGCCGCCGCCGTCCTCGTCGTCGGGATCCTCGCCGCGACGCACCGCCTGCCCCGCAACCGCGGGATCGGGGTCAGGACCAGCTGGACGATGGCACGGGTGGACTCGTTCCGCCGCGCGAACCGGGTGGCGGCGCCCGCGTTCCTGGCCGCGGGGCTGGTGGGTGTCGCCGCCGGGGCCGCCGGTCTCCTCGCCCCGACGGTCGGGGCCGCGGCGACCCTCCTCGTCGTCGGGCTGGTGGGGCTCGTCGGGCTGGTCGGGGTCGGCGGGAGCATCGGCTCCCGCTACGCCGCGGCGGACCGGGTGGTGACCCTCGAGGCCGAGAGCCGGCCGGCCGGCCCCTGCACGCAGGGCGAGGAGACCGACGAGGCCGCCGACGCGTGCGCGCCGACGACGGCAGGCACGTGCGGCGGGGCGTGCTCGCTGTGCCCGCGCGCCGCGGCCGACGCCGAGCACGGCTGAGCGGCGCGGGGCTGAACTACCAGCCCCAGCTGCCCGGGCCACCCTTGAACGGCCCGACGACGTCCTGGGTGATCCACCCGCCGTAGAACCCCCCGGGCTGCGGGACGACGCGCTCGCCGTCGAGCGTGATCCGGTCGAACGGCGTGGGGTAGAGCGACACCCGGTCGGCGAGAATCGGGTACGACGCGCTGGCCCCACCCTCGGAGCCCTCCGGGTACCACCAGCCGACCGCCTCGAGGGTCACCCCCGGCACCACGATGTCGACGTAGCGCGCCGTGCCCTTCCACTCGCACACCGTCCGGCGCTGCGCGGGCCGCAGGACGCCCTCGGGGAACGCGGTGCGCGGCAGGTAGAACGTCGGCGGGTGGCTGGTCTCGAGCACCCGGACCAGGTCGGCGGTGTCCACCACGACGGTGCCCGCGTGGGTCACGACGGCGCGGCGGGTGTCCCGCTCCGCGCGCGGCGGCCGCGGGTAGTCCCACACCGACTCCTGGCCGGGTCCCGGCTGTTCGCGCGTGATCCCCACTGGGTGGCCTCCGGCCTCGTGAGCACTTTCCGGTGTCATAGGACCAGAAAGTGCTCACGAGCGCGCAGCGCACCTAGTTGCGGGACGGCTCCGAGACGTGGGTCGCGAGCAGCGCCAGTGGGACGCCCTGGCGGCGCAGGACGCCGCCCCAGAGGTCGTGGCGTGCCGGCGCGAGGACGTCGTCGGGCAGGGCGGGTACGACGTACCAGTCGCCTCGGGCGATCTCACCGTCCAGCTGCCCCCGGTCCCAGCCCGAGTAGCCGGCGAACACGCGCAGGCCGCGCACCCGGGGCGCCAGCGAGCCGGGGTCGCCGTCGAGGTCGACCAGGGCCACCGGACCGCGCACCCCGACCACGCCGTCGGTCCGCCCCGGGTCCTGCCCGGTCCGCAGCGCGGCGAGGCACAGTGCCGTCTTCTGCTCGACGGGGCCGCCGACGAAGATCGCGTTCGGGCGGGAGGTGTACGGCCCCCAGGCGGGCAGGACGTCGTCGACGGCGACCTCGCTCGGCCGGTTCAGGACGACGCCGAGCGTGCCCTCCGGCCGGTGGTCGATGACGAAGACGACGGAGCGGGCGAAGTTCGGATCGGTGAGGGCGGGGGCGGCGACGAGGAGCGTGCCCGCCTCGACGGCGTCGGCCGAGCGTTCGGTGGGCTCGTCTCTCGTTCCCTCGGCCACGCACCCCATCGTGGCACTCCGCCCGACCGCCGGGCAGCCGGGCACCCCGCCGTCACACCCGTCGTGGGAGTCCGGACGGAGAGGGGCGGTGCCCGGTCCCGGCACCCGAGTCCGTTCCGTGGGGCGAGCGCGTAGCGTGGCCGGTCGTGCCCGTTCCTCCCCCCGCACCGGAGCAGGAGACGGCGGCGCCCGGGCCCGCCGACACCGCCCGCGTGCGGCGCCGGGAGCTCGCGGCCCAGCCCGGATTCCTGCGTCTGCTGGTGATCCGGCTCGGTGCGCAGTGGGGCGACGGCGTCTTCCAGGCCGCGCTCGGGGGAGCGGTGCTGTTCAACCCCGAGCGCCAGTCCGACCCGGTGCTCGTGGCGCTCGGCCTGGCGGTCGTGCTGCTGCCGTACTCGCTGGTCGGACCCTTCGCGGGAGCGCTGCTCGACCGCTGGGACCGGCGCCGGGTGTTCATCGTCGCGGGGGTGCTGCGGGCCGTGCTCACGCTCGCGACGGCGGCCGTCGTCGCGGCGGGGCTCACCGGACCGGGGCTCTATCTGGGTGCGCTGGCGACGATCGGCGTCAGCCGTTTCGTCCAGGCCGGGCTCTCCGCCGCGCTGCCGCACCTGGTGGCCCCCCGCCGGCTCGTCGCCGCGAACTCCCTGGTGACGACGAGCGGGGCGGTGGCCGCGGCGTTCGGGGCGTCCTGCGCGTTCGCCCTCACCGGCCTGCTCGGTGCGGGCGACACCGGGTCGGGGCTCGCGGCCGCGGCGTCCGTGGTCGGCTCGCTGGTGATCGTGGTCGTGGCGGTCGGGTTCGCCCGGGGCGCGCTCGGCCCCGACGGTGCCCCGGGTGCAGGGGCCCAGGGGAGCACGGCCCAGGCACTGCGTGCCGTCGCCCACGGGCTCGGCGACGGTGCTCGGGCGGCCCGGGCCGCCCCCGGCGTCGTGGCGGCCTTCTGGGCGGTCGCGGCGCACCGGCTGGCGTTCGGGGTCGCGACGCTGGTGATGCTGCTGCTCATGCGGAACGGCCTCGCCGACTGGGGTCCGTTCCGGGCCGGGGTGGCGGGCCTGGGCGAGGCGGTCGTCGTCGCCGCGGCCGGGCTCGGCGTCGCCGCGGTGGTCACCCCCTGGCTGACCGCGCGCCTCGGCCGCCCGGCCACGGTCCGGATCATGCTCGTGCTCGCCGCGGCCGCGCTGCTCGCGCTCGGGCTGCCGATGACGCTGCCCACCCTGCTCGGCGCCTCGTTCCTGCTCGGCCTCGTCGGGCAGGCCATCAAGCTCTGCTCGGACGCCGCGGTCCAGCGTGAGGTCGACGACGCCCACCGGGGCCGGGTGTTCGCCCTCTCGGACACCGTCTTCAACGTCACCTACGTCCTCGCGGTCGCCGCTGCCGCGCTGTTCTGCCCGCTGGACGGCCGGTCGGCGCCGCTGATCGCGGTCGCGGCGGGCATCTACCTGCTCGGGCTGGTCGTCCACGAGGTCGCGCTGCGCACCGGGCGCCACCCCGGCGACACCCGCGGTCCCGACGGCGGGGCCCGGTCGGACGACGAGACCCGGGCAGATGATGGGGCCCGGCCGGACGGTGGGGCCCGGTCGGACGGTGCGGCTCAGGGCGGGAGCCAGCCCGGCGCGCCCTCGGTCACGGTCAGCTCCGCCGCGCCGTCGCCGTCGACGTCCGCGAGCAGCACGTCCCAGCGGGGCGAACCCGGGTCGGACGTGGCGTAGGCCCGTTCGGCGACCCCGTCCCCGTCGGCGTCCACGAGGAGCTGGTCCGCAACCCCGTCGCCGTCGAGGTCACAGACGGTCTCGCGGGTCGACGGGTCGTGGTCGGCGTCGACGACCGCGCCGTCGGGCACGCCGTCGCCGTCGGTGTCGACGACCGCCCGGGTCGAGGCCGCCCGCCCGCGCACGTCGCTGAAGCGGACCGTGCCCCCGGCGTCGGTGGCGACGGGGGAAGGGGCGTCCCAGACCCCGCGCCCCGACGGGTCGGCGAAGGCCCGCTCGGGCCGGCCGTCGTCGTCGAGGTCCAGCACCGCCCGGTCGGCCGTCCCGTCACCGTCGGAGTCCCAGAGCGCGTCGTCGACCCGTCCGTCGCCGTCGAAGTCGAGGCGGACGGCGTCGGGTCGGCCGCCGACCGCGCCGCCGGGGAGATCGAGGTCGGCGGGCGAGGCGTGCCGGTGCACGGGACCGTGACCGGTGCCGAAGTGGTAGCGCACGGGATGTCGACGCGGGCCGGTGCACGACGGTTCCCGACGGCCGCCGTCACGCCCGGGTCCGCCTCATCGAGGATGTGGAGTGACTGACGTCCGGTGTCAGCGATGCCGCATCGCTGACGCGTCAGTCGGCCCGGATCCCCTCCGTGCGCGCCCAGGCGAGCAGCTCGGCCTCGGCCTCGTCCCGGTCGAGCGGGCCGCGCTCGAGGCGGACGTCCTTGAGGTGCCGCCACGCGCGGCCCACCACCGGACCGGGCTCCACCCCGAGCAGCTCCATGATCGCGTTGCCGTCGAGGTCCGGGCGGACCCGCGCGAGATCCTCCTCGGCGGAGATGCGCGCGATGCGCTCCTCGAGGTCGTCGTAGGTGCGCTGCAGGGCCGCGGCACGGCGCCGGTTGCGCGTGGTGGAGTCCGAGCGCACCAGGTCGTGCAGCCGGTCGAGCAGCGGGCCGGCGTCGGTGACGTAGCGGCGCACCGCCGAGTCGGTCCACTCGCCGCGGCCGTACCCGTGGAAGCGCAGGTGCAGGAACACCAGCTGCGACAC
>NZ_DASXJS010000072.1:0-11481 GCF_036497245.1 Actinomycetospora sp. | reverse complement strand
GAGCACGATCTGGGTGCTGACGGCCCAGGCCGAGTCCTGCCAGCCCTGGCTGGTCGCGCGGTCGTCGGCCGAGCGCGCGACGTCGGTGGTGCGCCGGTGGGGGTCGGTGGCGTCGAGGACGCCCAGCGTGGCGAGGCCCTGCATGCTCAGGTACGGCCACCCGTGCCCGTCCGCGAGGGCGAGGGCACGACCGCAGTCGTCGCGGGCGAGCACCGGATCGGTGGCCATGAGGGCGGTCGCCCGCGTCACCAGGGCGAGCGCCTGCAGCGGTCGCCCGACCGCGTCGTCGGGCCGGATGGTCCGGGCGGCGGCGACCGCGTCCGCGTTCCGGCCCTCGGCGAGCGCCCGCCGGGTGCGGACGACCCGGCGGAAGACGGCGAGGTTGCCGTCGTCGTCCTCGAGATGGGCCTCCGCGTCGTCGACGAGCCGGGCCGCGTCGTCGACGGGGCCGCGTTCGAGCTCGACCAGGGCCCGGATCAGCTGGAGCCGGTGGTCGGGGTCGTCGTCGCGGTCGGCGACCCGGGCGGCGGTCTCGGCGATCGCGGTGAACTGCCCGCGGCCGATCAGCTCGATCGCGTGTGCGCGCAGGGCGGCACGGGTGGCCTCGTCGTCGCCGGCCAGCGCGGTGTAGCGCACCACTTCGAGGTGTTCGTGGCGTGTGCGGTGCCAGTGCGCCGCCCGCAGCTGCAGTGACGCCAGCGTGGCGGGCTGCCTGCGGCGCAGGCGGGCCAGGATGTGGGAGCGCAGCAGGTCGTGGACGCGGTAGTGGGTGCGGTGGGGATCGGTGGGGGTGAGCAGCGCGGTGCGTTCCTCGAGGCTCTCGAGCGCCTCACCGGCGTCGTCGCGGCCCGAGAGCGTCACGGCGAGCTCGGCGGTGACGGTGTCGCAGACGCACGTCGCGTCGAGCACGACCCGGTCGCGTTCCCCGAGCCCGCCGAGGATCTCCCCGATGAGGTAGTCGGCGACGCCGCGGTCGTCCCCGGCGAACTCCTCGACGAACCGGGCGGGGTCGTCCCAGCCGCGCAGCGACACCATCGCGAGGCGCAGCGCCGCCACCCAGCCCTCGGTGCGGTCGTGGAGCACCCCCACCTGCTCCGGGGTGAGCCGCGGGGCCTGGGCGGCGAAGAGCTCCGCGGCCTGGCCCGGAGTGAACGTGAGCTCCTGCGCCCGGATCTCGCCCAGGCGTCCCTCCAGCCGCAGGCGGTGCAGCCCGACCGGTGGGTCGAGCCGGCTGATCAGCACGAGCGACAGGCCGGCCAGCTTGTGGGCCACCAGGTCGTCGAGGCCGTGGAGGCCGGGGTGGGCGACCAGCACGTGGACGTCGTCGAGCACGATCCGGACGGGGGTCGGGAGCGCATCGAGGGCGTTGAGCACGGCGGCCACGAAGGCCGTGCGGGCCGCTGACCCCGTGGGGGACCACGCGGCGCTCAGGGAGCGCAGCCGACTGCCGGGGGGCACTCCCGGGCAGGTGCGCAGCGCCGCGAGGAGCGAGGTCCAGAACTGCGCTTCGTCGCGATCACCGACGTCGAGGCGCAGCCACACGGTCGGGTGCTCCGGGGAGGCACGGACCCAGTCGGCCACCGCGGCGGTCTTGCCGTAGCCGGCCGCGGCGCTGACGAGCACGACGTGCCCGGCGTTCCCGGGATCGGCCTGCCGGTCGAGCTCGGCACGCAGCCCCGGCCGGGGGACGAACGGGCCGGGGACCGCAGGCACCTCGATCTTGCCGTGACGGATCGCGCTCTCGGCCTCGAGGGGCGGTGATGGTCGCTCCATCTGAGCGCGCCCCCTGACGTGCTCGATCGACTGGGCTTCGTCCGCACTCGGCCCGGCCGGGCCGATCCGGCTTCCGGGGGCACGGGAAGTCGAGGTCAACCGAATGTAGGAGGTCTCCGACCCGCTGTACATCGATTGGCCGACAGGCCTACCGGACTGGGCCGTTCGGGACGGCGGACCGGTGCCGTCCGGGGCAGCCCGGGTCACTTGCGTCGGCGCAGCAGGTACCCGATGGCGAGGCCGAGCACGACGGCGATGGTGAGCGCGGCCCACTGTGGCATGACGACCAGCGGGATCAGCAGGCGGATCGCGGCCGGATCCCGGTTCTCGATCACGAAGATCACGGCGATCACCGCGATCAGGACGCCGAGTGCCCACCGGGACGTCCACCACGTGCCCTGGTCGGACGGTCGGGAGGTGCGTGGCTGGCTCACGGTGGCTCCTCACGGGCGCGGACGCGACGATCCACCTCACCTCCGGACGCCCCGGACGACATCACCCGCCGAGGGTGAGATCCGGGCGGGCGCTCAGGTGGTCAGCACCGTGACCCCGTCGCCGATCAGCTTCACGCCGATGAGGACGAGCAGGACGCACATGATCGCGGTGTTGTGCGCGGCCATCCAGCCGCGCAGTCCCGTGAGCGCCACCGCCGAACGGTCTCCCAGCGCGACGTCGATGATCAGCGGGACCGCCGGGCCGATCGTGGCGAGGACGACGAACACCGCGAGGGCCACCGCCGCGCCGCCCGCGCCCGCGCCGGTCTGGGCGATGGCGGCCGCGGCCCCGACGGTGATCAGGAGGTTCTTGGGGTTCACCGCCGAGAGACCGAGCCCGAGGCCCGCGGCC
The DNA here is from genome assembly GCF_036497245.1 of Actinomycetospora sp. GTDB lineage: Bacteria > Actinomycetota > Actinomycetes > Mycobacteriales > Pseudonocardiaceae > Actinomycetospora. Next base: position 8,862 of record NZ_DASXJS010000072.1, on the reverse strand, counting down.
TTGACGGGGGTGAAGGTGTCGATCGTCGTCATCCAGGCGGGCAAGGTCGCGTCCCCCTCGCGTGGACGGCGGCGCCACTGGACGACGGAGAGAGCCACGAGCCCGACGCCGAGGACGAGCTTCACGATCCCGACCCACGGCGCGGGCCCGCCGCCGTCGTTCGCGCCCGCCCCGCCCGAGACGAGCAGGACGATGGTGCCGACGACGGCGAGGCCCACCACCCAGCCGAGGACGAACGTGATGCCGTTCGTCCGGCCGCCCGGTGTCGCCAGCATCAGGACCACGGCGATGATCGGGATGGGGCTCAGCGACACCCCGACGGCGAGGGGCAGCACCGCCCCGATGGCCTCACCCATGTCCGGAGGGTGGTCCCGGCGGCGGGGGACCACCTCGCCCCTTCGGGATGAGACGGAACCCCGGCCCCGGTCCGCACCGATCGGTCCCGATCGCGGGCCGTGGCCACGCGGTTCGCCCCCGTTCCTGTCGATCGGTCGCCCGTCGAGGGTTCACCCGCTCGGGGTGAGTTCTCCGGCGCCCGGGCCTCGCATCCTCCGGTGACCCGCAGCGCCGGCGCGGCGGACATCCGCGCTGTCGACCGTCGTTCCCAGACGGCCGCCCGCGCCACCAGCCCGAACAGGAGGGACGCCATGGCCGCCGCCCGCTACGAGTTCCGCGTCCAGGGGCGGATGTCGGAGGACACCGCCGGGGAGTTCGAGGAGCTCGAGGTCCTCCGGGCGAGTCCGGAGACCGTCCTGCACGGCGAGGTCACCGACGACGCCCACCTGCACGGCATCCTCGCCCGCTTCCAGGCCCTCGGGCTGCACGTCGTCTCCATGCGCGAGGTCCCGCCGTGACCGGCACGCGTCGGCCCGCGCGGGCCGCCCCACCCCGGGTCACCCCCTCCGGACGAGGCCGGCCGGGCAGCCTGTCGGAGACCTCGCCGAGTGGACCCCGAGGGCTGCAGCGGCCGTGAAGGTCCACTCGGACCCGGATCCGGTCAGGTCGTCCGGCCGAGTGGACCCGCAGGGCTGCAGCGGTAGCCACGGGGGTCCACTCGGTGGCCGCGGGCTTCGGCGGCCGACAGGCGAGGCGCTATGGCGGCGATTTCTGCTCACCAGCGCGCAGCGCACCCTCGGGATGTGCGCGCTGACCCCGACCGGTTCGGGCACGGTGTAGGCGAGTGATCCGGGCCCGACGGGGATCGTCTCGCCGCGCAGGGTGTCGGCGGCGCCCGCGTAGAACTCCAGGTAGCCCACGCACCCGCCGATCTCGGCCCGGGCGAGCGATGCCGGCTTGCCGGTGTCCCGAGTCTCGAGCCGGGCCAGCTCCTCGCGGGCCCCGTCGACCTCGGCGGCGAGCCGGCGCAGCGCCCGGCCCCGCTCGGCGGGCGGGGTCGCGCGCAGGCGCGGGGCGCACGACCGCGCGGCGGTGACCGCCCGGTCCACGTCGGGCGCGCCACCGCGCGCGACGTGGGCGAAGGTCGTCGCGGTGGACGGGTCCTCGACGGCGAGGGTCCGCCCGTCGAACGCCGCGCCGGCGTGGTCGGGGAGCACGGTGGCGGTCACGGCTCCGGGAACATCCGGGTCATCGTCTCCTCGTCACCCCCGGGGACCCGGTCGAGCCCGACCATCTTGTCGATGATCATGTTCTGGAACCGGTGCACCGGCTCCTCGAACCGGAAGCACATCCGTCCGCCCCGGTAGGCGGGGTTCGCGATGCCGTCCTGCACCCGCTCGACGATCTCGAGGTCCTGCCGGTTGACCAGATCCCAGAACTTCTCCAGCTGCTCGAGCCCTTCCTCGGCGCCGGGGTCGTCCAGCGACTCGGGGTGGGCGAGCAGCACCGCGGACTCGACGGTGCGCCCGGCCGCGACCGGGCGGGTGAAGAGCACGAAGGCGTGGTTGGGCAGGACCACGAGCGCGGTGCCCGGGAACATCCAGACGAAGCGGCCGGCGTCGGCGTCGCGCGGTCCCAGCGAGCTCAGCGGGCGAAGACCGTCCCAGCCGCCCGCGTCGGTGTTGCGCGAGACCGGGGTGGTGCACATCCCGGTGTAGAGGCCGGGCCCCTGCCAGCGGTAGTGGTCGGAGAACTTCGAGACCTTGTTGAGCTCCGGGTGCACCCACGGCAGGTGGTAGTACTCCATGAAGTTCTCGCCGATGAGCTTGTAGTTGGCCGCGACGTCGTAGGTGCGCCGCCGCTGGGGCAGCCATTCGGAGAGCCGGTAGTCGGCGAAGCGCTGCGGCAGGTCACCGAGCTGGGTTGCCAGCGGCGCCGGGTCCGTGGCGAGGCTGACGAACAGCAGGAAGCCCCAGGCCTCGACGGCGACGGGGAGCAGTCCGTAGTCGGCCCGGTCGAAGCCCGTGGCCACCGAGGTGTCGAAGATCGGCTCCTGGCCGGCGGGCACGTCGGAGCCCTCGAAGAGCGGGGTGCCCAGGCACGTTCCGTCCGTGTCGTAGGTCCAGCTGTGGTACGGGCAACGGATGTGCTGACGACGTCCGACCTCGCGGGCGTGGGCGTCGAGCAGGCGCGTAGCGCGGTGCCGGCAGAGGTTGTGGAAGCCGCGCAGCTGCCCGTGGCGGTTGCGGGTGACGATGATCGAGCGGCCCGCGACCTCGACGACCACGCAGCGCCCGGGACCGTCGACGTCGCTGACGCACCCCACCGCGACCCAGCTGGACGTGAAGACGCGGTCCTGCTCGAGCGCGAAGAACTCGGGGGAGCAGTAGGCGTCGGGGAGCAGCGTCGAGGCCAGCTCCACCGGCAGGCGCGACCGGCGGTAGACCTCCTCCTCGGTGAACCGCGCGGGATCGACGGGCCGCGCCGGGAGCAGGGAGTTCGGATCGGGCGTCGTGGTGGTCATCGCGGTCGGGGACTCCCTCCGGGAGCGGGTCGGGCTAGACATGGAAGCTGCGGGGGAACGACGGGTCGGTCAGGGCGGGCCGGTCGATGCGGAATGCGTCGACCGGGTGGGCGGGCTGCCGGTCGAGGGCGAGGTCGGCCAGCACCGACCCGATCAGCGCGGCGAACTTGAAGGCGTGCCCGGCACCGACGGCGACCACGATCTGGGGGTGCTCCGGGAGGCGGTCCAGGATGAAGTTCTGGTCCGGGGGCACCGTGTACAGGCAGGTCTTCGAATAGAGCTCCGGGCCACCGAGACGCGGGACGTGGGCCTCGACGAATGCGCCGTAGCGGGCGCGGCGGACGTCGTCGGGAGCGAAGGAGCGGGTGTCCGCGGTGGTCTCGTCGCCGCCCATGTGCTGGCCGAGTTTCGTGGCGACCTCGCCGTACACCGGGAAGCCGTAGAAATTGCGGCTGCCGTGCCACATGAACACGGGGAACCGCGACGGGGCGAATTCCGCGAGATGCGGGGTGGCGTAGTAGGTGACCTGCTCGCGGAGCACCGTCAGGGGCAGCCGCGGTCCGGTCTCGGCGAGCACCTGGTTGGTCCAGGCGTCGCTCGCCACCACGACGCGGTCGGCGCGATAGGTGCGCTCGTCGGTCACCACGACGACGCCGTCGCCGTCGGGGCGGATCGCGCGCACCGGGGTGTTCGCCCGCACCTGCGCGCCGTGCGCGCGGGCCAGGGCGATGTGGACGGCGTTGGCGCGGGCGGCGTCCACGATGCCCGATTCCGCCTGGTAGAGCGCCTGCTCCCCGCCGGTGACCCGGAACTGGGGCCACCGCGCGACGAGTTCGTCGGCGTCGAGGAGCTCGTAGGCCACCCCGTACCGGTCGAACATCCCGGTGTAGCCCTCGATGTTGCGGGTGCCCGTCGCGGCGCCCCGGCGCGCCACTCGGTCCTCGATCACCAGCCCGCCGGTCCGCGTCACGATCTGCTGGCAGGACTCGGACTCCACCTCGTCCCAGGCCTTGTAGGCCGGGGCCGCGAGGGCGGCGTACTGGGATTCGTGCTGGGCGAGCCGGATGATCCGCGAATGGTCCTGCGAGGCCCCCCGATGATGACCGAGATCGAATTGTTCGAGTCCGAGGACGCCCGGACCGAGTTCGGCGGCGAGCCGATAGAGCGCGGCTGATCCGAGGCCGCCGCATCCGACGACGATGACGCGATACGTGTCCATGCGGACTCCAGCTGCCTCGGGCGACGAGAAACGAACACCGATCACGGGGAATCGCACCTGGGCGCCGTCACCGGGGTGCGTGTCGTCAGTGTCCCCACCGCGGACCGTTCGCGTCCATCGGAGTTCCGTACACGTGATCTTGTACGTTGTGTACATGATTGACCGGCGGTTGAAGGTCCTGCAGGCGATCGCCCGCCACGGCACCGTCACCGCCGCGGCGCAGGTGTGTCGCCTGACCCCCTCCGCGGTCTCGCACCAGATGCAGGCCCTGGCGCACGAGCTCGACCTCGTCCTGCTCGAGCACGTCGGGCGCACCGTCCGGCTCACCCCGGCGGCCCACACGCTGCTGGGTCACGGCGCCGCGCTCACCGCGCAGTGGGAGCGTGCGCGGGCCGATCTGGCCGCCCACCGGGACAGTGAGCTGACCGGATCGCTGCGACTGTGCGGGTTCTCGACCGCGGCCGCCGTCGTCGCCCCGCGCGCGCTCGCGCGGCTGCGCACCGAGCACCCGGCGCTGCGCGTGCAGCTGCGCGAGACCGAGCCGGCCCGGGCGTTCGACCTGCTCGCCTCCGGCGACACCGACATCGCCGTGGTGGTGGCGACCCCGAGCATCCCTTCCCGGACCGACCCCGCGTTCGAGCAGCAGCCGCTCTACCTCGAGCCGCTCGACCTCCTGATCGGTCCGGAGCACCCGCTGGCCGGGGCCGCGACGGTGGCGCTCGCCGACGTCGCCGCCGAGCCCTGGATCATGGGCACGCCCGGACGCGCCTACCACCAACTGGTGACCCTGGCCTGCACCAGCGCGGGCTTCGACCCCGCCGTGGCCCACTACGCCGACGAGTGGGACACCGGAGCCGCCCTGGTGGCTCGCGGGTTCGGGGTCGCGCTCGTGCCACGCCTGGCCGACCTGCCTGCCCACCACGACACCCGCCGGATCCCGGTGGCCGGGGTGCCGGTCCCCGCCCGGCACGTGCTCACCGCGGTGCGGGCCGGCTCCGGGGATCAGCCCGCCATCGCCGCGGGACTGGACGCCCTGGCGCGGGTGAGCACGACCGAGCTGCCCGAGCTCGCCGAACCTCGCTGACGCCCGCGCCCCGGGCACACCGGAGCGCCTCCCGGAATGCCTCGCCGCCGGAGAGCCACCTGCGGCGGCGAGACCGAGCCACTCCGAGGTGCCGACCGGGGTCCGGGGCCGACGGCGTCATCCTGGCCTACGGCCCTACCCGCCACGCGGACACCCCGTGTCCCGCATCCGGCGCAGTCCAGGCGTCACGGTGAGGGCGGGCGGGTAGGGCTGAGGGTGATGGCGCGATGAGCGGCGGGGCGTTGCTGCTCCTCGTCCTGGACCTCGTCGGGACGTTCGCGTTCGCGCTCAACGGGGCGCTGACCGCCGTGCGCGCCGCCGATCTCGACATCGTCGGCGTGGTGACGCTGGGCATGATCACCGCGCTCGGCGGCGGCATCATTCGCGACGTCCTGCTGGGCTCGCTGCCCCCGACCACGTTCAGCGACTGGCGCTACCTCGCGGTCGCCGCGGGCGGTGGGCTGATCGCGTTCTTCCTCGCCCGGCGGTTGGAGGCACTCACGACGCCGATCGAGGTGCTGGACGCCCTCGGGCTGAGCCTGTTCGCGGTCACCGGCGCCACCGTCGGGCTCGCGACCGGGCTCGGTGCGGTGCAGGCGGTCATCCTCGGCACCATCACCGCGGTCGGCGGCGGCACGCTGCGGGACGTGCTGGTCCGCCGGGTCCCGACGGTGCTGAGCAGCGGGCTCTACGCCGTCCCGGCCCTGCTCGGCGCCGCCGCGGCCACCGTCACGGCGCGGCTCGGCGTCTACGGCGTCGTCGCGACGTTCGGCTCGGCCACGGTGTGCTTCGTCGTGCGGATGCTCGGCGTGCGCTACGAGCTGAACGCGCCGAGACCGCCCGGGCGCCGGAACAGCTGACCGGTCACGTCCCTGGCCAGGCCAGGGCTGCGACGATTGCCCGGGTCCCGGCGAGGGTCACCCCGTCGGGCGCGTCGCCGCCGCCCGGGGGCCGCGGAGCGGGGCCGAGACGTCGTGGAGGTGGCGCAGGATCTGCGCGTAGGAGGTGCCGATCCCGGTCTGGACGTAGGGCAGGCCGTGCTCGCGGCAGAACGCCTCGACGACGACGCGGGCGTGGCGCAGGTTGGGTCGTGGCATGCGGGGGAAGAGGTGGTGCTCGATCTGGCTGTTGAGCCCGCCGAACAGGAAGTCGACGAGGCGCCCGCTCGGCAGGTTGCGCGAGGTCAGCACCTGCTTCTGCAGATGGTCGAGCCGCGCACCGGGCGGGACGATGGGCATGCCCTTGTGGTTCGGGGCGAAGACCAGGCCCATGCAGAGGCCCCAGATGCCCTGGTGGACGACGATGAACGCGAGTCCCTGCAGCGGGGTGAGCACCGCGAACACCGCGACGCCGTAGCCGAGGGCGCCCAGCGCGAGGAGGCCGAGCTCCAGGGCGGGCCTGCGCACCTGGCGGGTCCACGCGGCCCGGGCGGCGTCGAAGTGCAGGCTCCAGCCCTCGAGGAGCAGCAGCGGCACGAACATGACCGCCTGGTGGGCCACGATCCACCGGGACAGCCCGCGCCGCGTCGCCGCCTGCTCGACGCTGAAGGCGAGCACGGGGATGTCGATGTCGGGATCGGCGTCCGCGTGGTTGGGGTGCGCGTGGTGGGCGTTGTGCTTGGTGACCCACGAGTCGTAGCTCATGCCGACCAGCAGGCCGTGCAGATAGCCGACGGCGTCGTTGGCCCGCCGGCTCGCGAAGATCTGGCGGTGGCCCGCGTCGTGCCCGATGAAGGCGAGCTGGGTCGAGACCGCGCCGAGGAAGACGGCGGTGAGCAGCTGCCACCACGAGGCCCCGAGCACCACGAACGCGGTGACGGCCACCGCGCCGAACAGCGCGTTCAGGGCGAACACCACCGCGTAGGCCCCTCGACGGCGCCCCAGGAGCCCCGCCTGCTTGATCAGGAGGGTGAGGTCGGAGAACGCCGCCCCCGGGGAAGGGGCGCGGGTCTCGCTCCGGCCTGCGGTGCTCATGGAGCTCCTCGAGGTCGAGATGGTCGCGGGCCGGTCGGCGGGACCGGTGACGCGCGGTGGGCCCGGAGGCCGGGCGCGCACGGAGCGCGCCCGGGTCCTCGGCCCGCCGTCAGAGGATGCGGACCGAGTCGGCCTGCATCCCCTTCTGGCCCTGCGAGGCGGTGAAGCTCACGCGCTGGTTCTCCTCGAGGGACCGGTAGCCGCTCGACTCGATCGAGGAGTAGTGGACGAAGACGTCCTTGCCCCCGTCGTCAGGGGCGATGAAGCCGAAGCCCTTCTCGGCGTTGAACCACTTCACTGTTCCGTCGGACACGGAGTTCCTCTCGTCGCGCTGCCGCGGCCGTACGGCCGTCGGCGTTGCCCGGAACTGCGACGCGGAGAGGCTTCCCCGCGAGCGCGAGCACGGCCGGTGTCACGTGATCCGGACCGCGGGCCGCGGGGGAAAACAAGACTGCAACGACGCCGACGCTAGCACCTGGGCCCGAGCCCGGCCCCGCTGAGTGGAATACCGTAGCTACTTCAACGCTTGTAGCTGCTACCAAGTACGAGTGATGGGGTGACGAGATGTCCGAGCTGTTGCTGGTCCCCGTCGACGACAACGTGATCTTCCCCGGGATGACCGTCGTGGTCCCGGCCGCGGAGGTCGGTGCGGAGCAGGGCGAGCAGGTGCTGCTGGTCCCTCGCCACGAGGGCCGCTTCGCCGCCGTCGGCACCGTCGCCGACGTCGCGGGCCGCACCCGCATGCCCGGCGGGGTGACCGCCGTGCAGTTGACCGGTACGCATCGCGGGAAGGCCGGAACCGGCAGCGCCGACGACGCGGGGCACCTGCGCGTCGACGTGACGCCGCACCCGGACGACACCGAGCGCGACGGCCGGGTCCGCGAGCTGGAGAGCACGTACCGCGTGGTGGTCGAGGAGGTCCTCGAGCTGCGCGGCGATGACGGCCGTGGTGCCGCGCTCCTGCGCGGTATCGACGAGCCCGGCGCGCTGGCCGACACGGCCGGTTGGGCGCCGGAGATTTCCTACGACGAGAAGGTGTCCCTGCTCGAGACGCTCGACGTGCGCGAGCGCCTGGAGCTGGCGGTGCGCCTGCAGCGCGAGCGGCTCGCCGAGCTGCAGGTGCGCAAGACGCTGCGCGAGGACGTCGAGTCCGGCGCGGCCAAGGCCCAGCGCGAGTACGTGCTGCGCCGCCAGCTGGAGTCGATCCGCAAGGAGCTCGGCGAGGTCTCCGACGACGCCGCCGCGGGCGACGACTACCGCGCGAAGATCGACGCGGCCGGGATGCCCGACCACGTGCGCGAGCAGGCCGAGCGCGAGCTCGCCCGGCTGGAGCGCACCGGCGAGCAGTCCGGCGAGTCGTCGATGATCCGGACCTACCTGGACTGGCTGCTGGCGCTGCCGTGGGCGGAGCTCTCGCAGGAGCAGCTCGACCCGGTCGCGGCCCGGACCGTGCTCGACGCCGACCACACCGGACTCGAGGACGTGAAGGACCGCATCGTCGAGTACCTGGCCGTGCGCAAGCTGCGGCGCGACCGTGGCGTCGAGGTCGACAAGAAGTCGGGAACGATCCTGACCCTGGTCGGGCCTCCCGGCACCGGGAAGACCTCGATCGGCGAGTCCGTGGCCCGCGCGATGGGCCGCGAGTTCGTGCGGATGTCGCTCGGCGGCGTCCGCGACGAGGCCGAGATCCGCGGTCACCGGCGGACCTACGTCGGCGCCCTGCCCG
>NZ_DASXJS010000071.1:0-8478 GCF_036497245.1 Actinomycetospora sp. | reverse complement strand
CGGAAACGGGGACAGGGACAGGGACAGGGACAGGGACAGGGACCGGCACTGGCACCGGCGCCGGCACCGAGCAGGCGTCCTGGGCCGAGGAGGCGGTCGCCGCGCACGCCGGCTCCGAGCACCTGCGTACCGAGGAGCAGGTGCTGGAGCGGATCGAGCGGGCCCGACGGCGCCGTCCGCGGGTCCGCGAGGAGCGGATCACGCTGGCGCACGGGGCCGGCGGGAAGGCGACGGGCACGCTGATCGAAGCGGTGTTCCTCGAGGCGTTCCGCAACCCGGAGCTCGAGCGGCTCGGCGACGCGGCCGCGGTCGGCGTCGGGTCGGCGCGGCTCGCGTTCACCACCGACTCCTACGTGGTCTCGCCGCTGTTCTTCCCCGGCGGCAACATCGGGGACCTCGCGGTGAACGGCACCGTCAACGACCTCGCGGTCTCCGGCGCCCGCCCGCTGCATCTCTCGGCGGGCTTCATCCTCGAGGAGGGCTTTCCCGTCGACGACCTGCGCCGGATCGTCGACACCATGGCTGCGGCCGCCGCCGCGGCGGGCGTGCAGATCGTGACCGGCGACACCAAGGTCGTGCAGCGCGGCAAGGCCGACGGCTGCTTCATCACGACGGCGGGCGTCGGGCTGCTCGACCGGCCCGTCACGCTCGACGCCTGCGCCGCCCGGCCCGGCGATGTGGTGATCGTCTCCGGCCCGATCGGCGACCACGGGGTGACCGTCATGCTCGCCCGCGGCGACCTCGACGTGGAGTCCGACCTGGTCTCCGACACCGCGCCGCTGCACGCCCTGTGCGCGGGCATCCTCGACGCGGGCGGCGACGGTGTGCGCGTCATGCGCGACGCCACGCGCGGCGGGGTCGCGACGATCCTCAACGAGGTCGCCAAGGCGTCGGGGGCCGCGGTCGTCGTCGACGAGGCCGCCGTCCCGGTGCGCACCGAGGTCACCGGCGCCTCCGAGCTGCTGGGGATCGACCCGCTGTACGTGGCGTGCGAGGGCCGGCTGGTGGCCGTGGTCGCGGCGGACCGCGTCGACGACGTGCTGGCCGCGATGCGGGCGGACCCGGCCGGTGCCGAGGCCGCCGTCATCGGGCGGGTGGCCGACGACCCACCCGGCCTCGTCCTGCTGCGCACGGCCTTCGGCGGCACGCGGATCGTCGACCTGCTCGTCGGGGACCCGCTGCCGCGGATCTGCTGACCCAGGACATCTAGCCCGGCGGCGCCAGGCCGAGCTGGCGCAGGAAGCTCAGCTCGTCCCACACCATCTCGTGCCTCAGGCCTCGGCTCGTACTTCGTAGGTCCCGATGCTTTCGATCTGGGCGGCCGATTCCGGTGGAGGCGTGTGCATCGCAGCCATCTTCTCGGCGTGTTCCTGCGTATCGAACAGGATCATGGCGTGTCCCGATCCTTCTCCTCCGCACCAGGTGCCCCTGACGAAGCCCGGAGCCGCCTTCGCCCCCGGCACGACGATCGTGGCGAGATCGTTCGTGGCCTCCTGGGCGCGGGCTGGATCAATGCGGGCAGTGACGACCACTGCATACATGGGTGCTCCTCCATGGATCATTAGGACCCGTTTCACGCGTCCTTGGTGACTCACCGTCCCACAATTGCGGGTGATCGTCGGAGTAAGCACACGAATGGCGGTGTCGCTCTCGCTCATTCGCTGAGATCAACGAGATACCGTTTCGCGGCGAATGTGCCCGATCTCCGGACAGAGTCGTCAGGCCGTCGTCGCGAGATGGCCGTCCGCGAGATCGAGGCTGCGGGACCGCAGGGCGGCCCGGACGTGCTGGTCGTACGCCTGGTCGTTCGCGCGGGCCGGGCGGAACCGGTCGAAGAACTCCCCGGTCGTGTGGGCGAGCGCGGGGTCGAGGGCGAGGCGGCGGGTCGCGTCGACTCCCGAGCTGAGCGTGTCGACGGTGCGGCCGATCTCGGAGGTGACGATCTTGGTCGGCATGTAGGTGCCGGGGTGCAGGGACGTGGCCGTCAGCTCGTGGGCTCCGAACCGCTCCGCGAGGTCGAAGCAGTGCATGACCTGCGCGAGCTTGCTCTGGGCGTAGGCCCGGGTGCCCGAGTACCCGCGCTCGAGCATGAGGTCGTCGAGGTCCAGCGGGTGCTGGCCGAGCGACGCGACGTGGACGACGCGCGCGGCGTGGTCCTCGGTCGCGGAGGCGCGCAACAGCGGGAGCAGGGTCTCGGTGAGCACGAAGGTCGCCAGGTAGTTCACCGCGAAGCGCAGTTCCAGGCCGTCGTGGCTGGTGCGGCGCTCGCGTCCGTCGGGCTCGCCGGATCCGATGCCCGCGTTGTTCACGAGGACGTCCAGCGTGTCGACGCCGCCCGCGATGGTGTCGCCCAGCCGGGCCACCTGGGCGAGGTCGGACAGGTCGGCGATCGCGGTGACCGGGCTCGGGCCACCGGCCGCGGTGACCTCGCCGGCGACCTGCTCGAGCTTCGCCGGGTCGCGCCCGTGCAGGACGAGCCGGATGTCGGCGTCGGCGGCGAGACGCAGGGCGAGGGACCGGCCGAGGCCGTCGGTGGCGCCGGTGATCGCGATGGTGGTGGTCATGCGGGTTCCTCCCGGGGGCGTTCGGCCCAGCCTAGAAATCCGGGTCGGTGTCGTACCGGGTCGGGCGCATGCCCTCCACGATCCGGAGACGCCGCGCGACGTCCTCCGCGGTGGCGCGAGCGGCGTCGGTGAGGTGGCCGGCGCGGTTGCGTCGCGGCGCCCAGGGCTCGGCGGCGCGCGAGAACGGGACGAGGGCGTCGGCGGGCACGCTGAACCCACCACCGGCCGGCGCGAGCGGTTCCGGGAGCTCGAGCTCCGTCTCGGGCTCGACCGTATGTCGGGCGCCCTGGGGGCTGATCCACTCGAACCGACCCGGATGGGGTTGGGTCAGGCTCCAGCCGCTGTCGGCGTCGTGCTTGAGCCGGTGGTGGTAACGGCACAGCGCGCCGAGATTGCCTCCGACGGTGAGTCCTCCGTAGAGCCAGTCGAGGGTGTGGTCGAGGTCGGCCGAGATCGCCGACCGGGTGCAGCCGGGGAAGCGACAGCACCGGTCCCGGCCGCGGACATAGCGGTCGAGCCTGGCTCTCGGGAGCCTGCGGCGAGCATCCGCGGTGCTGACCTCCGGATCGTCCTCGGGGGATCGGGCACGCAGCTCGGCCAGGGCGGCCTGTGCCTGCCGGATCAGGACGGCGTCGGTCCCGAGGTGTGCGGCGGCATCGAGGGAATCGAGCAGCCCGGCGGTAGCGGTGACCTCGACGACCTGGCGACGGTGGCGCCCCGTCGCCCCACCCCGATCTGTCGTCGGATGGACCATCAGCACGTCGACGAACTGCCCGGCGGCGTCGTAGAGGTGCACCCGCCACGACGCGTCCGGGCGCCGGCGAGCGAGCCGGCAGGCCGTGTCACCGGTTGCCGAGCCCCATCCGGGGATCTCGCCGGGCCGGCGATCCCGCCCGAGCAGGGTGGTGAGCGCGAGTCGGACCGCGACACCGCTCCGGAACGGCAGGGCTCCGGTCATGCACGTGTGGGGGTCATCGGCGACGGCGCTGTGAGAGCCGACATCCGGCTGATCCTCGGGATCGAGGTCGCGCGGGTCTTCGCCACGAGTGGCGTTGTCGGGGCCGCCACGCGGACCGTCTGGGCCTTCCGGCCCGCCGTCACGCGGTCCGTCGGCGTCATCGGGGCCGACATCGGGGCTGTCCGGCGGCTCGGGGGCGAGCTCGTCGGTGAGCGTCTCGACGACGGTAGCGTCGGCGGCGCCGAGCAGGTCGTGCTGGAGCAACCGGACGAACACATGGGACTGGACGACGCCGAGCGGGAGATCGCGTCCCCTGGCCCGCGCGGCGGCGTGCACGGCGTCGGCCAGCGCGACGACGTGGCCGTGAGCTTCGAGGGCGGGGTCGACCGGCAGGTCGAGTCCCGAGATCTCGGCGGCACCCGAGGGACCGATGCGCGCGACGACCCGGGCGCGGGCCTCGGCGGCCCTCCTGCGGGCCTCGGCCCAGTCTTCGTCGACCGACGCGGCGGTCTTCTCGGTCAGCGTGGCCAGAGCACCGTGGGGCAGCTCGGGCGCCCTGCCCAGCACCCGGGACACGACCAGCCGGGCCTGCTCGTCGTCGAGATCGCGCAGCGTGGAGACCAGGATCGCGGCCCTGGGCTCGTCCAGCCGGCCCTGGCGCATGGCCTCCCCGAGCGCGGGGAGGCGTTCGAGGATCTGGTGAGCGAAGTCGTAGCGCGCCGAGGCCATCGCGCTGGACCAGCCGAACGCGGCGGCAGCAGCCTGCGGGGCGCGGGGATCATCGACCCGCCGTGTGGTGGTGCCCGCCCCGGACCGGCAGGCCGAGAGCAGCCATCGGTAGCGCTGCCAGCCGGCGTGGTTGACCGCCCGGAACGCCGCGACCATCCCGGCATGCGCCAGCTCGCCCGGCAGTGAGTCCGGGTCGACGTCGAGGTCGAGCACCTCGCCCACTCCGCACGCCTGGGGCATGGTCGCTGTCATGACTCGAACACTAGTTCGAGGATCCGACAGTCACGCCTGGATCCAGCCGACCCCCGACTACTCCGATTCAGCGATCCACGAACCGCCGCGCCGCGTCGACCCGCTCCGTCAGCTCCGGGGAGACCACGAGCGGCACCGCGACCCACTGCCGCATGACCCGCTTCCCCATCCTCGGCAGCGTGCCCTCCCCGGAGGCCACGACCTCGGCCGCGGACGGCAGCTTCAGCGCCACCCGGTCACCCTGCCGGAACGCGAACGGCTGCCCGTCGGCGAGGAGGGTGTCGCGGCCGAACATCATCCGGCGCGTCACCCCGGCCACGCCGAGGGCGTCACGCGCCACCGATTCGAACGCATCGTCCGGATTCATGAGCTCCGCAACGTCTCCCGGACCAGCTCGCCGAGCACCTGGTAGACGGTCGTCTGCGCCTCCTGGATGCGGTGCACCGAGGACGACGGCATGACGAACAGGTGATCGACGGTGCCCGGCTCGGCCATCCGTCCGCCGTCGCCGCCTGCCAGCCCGACGGTGACCATCCCGATCCGTCGGGCCGCCGCGAGCCCGGCCAGTACGTTCGACGACCCGCCGCTGGTCGACAGCCCGAAAGCGATGTCACCCGCCCGCCCCGACGCGGCGATCTGGCGGGCGAAGACGACGTCGAACGACACGTCGTTGGACAGCGCCGTCAGCACCGCGACGTCGGCGGTCAGCGCGAGCGCGGGTAGTCCGGCGCCGGAGCGGTCCGGCGTCATGAACCACGCCGCGACCGCCTGCGCGTCAGTGCTGCTCCCGCCGTTGCCGAACGTGAAGAGCCGCCCGCCCGCGGCGAACGCGGCGACCATGGCCCCCGCGCACGCCGCGATCTGCTCGGCCTGCTCGCGCGCCACCTGGAGCCGCAGCCGGTCGATCTCGGCGACCTTGGCCCGCGTCGACGAGGCGACCTCGGCGAGCACCCGCTCGGCCGCCGCATCCCGGGCCGCCGCACCCTCGCCCGGGGAGTCCCCGGGCGAGGGGTAGAGGAACGGGTAGAGCGACTCGAGCCCGCTCATGCCGCGCTCCCCGGCAGCGAGTCCTGGTTCTCCAGGAAGACGTGCACCAGTTCCCAGAGGACGTGATAGATCGTCACGTGGATCTCCTTCACCACCGCGGGATCCGACGTCTGCGCGACGACGAGGTGGTCGATGTCCGGCGATCCGGCGAGCAGGCCGCCGTCGCCCCCGGCCAGTGCCACCGTCAGCAGGCCCCGCGCGTGCGCGACGCCCAGCGCGTGCGCGACGTTGGCGCAGTTCCCGTCGGGCGAGAGGCCCAGGGCGATGTCACCGGGAGCGGCCAGGGAGCGCAGCGGCGCGGCGAACGTCTCGCCGGGACCGCGGGCCGCGAGCGCCGCCGTGAGCGTCGCCGGGTCGTTGACCAGGGACACCGCGGGCAGGGCCCGCTTCCCGACGATCACCGGGTGCACGAACTCGACGGCGAGATGGGCGGCGTCGGCCGCCGCGGCGCCGTTGCCGAACGTCAACAGCCGCCCGCCCGCGTGGAACCGCCCGGCCATCGCCCGGCAGGCCGCCGCGACCACCTCCGCGTCGTCCGCGAGCGCGGCCGTCGCCGCACGACGGCGATCGAAGGCGGCGACGACGACGGTGGCGTCGACGGTGGGGTCGACCGGCCCGGTCATGACGCCATCCGCACGTCGCGCGCCGCGGCCACCGCGACCTGGCCCAGGCTGATCCCGCCGTCGTTGCACGGCACCCGACTCGGCACGAGCACCTCCAGTCCGGCGCCCTCGAGCCCGGTGCGGACCCGCTCGAGGAGCACCTCGTTGACGAACACCCCGCCGGAGAGCGCGGCCGTCCCGACCCCGCGCTCGCCCGCGGCCGCGACCACCGCCAGCACGGTCGCGTCCGCGAGCCCGCGGTGGAACCGTGCCGCGATCCGCCCGACGTCGACCCCCGCACGCAGATCCTCGGCGGCGGCCCGCACCAGATCGGTGCCGGACAGCACGCCATCGGTCAGGCCCATCGGGTAGCCGCCGACCTCCGAGACGTCGACCCGCTGCTCGAGCTCGATCGCCGCCTGGCCCTCGTAGGTCACGGTGTCGCGGACGCCGAGCAGCGCGGCGACGGCGTCGAACAACCGCCCGACGCTGGACGTGGGCGGTGAGCCCGTCCCGCGACGGGCCAGGGAGACGACCGCGTCCCAGCGCTCCGCGTGCCGCTCGCGGACGGCGAGGCCGGGCTCGTCGGGCAGGTGCGCGGCAACCATCCGCCACGGTTCGCGGATCGCCGCGGGCCCGCCCGGCAACGGCACGCACGCCAGGTGCCCGACCCGCTCGAACCCCGCGAGGTCGGCCAGCAGCAGCTCGCCGCCCCAGATCGTGCCGTCGGTGCCGAGCCCGGTGCCGTCGAACGCGACGCCGAGCACGGGCCCGTCGTCGGGGGTCCGGCCGTGCTCGGCCAGGCACGACGCGACGTGCGCGTGGTGGTGCTGCACGCCGACGAGCTCGACGCCGTCGTCCTCGTCGGCCCGCGCGAGGGCCTCCTTCGTCGAGAGGTACTCGGGGTGGAGGTCGTGCGCGAGGACGGCGGGCTCGACGGCGAAGAGCCGCGCGAGGTGGCCGGTCATGTGCCGGAACGAGCGCAGCGCCTCGGGGTTGGTGAGGTCGCCCAGGTGCGGCGAGAGGAAGGCCCGCCTGCCGCGGACGAGGCAGACCGTGCTCTTCACCTCGGCACCCAGGCCGAGGACCGGCCGGGGGGCGGCGAACCCGAGCGGCACCGGCTCCGGCGCGTATCCCCGCGCGCGCCGCACCGGCAGCTCGGCGCCGCGGTGCATGCGGACCACCGAGTCCTCGGTGCGCACGTGGATCGGGCGGTCGTGGGTGAGGAAGCCGTCCGCGAGCGGCCCCAGCCGGGCCAGGGCGTCGTCGTCGTCGACCGCGATCGGCTCGTCGGAGAGGTTGCCGCTCGTCAGTACGAACGGCACCCCGAGCTCGGCGGCGAGCAGGTGGTGCAGCGGGGTGTAGGGGAGCATGACGCCGAGGTCGCGGTTGCCGGGTGCGACGGACCGCGCGACGCGGGCCTCGGGACGCCGTCGCAGCAGCGTGATCGGGCGGCGCCGCGACGCGAGCACACCCGCGGCAGCGTCGTCGACGACCACGAGCACGCCGGCGGCGGCCACGTCACCGACCATCACCGCGAACGCCTTCTCCTCGCGGTGCTTGCCCGCCCGCAGCCGGGCGACGGCGGACTCGTCGTCGGCCCGGGCCGCGAGGTGGTAGCCCCCGAGGCCCTTGACCGCGAGCACGGCGCCCCCGCCGAGCAGCGCGGCGGCTCCCCGCAGTGCCGCGTCGCCCCCCAGGTCGTCGGGACCGCGGAGCCGCAGTGTCGGTCCGCAGGCGGGGCAGCAGGTCGGCTGCGCGTGGAAGCGCCGGTCGGCGGGGTCGTGGTACTCGACGGCGCACGCGGCGCACATCGCGAAGCCGGCCATCGTCGTGGTCGCCCGGTCGTAGGGGACGTCGCGGACGATCGTGAACCGCGGGCCGCAGTGCGTGCAGTTGACGAACGGGTAGCGGTACCGGCGGTCGGCCGGGTCGGCCATCTCGGCGAGGCAGTCCTCGCAGGTGGCGGTGTCGGCGGAGACGAGCGCCTCGCGGTGCCAGGTCACGGCGCTCGCGCCGATGACGAACGCGCGCTCCCCCCGCGGGGCCAGCGCCGCCGTCGTGACGGACTCGACGACGGCGAGGGCGGGCGGGCGGCGTCGCAGGGCGTCGAGGAACGCGTCGATGCCCTCGACCCGGCCCTCGACCTCGGCGACGACGCCGGTGTCGTCGTTGCCGACGAACCCGCCGAGCCCGTGGGCGGTGGCGAGCGCGTGCACGAAGGGCCGGAACCCGACCCCCTGCACGATCCCGGAGACCTGCACCCGCAGTCGGCAGCGGTCGACGGTCGTCACGACCCGGGCCGCGGCGGCACGACGGGAGCCGG
>NZ_DASXJS010000070.1:0-3483 GCF_036497245.1 Actinomycetospora sp. | reverse complement strand
GACGGCCCAGAGCACCCCGCGCCATTCCAGCACCGTGGTGCCGAACGCGACGCTGAACACCCGCAGGATCGCGCCGAACGCCGCGACCTTCGTGCAGGCCGCCATGAACGCGGTCACCGGGGTCGGGGCGCCCTGGTAGACGTCCGGGGTCCAGGTGTGGAACGGGCCGACCGACGCCTTGAACATCAGCCCGACGACGAGCAACGCGAGCCCGCCGAAGAGCAGCGTGTCCGAGCGGAGCGCCCCGCCGGCGGCCGCGGCGATGTCGGAGAGCCGGACCGAGCCCGCGTAGCCGTAGAGCAGGGCCACGCCGTAGAGGAAGAAGGCCGAGGCGAAGGCGCCGAGCAGGAAGTACTTGACCGCCGCTTCCTGGGAGAGCACCCGGCGACGGCGGGCGAGCCCGCACAGTAGGTAGAGCGGCAGGCTGAGCACCTCGAGCGCGACGAACATCGTCAGCAGGTCGTTCGCCGCGCAGAACGCGAGCATGCCGCCCAGCGCGAAGAGCACGAACGGGAAGACCTCGGTGTGCATCTCGGGCGGCGGCCCGGTGGCCGCGCGGGACGACGGGCCGCGGCCGTTCCCGTCGCCGTCGGAGCCGCCCGCGCCGACCGTGACGGGCGTGCGCGCCTCGGCCCGCTCCTGGGCCTCGGCCAGTGCCTCGGGGTCGGCGACGAACGCGCCGCCCGCCTCGATCGACCGGTCCGCGATCATCAGGACCGAGGGGATGGCGAGGGCGAGCAGCGTGCCCCACAGGAACAGGCTCACACCGTCCACCGACAGCGACCCGGCGAGCACGACCGTGGCCGGGGCCCCGCTCGTCGCCCGCACGACCACGACGACCAGCGCGACGGCGATCGCGGCGAGGGTGAGCACCAGCTGCGCGCGGGCACGGCGGGCCAGCGGGACGAACGCCTCGACGAGCACCGAGAGGCAGGCGACGCCGAGGATGATGAACAGCGGCGCGAGGGCGCCGTAGTCCACCCCCAGGGCACCGGAGAGCGAACCGCTGCCCTGGGTCGGGAGCCCGGGCAGCGCTGAGATCACTGTGGCCGTCATCGGGCGACTCCGTTCGGGCCGACCGGGTCCGCGACGCCGACCTCGCTCATGGTGGCGGAGACCGCCGGGTTGATGATGTTCAGGACCGGCTGCGGGAAGAACCCGAGCAGGAAGATCAGCAGCACCAGCGGGGCGAGGACGCCGATCTCGCGTCCGGTCAGGTCCCCGAAGCGGGCGCGGCTCCGGGCCGAGGCGTCGTCCTCGAGCATGTCGCGCAGGCCGCCGTCGGTCGGCTCGGCCACACCCCCGGACGACAGGGCCGCCGCGGAGGCCGCGCCGGGCCCGCCGCCGAGCACGGCCTCGCCGCGCAGCGGACCGGTCATGGTGCGCTGGAAGACCCAGAGCACGTAGAGCGCGGCGAAGATGATCCCGACGGTCGCGATCACCGTGTACACCGGTTCGCGGGGCCAGGCGCCGAGCAGGACGAGGAACTCGGAGACGAACGAGTTCGTGCCGGGCAGCGAGAGCGTCGTCAGACCGGCCAGCAGGAAGAGCCCGGAGAGCACCGGCGCGATCCGGCCGACCCCGCCGTAGTCGGCGATCCGGGTCGACCCGCCGCGCGCGGCGAGCATGCCGACGACGAGGAAGAGCATCGCCGTCGAGATGCCGTGGTTGACCATGTAGAGCGCGGACCCGGCGAGCGCCTGCTGCGAGAACGCGAAGATCCCGAGCCCGATGAACCCGAAGTGAGCGATCGAGGTGTAGGCGACGAACCGCTTCATGTCGGTCTGCATCGCGGCGAGCAGCGCCCCGTAGATCACCCCGATGACCGAGAGCACGAGGACCAGCGGGGCGAGGGACTGCGAGGCCAACGGGAACAGCGGCAGGCAGTACCGCAGGAACCCGAAGACGCCGACCTTGTCCAGGACACCGACGAGGATGACGCCGCCGCCGACCGGGGCCTCCGCACCGGCGTCGGGCAGCCAGGTGTGCAGCGGGACCAGCGGCGCCTTGATGGCGAACGCGGCGAAGAACCCGAGGAAGAGCGGGATCTGGGTGGACAGCGGCAGCTGCGAGGCCAGGTGCTGCAGCGTCACCCAGTCGAAGCTGGCCTGGCCCAGCCGGGTACCGCTCGCGACATAGATCCCGATCACGGAGCCGAGCATGATCAGGCCGCCGAGGAACGAGTACAGGAAGAACTTCACCGCCGCGTACTGCCGCCGGGCCCCGCCGAAGCGCCCGACGATGAAGTACATCGGGACGAGCATGACCTCGAAGAGCACGTAGAACAGGAAGACGTCGGTCGCGGCGAACAGCGCGACCAGCACGCCCTGCAGGGCGAGCATCAGGGCGACGAAGCCGCCGGCACCGCGGCCCTCGGGGAACCGCCCCGTGCCGCCCGGTCCCGTCGCCGCGCCCGCCTCGGAAGCACGGGTGAACGACGTGTAGGCGATCACGATCGGCACCAGCACGGCCAGCAGCGCGATCATCGCGAGCGCGATGCCGTCGATGCCCAGCGAGAACCGGGTGCCGAACGACGGGATCCAGGCGACCGAGAGCTCGCCCTGGAACCGGGTCGGCGCCGAGGGCACGAACATCGCCCACACCACCGCGACGAGCACCAGTTCGACGAGCGAGACGGCGAAGCCGATCGCCTTCGCGGCGGCGTCGCCGCCCGCGGGTCCGCCGCCGCGGACGAGCACGCCGCACACCGCCGCCCCCACCAGCGGGAGCAGCACGAGGATCAGGACGAGGGCACTCACGGGAGCGTCACCGCCAGCAGTGCCGCGACGAGCACGAGGGAGCCTCCCAGCATCGTCAGTGCGTACGAGCGCACGAATCCGGTCTGGGTGCGCCGGGCCCGGCCCGACGCACCGCCGAGGAGAGCCGCGGTGCCGTTGACGGCGCCGTCGACCCCCCGGTTGTCGAGGTAGACCAGCGCCCGCGAGAGCCAGAGGCCGGGGCGGGCGATGAGCCCCTCGTTGATCGTGTTGGCGTACAGGTCCGCGCGGGCGGCCCGCACCGGCAGCGAGACCCGTGCCGGACGCACCACCGGAACCGGCCTGCGCCCGAACAGCAGGTAGGCGGTCCCGGCGCCGACGAGCATCAGCACCGACGCGATGCCGGGCACGAGGCCCGTCGGGATGACCGTGTCGGACACCTCGCTGACCGGCCCGATCGCCGGCTCCAGCCAGCCGCCGAGGCGCTCGCCGATGACGAGGAACGCGCCCGCGCCCACCGAGCCGACCGCCAGCAGGATCATCGGCACGGTCATCCCGGCCTGCGACTCGTGCGGGTGGTAGCCGTGCTCGTGACCGGCTGGCGGTGGCGCCTCGCCCTCCACCGTCGGATCCCAGGGCACCGCGCGCGGCGTGAGCTCGCGCCAGCGCTCGGCGCCGAAGAACGTCATGAGCATCAGGCGCGTCATGTAGAACGCGGTCAGTCCGGCCGCGAGCAGCGCCGCGCCGCCGAGCAGCCAGCCGCGCA
>NZ_DASXJS010000069.1:0-6749 GCF_036497245.1 Actinomycetospora sp. | reverse complement strand
GCCCGCTCCCGCGCCGGTCGCGGCGGCGCCGCGGGTGCCGGTCGCGGCGTAACCTGGACGTGTCCGACCTCGGGAGGCGACATGGCCGGCATCGCCGGGAAGCGCACCGTCGTGGAGCCGGGCGAGCCCGCGGGCGACCTCGCCGAGCGGCTCGGGCTGCTCCGTCCCGAGCAGCAGCGGGCGTTCCGCGCCATGCTGGACCGGGTGCGCGACGCCGAGCGGCGCGCCGAGTACGAGAGCGACGGAATCCGGCTGCGCTGACGGCCCGGATGCGCTGATCACCGTCGGTGGTCCGTGATAGTGCTTCACGGGTGAGCGACTGGCCGTTCCTCGCCTGGTCCCCGGACGACGCGGCAGCCGCGGTCTACGACGTCACCGTCGACGGGGGGTGGGACCAGCTCGTCGACTTCTACGCGGGTGGCGCCCCCTGCGCGCCGCTGGAACGGGTCGTCGCCCTGGCCCGGGAGCACGGCGTGCGGTCCCTGGTCGTCGAGCAGCGCCACCTCGACCCGGACTGGCGCAGCGAGCACGCCGCGTTCCACGGCCGGCTCTTCCGGCGGCACCCCACGGTGACCCACCGCTGGCACCTGTTCACCGACGACGTCGACCCGGAGGACCTCACCCGGCTCGACCCGACCGCGTACCGCGGCTATGCGGTGCTGCGCCCGCTACCGGCCACGCCGGTCGGCCGCACCATGATCACGCCGCCGCCGGGTCTCGACGGCGCCGTCCGGTGCGAGGCCACCGAGACCCTGTCCCTGTTCGGGACGGCGCTCACGGTCCGCGCGATGCCGTTCCTGTCGCAGGACGCCGAGTACCTGCGCTGCGCGCACGCGACGCTGTGGATGGTGCTGCGCCACGCCCATCTCGCGCACGGCATCCCGCGCCAGCTCACCGCGGCGGTGCACGACGCGGCGTTGGGCGGGGTGATCGTCGGCCGCCAGGTGCCCAGCGAGGGCCTGTCGGTGCAGCAGATGATGGCCGGCGCGACGAGGCTCGGGCTCTCCCCCGGCCTGGTGCACCTGCCGCAGACCCGCGCGGAGGACGACGACGCCGGGATGCTGACACTGCACGGCATCCTCTGCCGCTACGTCAACAGCCAGGCGCCGCCCGTCGTGATCTCGCGGGCGCACGCCTGGGTCGTCGTCGGCTATCGACGGGTCTCGCCGGAGTCGGGTGCCGGGGTGCGGCTGTGGCGCCACGACGACGCCCGCGGTCCGTACCTCGAGGTCACCGACCCGTTCGACGAGGTCGACGACGCGCACCGCCCCTGGCAGGCCGCGATCCTGCCGCTGCTGCCCGACGTCTACGTCACCGCCGAACGGGCCGAGGCCGCCGGGGAGCACTGGTTCCGCGGGTACCTGGGGCAGGCCGACGAGGACGAGCCGATCGCGCGGGCGGCCGCCGCCGACGCCCTGACGTGGCGGACGTACGTGACGCGCGCCGACGAATGGCTCGAGCGGCTCGCGGGGCGCGGGGTCGACCCCGAGCTCGCGCGGCTCTACCGGCTCACGCCGATGCCGGACTACGTGTGGGTGGTCGAGGCGGTGGACCGGGCGGCGCGGGCGGCCGGGCGGCCCGACGTCGTGGGCGAGGCCGTCCTCGACTCCACCTCGTCCACCCACCACGAGCCCCTGCTCTCCGGGCTCATCGCGCTGCACGGTGGCCGGCTGGCGCACCGGGTCGGGCCCGACCACGGCCAGCGGCGCGAGGTCCGGCTCCCCGCCCCGGGCCACTACCGGACGGGCCGCCGCGGGCGCGCCTGAATCAGGCCTCCGGCGGGTTCTCCGCGACCGCACGCGGGAGGACCCCCGGCGAGATGTCGGACCCGGCCACCGGCCCGCCCGCCGTCGCGGCACCGTCGGGCTTCGCCTGCACCGGGCCGAGGTGAGCGTGATGCGGTTGGTGCTCTTCCGCTCGCGGCTGCCCTCGCCCGAGACGGAGCCGGAGAGCACGAACCACTTCGCGGAGGCCTGGCCCCGCGCGTTCACCCGCCGGGTGACCTCGACCGAGAGCTCGATCTTCACCTCGCGCACCCCGAGACCCGCGTTCTCCTCGCCGCTGGCGCGCTGCGCTGTCAGGAGGTCGTGGCGCAGGGCCGCGAGGACCTCGTCCAGACCCAGACCGTCGTCGTCCTGCCCGTCCCCCGTGTCCGTCACGGCGCGCACGCTAACCGTGCCCACCGACGATGTGGAGTTCCTGTCGTCCGACGTCAGCGACGCCGCGTCGCTGACACTGCGGCCGGGCCCCACGCCGCCGGGCGCGGCACCCGCGCGGGCCGCGTCGTCGTCGCGTCCCCCCGTGCCGCGGCGACCTGCGGACCGGTGAGGAACAGCGTGTCCGCGAGCCGGGTCCCGCGCAGGTCCGCGCCCCGTAGGTCCGCCCCGAGCAGGTCCGCGCGGCCGAGGTCGACCCCGCGGAGGTCGGCGCCCATGAGCAGCGCAGCCCGCAGCGTCGTCCCCGCCAACGGGCGCCGCGCCGCGCGCCCGCTGCGCAGATCCCGCCCGACGAGGTCCGCCCGCGCGTGCCCCGGAGCCCCCGCGGACCCCCGCACCGCCTCGCTCACCCGCCCGAGCAGCTCCCCGACCTCGGCGCGCACCGCCCCGACGTCGACCCCCGCGGGCGACCCCTCCGCCAGCCCCGCCACCCGCCGGGCCGCGGCCGTCACCTCGTCCCGCAGCCCGTCGTCCGCCTCGGGCACCGGCTCTGTGAGGTACCAGAGGATCTCGTGGAGCGGGCGCAGGACCGCGAACGCGTCGAACGCCTCCCGCGCCGCCCCCGGACCGTCGCGCCAGTCGGCGGACACCCGTTGACCGGCGCCGAAGCAGTCGAACGCCACGCAGCCCGGGAACCCACGGTCGAGCAGTTCGGTGTGGATCCCGCAGGGCGCGTCGGTCCGTCCCGGGACCGATGTGCGCAGGTTCGGGCACGGCGTCTCCGCAGGCTTGTCGAGCGCGAAGTCCGCCGAGCGCGCGAACGCGGGCGCGACGCAGCACAGCCCGGAACAGCGTGCGCAGTCGGCGACCAGCTCCAGCGGTTCCATCGCCGGAGACGCTAGGCGATCGCCCCACCGTCTTCCGTACCCGAGCAGCACCTTCTCGCGCCGGAACCCGCGCCCCGGGGCCCTCGGGACGCGGAGTCGCCGGCCTCAGCAGCAGCCGCAGGAACAGCCGTCGCAGGTCGGGTCGTCGCAGCAGGGACAGGCCCTCAGCTCGAGCATGTGTCGCACCTCCCTCCGGTCACTCGGTGGTCGGGTGGGCACCAGGTGCCCGGGACCGGGTCGGGGCAGGTCGCGCTCGGCACCTGGTCGGCCATGGCGACGAGGTCGGCGCGCAGCCGGGTCAGCCGTGCCATCTCGGCGTCGATCTCGGCGATGCGGCTGCGCAGGAGCGGCGCCGCCGGCTCGCACGGGCACGCCCCGGTGTCCCGGACGGCGAGGAGGTCGGCGATGTCGCTCAGCCGCAGTCCGAGGCGCTGGGCGCCCCGGATGAACCGGAGCCGGTCGAGGGCGGGCTCGCCGTAGCGACGGTGCTCGCCGCTCGTGCGCTCCGGTGTCGGCATGAGCCCGACGCGCTCGTAGTAGCGCACGGTGTCGGGCCGCAACCCGGCCTCGCGCGCGAGGCCGGAGATCGTCAGCGTCGCGCTCTCACCCATGACGGTGACGGTAGGACCTGGAGTCGGGTCCAGAGTCAAGTCGCACGACGGTGGGCCTCGCCGGGGGTGACTCCGCCGACCCCAAGGGGGCGGAGATCGGCGGAGCCACCGTGATCAGCCACAGGGCGTCGGCCGATCCCGGGGCGCGTGCAGGGGGCCGCACACGCCCACTGGGTGACGGTCCCGCGTCCTCACCTCGGCGTCAACGGAGCAAAGTGGTCGCGTTCGGGACACGATCCGCTCTCCGTGCGGTCGCGTCGTGAGACGTCAGTCCCCGCGCAGCCGTGCGTAGACGGCCATATCCCGACGGCGGTCCCCGATCGTCGATGTAGTCGAGGGCCTGGGCCTCGTCGGCGTGGGCGGGCAGGGTGCCGACGAGCGGGACGTAGGGGTCGGTCGCCAGGTCCCGCACCATGGCGACGTCGCGGGAGTCGTAGGCCCGCAGGGTGACGTCCCCGTGGCTCGGGCGTCGTGCCGGCCAGGCCGGCGGAGACGGGTCCACCGCACCTCCCCGAGGTGGTGCGACGACGACACCCCGCCGGCCCGGGGGACGGCGGGGTGTCGGAGCCGATCGGTCTACTTGGTGCAGCTCACCATGGCGCTCGGGCCCGTGGCGGAGTCGTGGGCGACCTGGACGCCGTCCTCGATGATCGTGCAGGTGATCGTGTCGGACTTGTTCATGTGGCTGATGTCCGGGCTGAGCGAGGCGGTCACGGTCGGGCCCATGAAGCCCGAGACCTGGGCGTTCGCGCTCCACGGCGAGCCGGCACCCGAGACGGACGCCGAGGCGAGGTTGTTGTCCCGGGACTGGCTGTAGGTGGCCGCGATCCTGGTGCCCTTCGCGGTGGTGACCTTGTACGTCACGTTGTGCACGGCCGTGCTCTGCTGCGCGGTGGTGGTGACGGCGCTGGTGAAGGCGACCGTGTAGAGGACGCACATGATCAGGGCCACGACGCTCAGGACGATGCCGGCGATCGACGCGCCACGGCCGTTCCGGGCGCTCCGGGACTTGACCAGCCCGACGACGGAGAGCACGAGGCCGATCGGGGCGAGGCCCCAGGCGACGGTCCCGACGAACGGGATGAACGAGAGGACGGCGCCGATGACGGCGACCACCAGACCGGCGGTCGCGATGCCGTTGGACCGCTGGGGCGGCACGCCGTTCGAGGGCTGCGGCGGGAGAGCGGTCGGCTGCGGGGTGGCGTAGGTCTGCGGGTACGGCGCGAACTGCGGGGCGCCGTAGTTCTGCGTGCTGGCGTAGTACTGCTGACCACTGACGTACTGCTGACCACCGACGTGCTGCTGGCCACCGACGTGCTGCTGGCCACCGACGTGCTGCTGGCCACCGACGTGCTGCGGCGCGCCGTAGCCCCCGAAGGTCGGCACGAACTGCGGGGCGCCCTGGTTCTGCGGGGCGCCGTGGTTCTGCGGGACGCCGTGGTTCTGCGGGACGCCGTAGCCGCCGGGAGGGGTTCCGTACCCGTTCGACATCGGGCCACGGCCGTTCGCGGCGACGCCCGCGTACTCGTCGGCGTCGCTCCGGCGGTGCCTCGGCCGGTCGATGTTCTGGGTCATGTCCCCGCTCCCCCGATCTCGTGCGCTTGTCACGCCGATCTCGCGCAGGGAGGCGTCCTCGTTACCGCCGCGTCGTGTGGCGCCGCGGGTTTCACCCTCTCGAGCGACAACGAGCGACACGCATCAGAGCCCGGGCGGCGGGCCGGTGATGGTGATGCCCATGCCCCGGGCGGCCCCCTCGACCCGCTCGATCTCATCCGACGTGGGCGACCCGGCCACCGGCAGCGCATCACCCTCGGCAGGCGCACCCACGGCACCGAAGAAGCTCTCGAGACCGCCGGGCGTGTTGATGCAGAGGAAGCGCGCCGTAGGAGAGGACACGGCGTAGGCGTGCGGAGTCCCTCGCGGCATCCAGGCGAATCCGCCGGGCCCGTGGACGAATGGACGGTCGTCGTTGATCCAGAACGTCAGCTCGCCGTCAAGGACGAGGTATCCCTCGTCCTCCCGGGAGTGAATCATCATCGGCGAGCCGTGTCCCTGGGCGGCCCAGAACTCCGTGACACCCAGCTGCCCGTCGGTTCGAGCGCTGTCAGCTCGTGTCGCCATGAGCGAGTCGAGGAACCGGATCTGCGTTTCATCGGTGACTGCCGACTTCTGCGTCGTCATATTTTCCCCCAGGGATGCATTTCGGATAGGTCGAGCATCGACTGCCTGTCAAGGCGCGCCACCCGCAGTGTCGACGTGGACACGGGCGGTGCCAGGACAATTCGATCTCGCTCACTCGGCGACCGAGGAGAAATGCGTCCGATTCACTCCGCGTCAACGATTCATCGCCACTGGTGAGGGGCCGCACCCGTGATCTCAGTGGCGCGCCCGGGCGATGCGATAGAAGGCCGGGACCCCACTCGGGTCCAGTCCGTGGCGGGTGAGGGCCTCAGTGGTGGAGATGTCCTCGAGCCGGTTCCAGCCGCGCCGGTGCATGTAGGCGGGGAGCTCAGCGGGGTCGAAGCCGAACACGAACGGCTCCCCCGCGTTCGCCACGGAGCGAACCCATGCTTCTGCGTGCGGGAACGGCACGGTGCCGTCGATCAGGCCGCGATGGACGTAGGTGAAAGCCAATTCGCTCCGCTCACCGGTGGCGTCGTGCGCCCATCGCACGGTGGCGTCGACGGCGTCGGCGGCGAGGTGGCTGGCCACGCCTTCCCAGAGCACGAAGGTCGGTCGACCCTGCTGGAAGCCGGCCCGGTCGAGCGCCGCGCCCAGGTCGTCACGATCGAAATCGACGGCGACGAAGTGCACGTGTGCTGGACCCCGACCGAGCGCGTCGGCGATCACCTGGCGCTTGACCGCTTGAGTGTCGGGATGGTCGACCTCGTAGACGTCCAACCGCTCGCAGCCCGGCAGCCGGTAGGCGCGGCTGTCGTAGCCGGCTCCGAGGATGACCAGCTGCTCGATCCCATGATCCCATGGTCGATCGCGGCGGTTGCGCGGTCTCCACGGCCCGGAACAACGCCATGTACTCGGCCGTCCGGCTCCGCTCACCCTCGCGCACAGACGCACCGTGCCACGTCAGGATCCGC
>NZ_DASXJS010000068.1:0-2039 GCF_036497245.1 Actinomycetospora sp. | reverse complement strand
CCGCTCGGCACGGCGACGTCGTCGATGTCAGCCGGCACCACGACATGCACCGAGCGGAGGCTGGTGGTTCTCACAGCATTGATGGCTCGCTCCGAGCCCGCCTCCGCTCCTCGCTCGCTGGCGCTCACTGCGATGCTCACCGGACTCTCGCTCACAGGGTGCGCTCGTAGGTCGCCCAGGCGACGTGGGACTCGTGCAGCGCGACGGTGATCCCGGCCAGGTCGCGGGCCCCCGTGCCCAGCGCGCCCGCGTGCACCTTCTCGGCGAGCCGGTCGGCGATGACCTTGGCGAGGAACTCCGTGGACGTGTTGACGCCGGCGAACGCCGGCTCGTCGTCGAGGTTGCGATAGTTGAGGTCGGCCAGCACGGCACCGAGCTCCTGGGTGGCCAACCCGATGTCGACGACGATGCCGTCGGCGTCGAGGTCGGCACGGCGGAACGACGCGTCCACCACGTACGTGGCGCCGTGCAGCCGCTGCGCCGGGCCGAAGACCTCGCCCCGGAAACTGTGCGCGATCATGACGTGATCGCGGACGGTGATGCTGAACAAGACCGATCCTCCCGACGGGTTGCTACCTGCTCAATAGACGACTGCTCAATAGACGACACGGACACACAGGGCCGAAAGTTCACCGCCGGCGAGACGAGGCATCAGCCGGGGCAGGTCCTCGAACGGGCTCTCGTCCGTGACCAGCGCGTCGAAGACGGGGTCGGCGAGCAGACGCAGTGCCAGTGCCAGCCGGTCGCCGAAGCTGCGACGCCCCCGCCGCGCCGGTGCCACCGCGCCCACCTGGCTGCTGCGAACCACCAGGCGGCGGGAGTGGAAGGACTCGCCGAGCGGCACCCGCACCCGCCGGTCGCCGTACCAGCTCAGCTCGATGACCTCGCCCTCGTCGCCGAGCAGCTCGAGGGATCGGGCGAGGCCTGCCTCCGTGGCGCTCGCGTGCACCACCAGGTCGCACTCCCCCGCCGCCTGCTCGGGCGTCGCGAACCCCACGCCGAGCGCCTTGGCGACGACCGCGCGCGCGGGGTCGACGTCGACCAGCTCGACGCGGACACCGGGAAAGCGGGCGAGCACCGCGGCGACGCTGCAGCCGACCATCCCTGCCCCGACCACGGCGATCCGGTCGCCGACCAACGGGGCGGCATCCCACAGCGCGTTCACCGCGGTCTCCACGGTCCCGGCGAGCACCGCGCGCTCCGGCGGCACGTCGTCGGGAATCGGCGTCACGGCGGCGGCCGGCACCACATAGCGCGTCTGGTGGGGATAGAGGCAGAAGACCGCGCGGCCGAGCAGCGCCGGTGGGCCGTGCTCGACCACCCCCACGTTGAGATAGCCGTACTTGACCGGGCCGGGGAACTCGCCGTCCTGGAAGGGCGCCCGCATCGCCGTGAACTGGCTCTCCGGCACGCCGCCGCCGAAGACGAGGGTCTCGGTACCGCGGCTGACCCCCGAGTAGAGCGTGCGGACCTCCACGTCGTCCGGGCCGGGCCCGGGTAGGGCGACCGGCCGGATCTCGCCCTCGCCCGGAGCGCGGAGCCAGAAGGCCCGCGCGATGCGCTCCACGTCATTTCTCCAATCCGCGGTGAACCCCAGCCGCGTCGAATCCGTGCTGAGTGAGATGGACAGAGCCTGGATGACGACCGTAGTCCGGCCGAGGGCCGCCCAGCAGCAGACCGCCGGGACAAGCCGCGGCGGTTGGCGCAAGATCGCGGCCGGGATGACGACCGGGGCCGCCGGCCTGCTCGTGTTCCTCGCCCTCATCGCACCGCAAACGGTCGGTCAACTGACCCCCGGCGCGCTCCTGCGCATCCCGGTGGAGGGACTCCTCGGCGTCGTCCTCGTTCTCGTCCTGCCGGCCGGGGCGAGGCGGGCGGCGGCGACGCTCGGCGGCGTCGTCCTCGGTCTGCTGACCATCCTGAAGATCCTCGACTACGGTTTCGGCGCGGTTCTCGCCCGCCCGTTCGACCCGGTGCTCGACTGGACCCTGACCGGCGACGCCGCGGCGTTCCTCACCGCCTCCCTCGGCCGGGCGGGC
>NZ_DASXJS010000067.1:0-43350 GCF_036497245.1 Actinomycetospora sp. | reverse complement strand
GCGAAAGGTCCGGGGTTCGATTCCCCGCGCCGGCTCGGCGCCCCCACCAGCGGCGATGCTGGTTGATGATGGCGCCTCGGGGCGGTCACTACACCAACGACTGCGTCAACGGTGCCCAAAGGTCCTTCCACTCGATGGCGTCGAGGGCCTGGCGCATCGCGTCCAGGTTGGTGTGGGCGTAGATCGTCATCGTCACGTCGATGTCCGCGTGCCGGGCGATGGCCTGCACCACGTGCGGTGGTGTGCCGAGGTCGAGCAGCAGGCTCACGACGGTGTGGCGCAGGTCGTGGAGCCGCACGCCCGGCATCCCGGCGCGGTCGAGGGACAGATCCCGAAGCCGGCCCTCGTTCGGTCAAGGGCGAGTAACAGCCCGGGTGGACCCGCCGATGCAAGTTCCAGACGCGTCGCGGGGACGCACAGGAGTGGGGGAACGACATGGGCCTCATGCGCAAGATGACCAGCCTCAGCACGCTCGGTCTGGTCGACTACCGCTCCGACAAGGAGCGCATCGCGAAGTACACGCGCCAGACCCGCAATGCCACCCGCGCCGCCGCCGCGCAGAACATGATGCAGCTCGAGCTCCAGCGCGAGCAGCTCGCTCAGGGCCACGTGCACCACGTCGAGTCGCAGGCGAACGCCTTCATGCTCGAGGCCCACCGGCAGCAGCAGGCCGGGGGACGTCACGTGCAGCAGCAGATCGCCGCGACTCCGACTCCGCCGCCCTACGTGTCGAACTCGATCCCGGCCGGCTGGTACGACGACGGCCAGGGCATGACCCGCTGGTACGACGGCACCCGCTGGACCCCGCACACTCGCTGACCCACGGGCGACGTTGATGCACTGCACCAGCACTGCATCAGCCGGGCTCCGTTCAGCGCCGTCCGCTAGGTGGCGTCCCGGATACGGGTCGTCCCGGATACGGGTCTGTCCGAGGCGACCCCCGTGCCGCCGCAGGAGATACGCTGGCGCCGGACCTACCGGAAGCGCAACGCTGAACGAGTGAATCGCCTAGGTAAACACGAAGTCGGCGCGCCACAATGCGTGAGCAAAGTGCCCCTGAATGGGGCACTGCCCGGCCTGGAGTAGAGCGATGGGCGATCGAGGCGCAGTCATCGGCGGCGGCCTGCTCGGCATCCTGGCCGTCGCGGGAGCGGCCACGGTCCTCGTGAGCTCCCCACCACCGGCCGTCTTCGCCATCGTTCTGCTGTGCAGCGTGGTGACGCTCGGCGCCGTGGGGATGTGGGCAGCGGGCCGCTCCCGGCGACCCGCGATGTGGGTCGCCGTCGTGGGAGCGGCGGTGACAGCGTTGTTGTGTGTCCCGCCGATGGCCTTCCCGGACGAGCCGATCGGCGCCGGGGGACGCCTCTACTTCGCCCTTGTCATCGTGCTCACGATCGTCGCGATCGTCCTGGTCCGCGGCGAACTCAGCCGAGGGACCCCGCAGGCGCGATCCACCCGGGTGGCCTGAGCAGAGCGGATCCGTCCTAGTCGGGCGGCTGGTCGAGACCCCCACCTGCGGCAATCCTCCCCGCCGCAAGTGTCGAGTGCCGTCACCGCAGCGCCCGACCCGAGGCGACCCCCGGAGCCGCGACCTCCAAGGGCTACCGGCGCGCCAAGGATGATCATGTGAGCTGGGCCACCACGACGGCGTCGAAACGCCTAGAGTTGAAGCGGCAACCCATCGCAAGGGAAGGTCGCCATGAAGCTCCCGATCAAGGGCCGTCACATCCCCGGGCGCATCGCCGCCGGGGCGTTTATCCTCAACTCCGGGCTCGAGAAGGCCCGCGGTGACGAGCAGACCGCCGCAATGGTCCACGGCATGGCCAGCGGCACGTACCCCTTCCTGGGGAAGATGAAGTCCACCCAGTTCCTGAAGGTGCTCTCGACCAGCGAGATCGCGCTCGGTGCCGCGCTGCTGCTGCCGGTCGTGCCCACGCTGGCCGCGGGTGCCGGCCTCGCGGCGTTCTCCGCCGGACTCCTCGGCCTCTACCTGCGGACGCCCGGCATGCGCCAGGAAGGCAGCCTCAAGCCGACCCAGCAGGGCACGGCGATCGCCAAGGACATCTGGATGCTCGGCATCGCGGCCGGCTTCATCGTCGACGAGATCGTCTCCGCCAAGGACCAGCCGCCGACGCGGACGATCATGATCTATGACCCCCCGGAGGACGACGACGCGATGGCCCCCAGCGGTCCCGAGGATCTCGCTGCGCAGGGCGGATTCGTGATCGTGAGCGGCCCGGAGGCCTGATCAGCGCCCTTGATCACCGAGATGAGGCGGATTCGGACGCCAGGGCCCCAGAACCGCGTCGTTCTGGTGATCATGGAGCAGAAACCCGCTTGGCCTGCTGGCTAGCGTCATCAGCATGGTCACGACGAGGGTCCTCGCGGTGGCGGCCGACGGGTCGCCCGTCGCGGACGAGGCCTCGGCGCTCGACCTCATCGGAGACGCGTTCGGGGCCGGCGCGAACGTGGTCAGCGTGCCCGTCGAGCGGCTGTCCCCGGAGTTCTTCCGGCTGCGCAGCGGCGTCGCGGGCGCCGTCGTGCAGAAGTTCGCGAACTACCGGCTCCGCCTCGTCGTGGTCGGCGACGCCACGTACCACGGGCCCACCAGCGGCCCGGTCGACGACTGGATGCGCGAGGCGAACCGCGGCCGCGAGCTGTGGTTCGTCGCCGACGACGCCGAGCTGGAGCGCAGGCTCGACGCCGAGGGCTGACCGCGAGGATGTGGAGTTGCTGACGTCCAGTGTCAGCGATGCCGCATCGCTGACACACCCGGCATAGGCAGGCCGACGTCCGGGAAGCCCGCCGCCATGCCGCTCATGGACAACGGTGACGTGCGCATCCACTTCGAGGAGATGGGCGAGGGATTCCCGGTCCTGACGTTCGCGCCCGGGGGGATGCGATCGACGATCGAGGCGTGGTCGAACGCCCCCTGGGACGTGCCGGGTGCGGTCGCCGCAGACCACCGCGTGATCCTCATGGACCAGCGCAACTCCGGCGACTCGTTCGCCCCGGTGCAGGCCTCGGACGGCTGGGACTCCTACACCGACGACCACGTGGCGCTGCTCGACCACCTGGGTATCGAGCGGTGCCACCTGCTGGGCATGTGCATCGGCGGGTCGTTCATCGCCAACCTGCTCGCCCGCGCGCCCGAGCGCGTGGCCGCCGCGGTCTGCCTGCAGCCGATCGGGCTCGACGACAACCGCGAGGCCTTCACCGGCCGGTTCGACGAGTTCGCCGCGGACGAGGCCCCGAACCACCCGGAGGCGTCGGAGGCGGACTGGCGGGGCATGCGCGAGAACCTCTACGGGGCGGACAACACGCTCTGGAGCGTCCGGGACGCCGCGGTCACGGGATTCCAGGCCCCGATCCTGGTGTTCGCCGGCGGCGACGAGCCCCATCCGGCGTCCGCGTCGTCGATGCTCGCCGACCTCGCGCCGCACGCCACGCTGGTCGAGCGCTGGAAGGCCCCGGAGTACAACGACGCGGCACGGGAGAGCATCCAGAGCTTCCTCTCGGTGCACACGCCGCTGGGCTGATCGCGGGGCCCGTTCACCGGACGGTCCTCACCGCGCGGAGTGAATCACGAGGGCATTCACCGTCGGTGGCCGTAAAGTCGCTCGACGTGAGTGTCATGTCCGACGCGACCCGAATCCGGATGGTCGCCCGCACCGCCATCGTCGAGCTCGACGTGCTCGTCGACGACGGGCTCTGGGGCCCGGGCGTCGACGCGCTCATCGGCCACGCCGAGGCCCTGGCCGTCGCGCCGTTCGCGCGGACCGGGCGCGACCCGTCCGGGCACCTGTGCGCGCTGCGCGACGTGCTCGGGACCGTCGCCGGACGGACGGCCGAGTCGCTGGTCCACACCCTCGACGAGCTCATCGCCCGCTCGGTCGCCGTCTAGGGCACAGGACACTGGGGTCGCGGCGGCGACGGGCGGCACACTGAGGGCCATGACGACCGTCGACCCGTCCTTCGACGTCCTGCTCGCCCGGGCGAACCGCGGCGAGGTACGGACCGACGAGGCCCTGGCGCTGTTCGACACGCTGCCCGCGGTACGCCCGGAGGAGATGTTCGGGGAGTGGCGCGGTGAGGAGTTCCCCACCGGCCACCCGATGGACGGCCTGCTCGCGGCGACCGGCTGGGCGGGGAAGCGGTTCGAGGACGCGGACCGTGTCCACCCGCTGCTGTTCTGGAACGCCGAGCGGACCGGCACCTTCCCGGTCGACCCAGTCCGTGTGCCCATGGGGCTCCCCGTCCCGACGGCGCTGCGGGGCCCCTGGCTGCACCGCGTCATCACCGCCGGGCGCCCGCTGCTGGCCACGACCCGGTACACCGCGCGGCTGCGGGCCACGGAGTTCCGGGGCGTCTCGTCGGCCACGATGATCTACGACGCGCGCCCCATCAACGACGTGTTCCGGCGGGTCTCCCCGACGAGGCTGCTCGGCCTCATGGACCACCGCGGCGACGCCGCGCCGTACTTCTTCGTGCTCTACCGGCCCTGAGTCAGGCGTCCGCCCAGATGGTCGCGAGCCGTGCCGCCCAGCGCGGCGCGGCGTAGGCCTCGGCGTCCGCCCGGGCGCGCTGCCCGAGGGCGGCACGGCCCGCGTCGTCGACGAGCAGGGACTCGAGCGACAGCGCGAGGGCGGCGGGGTCGCCGACCGGGACCATCGTGCCGTTGACGCCGTCGTGCACCAGTTCCGGCAGGGCGCCCACCGGGGTGACCAGCGGCGCCACCCCGAACGCCATCGCCTCGAGCACCGCCATGGGCAGGCCCTCGGCCGAGCTCGGGAGCACGAACAGCTGGGCACGGCGCAGCAGGTCGTCGCGCTCGGCGCGGTCGAGCCACTCGGCGACCTCGACGACGTCGTCGACCCCCGCCGCCGCGACCGCGGCACGCACCCCGTCGACCTCGCCGTCGCCCGCGGCCACCAGCCGCAGCCGCCGCCGTTGCTCGGGCGCGAGGCGGGCGCAGGCGTTGACCAGGTCGTAGATCCCCTTCCGGGCGCCGAACCGGCCCAGGAACAGGGCCAGCACCGACCCGTCCTCGACGACGGGAGGCACCGTGAGCGGCCACTCCACGGGGTTGGGCAGAGCGACGACGTGATCGAAGGGGACGCCGAGCCGGGCGCTGTACGGGCCGCGGAGGGTCTCGGAGAGGACGACGAGGCGGTGCGGGCGCAGCAGGCCGCGCACGACGGCCCGGGCCGGCCGCGGCAGGCCGTCGAACCAGTCGAGGAACTCCGAGCCGTGCAGGTGCAGGACCACCGGCACGCCCTGCGTCCGGGCGACCAGCCCGAGCAGGCCCTTGCGGAGCACCGACGCCCGCTGCGAGACGTGCATGTGCACGACGGAGGGGCGGTCGACGACGATCCGCCGCGCGGCCCGGAGGGTCCCGACGGCCATCGTGCGCATCCGGGCGCCGGTCGGGCCGTCGCGGTGGGTGGTGACGACGTCGAGGTCGGCCAGCGCGGAGGCGTGCTGCTCGAGGACGTGCTGGACGCTGCCGATGCCGCCGTGGGCGTCGGCCCGCGGACCCACCACGAGCACGGCCGGGCGCGTCTCGGCCGCGACGGCCGCCGCCGGCACGGCCGGCTGCGCCGACTGGTCCGGCTGGGCGACCGGTCGCGGGGGATCCGGCACCTGAACGTCCGTCACCGGTACATCTCCTCTGCGTCGGTCGAGTGATCCGTCCCCCTCACGGCCTATGTACTCGATCGCTTCAGTATGTCGATCCGGTGACGTGCGTGTGCGAATCCGATGTCGGACGTCGACCGGTGGTGCCTCGACGCCCGGCGGTTGTCGATCTTCGGGTGACGGACCCGGCCGTTCAGCCGAGGGTGCGGGACCAGACGCGCTCGGAGGTGCCGCCGACCATGCCCACCTCGTCCAGGAAGCCCCTCACCTTCTCGAGCATGAACCGCTTCGTGGCGCGGTGATGCGGGTTCGCCAGCGCCGCGGTCCGGCCGACCCGGCCCGAGATCCCGACGCTGCGATAGATGCGCGCCTGCCACAGCGAGTTGACGACCTCGGTGCCCACCAGCGCGGTCAGCCAGCGCTCCTTCTCGAGCTGGGCCCGCGACAGCGTCGGGACCAGCCGCTCCAGTTCCTCGCGCGCGAACCGGACGTGGCGCGCCTCCTCGACGACGTGCACCCGGGCCACCGAGCGCATCAGGGGGAGCACGCGCTCGTCGTGCATGGACTCGCGCTGCAGGCGGTCGGTCGCCTCCTCCGCGACGAGGACCGACGCGAACATGCTCGCCCCGGCACCGAGGTGGCCGTACCAGCCGCCGAACCGGTGCAGCAGGCCGTGCGGGCGGTAGTCGGGGCAGTCCAGGGCGTCGACCGCCTTCGCGAACATCACCGAGTGCCGCGTCTCGTCCCCGACCTCGGTGAGCGCGTACTGGGCGTGCGGGCGGCGCAGGTCGAGGTCGTAGGCGTGGCGCACGAGCATCTGCATCAGCAGGACCTCGAACCACAGTCCGACCGAGAGCAGGCTCGCCGCCTCGTGGCGCGCCAGCGTGCGCCGGGCGTCCTCGTCGAGGTCGTCCCAGAGCGGGGTGCCGTAGATCGAGATCCGCTCGGGTGGGACGGCCCACCCGTCCGGGTCGACGGGGGCGGCCCAGTCCACCTCGAGCGCCGGGTCCAGCGTGTGGCGCGCGCTCGCCGTGAGCAGTCGGGCCGCGGAGTGGTCGCGGTCGAGGGCTGTCATGCAACACAATGTACCCCGTACATCGTGTAGCTCATAGTTGGCGGTTCCCCGGAGTCGGTGCACCCTGGTCTGACCATGGACGGCAGGACGCGACGCTGGGCGGGCCACCGCGAGGCCCGTCGCCTCGAGCTGGTCGACGCCGCGGTGGTCGCGATCGAGAAGCACGGACCCGAGGTCACCACCGAGCAGATCGCGACCGAGGCCGGCGTCTCCCGCCCCGGGCTCTACCGGCACTTCGACGGCAAGGACGACATGCAGGCGGCCATCGCCGCCCGCAGCGTGGAACGCCTGGTGACCGAGCTCGAGCCGGTCTGGCGCCCGTCGGGGAAGCCGCGCGAGATGCTCGAGCGCGCGATCTCGGCGCATCTGCGCTGGCTCGCCGCGCACGAGAACGTCTACCACTATCTCAAGCGCAACTCGTTGCCCTCGAGCGACTCGGCGGAGTCGGCGAGCACCAACGTCCGCGGCGTGGTGTCCGCGCACACCGCGCAGATGCTCGTCGACGGCTCGCTCGGGGCGGAGATCCCGCCGGCCACGGCGCACCCGCTGGCGTACGGGCTCGTCGGGATGGTCGACGCCGCCGCGGCGCACTGGCTCGACGAGGCCCACGGCGCGGACATCGGGGCCCTCGGCGCGCAGCTCACCGAGGCCTGCTGGGCGGTGATCCGCGTGTCGGTCGGCACCCGCGTCGTGGCCGCGCTGGACCAGGTGGACGCCGAGAGCGTGTCGTGACCCCTGCTGGTCGGTGCCGGGGCGGGTATCGCCCATGATGGAGCCGACCCGCGAGGAGGCCCCGATGGTGCTGCAGCGTGCGTATTCGACCATCCTGTCCGACCGCCTGCCCGAGACCCGCGACTTCTACGTGGGTCTGCTGGGCTTCGAGGTCACCTTCGACAGCGACTACTACGTGGCGCTCGCGACGACGCCCGAGGCTGAGGGCGAGCCGGTCTGCGAGCTCGGGGTCTGGGCGGTCGGCCACGAGATGGTGCCGCCGCCGTACCGGGCCGATCCCGCGGGCATCGTCCTCACGTTCGTCGTCGACGACGTCGACGCGCTCCACGTCCAGGCCCGTCGGCAGGGCATCCCCGTCGTGGCGCCGCCGCGCGACCAGTTCTACGGCAGGCGCCGGATGCTCGTGACCGACCCGAACGGTCTGCTCGTGGACGTCTCGACGCCGTCCACGCCCTCGCCGGAGTTCCGGGCCGAGATGATGCGCCGCGGGATCGCGCCGGCGACGAGCCCGTAGCCATCCGGTCGGGGGCCGTCGTCACTCGGACGCCGACGCCGTCCTGAGGCGAGGCTGCCCTCACACCTAGAGTGGATCGCGTGCGGTTGAGGCGTCGGGACGACCCCATCCTGGAGATCCTCGCGGGCACCGGGCGCCAGATGGCCGACGCCGCGCTGCCCACCGTGGCGTTCGTGGCCGTGTGGCTCGTCGCCCAGGCCCTGGCGTGGCCGGAGCCGATCCTGCTCGGCGGGCTCGCGGCCGTCGTCGTCGCCGGGGTGATCTCGGTGGTCCGCTGGCGCGGCGGGGAACGGCCCCGGGCGGCGGCGGTGGGCCTGCTCGTCGCGGTCGTCGCGACGTTGATCGCGCTCTACACCGGCCGCGCCGAGGACTTCTTCCTCCCGCGCATCATCGCCAACGCCGGGAGCCTCGCGGCGTGGCTGGTCTCGATCGCGATCCGCTGGCCGCTGCTCGGG
The DNA here is from genome assembly GCF_036497245.1 of Actinomycetospora sp. Taxonomy (GTDB): domain Bacteria; phylum Actinomycetota; class Actinomycetes; order Mycobacteriales; family Pseudonocardiaceae; genus Actinomycetospora. The sequence continues at coordinate 34,937 of NZ_DASXJS010000067.1, read as the reverse complement.
CTCGTCGTCAGCGCCGCGCTGGGCCGGCCCCGGGCGTGGCGCAACGACCCGGACCTGGTGCGCGGCTACTGCCGGGCCAGCTGGCTGTGGGCCGCGCAGTATCTGGTGCGGATCGTCGTGATGCTGCCGCTCTGGGCCACCGACCACGTCGTGGCGCTGGGCATCGCCCAGGTGGTGCTGACCTGGCCGCTCGTCCTGGTGTGCGCGCTCGGGTCCTGGCCGCTGGTGCGCTCCGTACTGCCGCCCGGGCACCCCGGACCGCGCCACCCGGTGGACGGCGGATTCGTGCCCGGCGAGCAGGGTGTCGACGCGGAGGCGCCCGGCCCGGCGTGAGGATGTGGCCCGGGCGACCTATCGGACCGGTACCGGCTCCGGACGCTTCGGTGGCCTGCCGTCGCCCGTGCTGCGGCCCTGCACCCGGCGACCCACCCACGGCAGCAGGTACTCCCGCGCCCAGCGCAGGTCCTCCTCCCGACGGCGGACCCAGGGCGTGGAGGCCTGCGGTGGCCAGGGGTCGCGCCAGTCGTCCCCGGTCGGCACGCCGAGAACCTCGCAGACCCGTGCGGCGACGCGCCGGTGCCCCTCGGCGTTGAGGTGCAGGCGGTCGTCGGCGCGGGCCCGCGGGTCGGCGAGGGTGTCCATCGCCCACAGGTCGACCAGCAGGGCGCCCTGGCGCTCGGCGATGTCGCGGATGTGCTGGTTCATCGTCGCGAGCCGTCGTCCGACGAGGTCGACGACGGGGGTGGCCCGCGTGTTGAACCCGGTGAAGACGAGCACGTCGGCGCCGCCGTCGGCGAGGCGGACCACCGCCTCCTCGAAGCGGCGCGCCAGATCCGCCGGCCGGGTGGAGGGGCGCAGCAGGTCGTTGCCCGCGGCGCAGAGGCTCACGAGATCGGGTGCCATCGCGTGCGCCCGCTCGACCTGACCCGTGACGATCTGGTCCAGGAGCTGGCCCCGCACGGCGAGGTTCGCGTAGCGCAGGTCGGGGGACCGGACGGCGAGCGCCTCCGCCACCCGGTCGGCCCAGCCGCGCTCGGCGCCGGTCGGATCGAGGTCCCCGACTCCTTCGGTGAAGCTGTCGCCCACGGCGACGAACGTGCTCCAGGGCATGGTCCAGATCATCCTCGCGCCTGCCGCGGGCGGTGCGATGCCCCGTCCGGAGCAGTCGGCTCGTCCTGCTCGTCTCGATGGCCTCCGCGAAGGGGGTGAACGTTCTCACCACGGCTGAACACTGGCAGGCTGTCCGACGTCCTGGATGGTGGATCCTCGTGGAGCCGGCGTGCTGCCTGCTGCGCGACGTCCGGCCCGCACGACCCCGATGTGACGACGAGCCCTGGGAGTTATGGCACAGACCTCGACGAGGACGACAGGCGGTGGCGCGACTCCGCCGCCCGACGACTCGACGAAGAGCTCGTCGTCCTCCGGCCTCACCGTCCCGCAGATCGTCGCCAGCGCGCTGGCGGCGGCCACTGCGGCGATCCTGGGCTCTTTCCTCGGTGTCGTCGGCACCATCGGTGGCGCCGCCGTCGCCTCGATCATCTCCACGATCGGCGGCGCGCTCTACCAGCGCTCCCTGGAGAAGACCCGGGACGCGGTGAAGGACCGCCTGGTGGTGAACGCGGTCGCGGGGAACAAGGTCGCGAACGCCGTCGCCAAGGTCACCGGCGACCCGGGTGCTCCGACGCGCCAGGCCGGTGTCGTCGGACGCCCGGTCGGCCCGGGCGCACCCCCCGGGGCGCGGCCGCCGGGTCCGGTCGGCCCGCCGAACCGTCCCGTGGCGCCCGCCCTCCCGACCCACCGTCTCCCCGACGGCGGGCTCGCCCCCGGACGCCGCCAGGTCGGCACCCCGCAGCAGGCCGCGAACCCGCAGCCGGGCCTGACCCCGCAGCCGGGCGGTCCGCAGCAGCTCCGCGCAGGCGGGCGCACGGTCACCACGCGCCTCGACGCGTCGGGCCGCCCGCTGCCGCCGCCCGCGGACCCGACGCGCCGCATCCCCGACGCGCGCACTCCCGACGGCGGGCCGCCCCGCGGTCCCGACGGCAGGCCCCTGCCCCCGGGTGCTCCCGGGACGCCGCCGCGCGGCACCGGGCCCGCCGACCCGACGCGTCGCGTCCCGACGCCGGGTCTGCCCACGCCCCCTCCCGGCATGCCGGTGACACCCCCGGGCGAGGCGGTCACCGCCCTCCTCGGCGCGGGACCGGGCAACGACCCCACCCAGCTCTCCGACGCGGTCGAGGCGCCGCGCCGGAAGCTGAACTGGAAGCTGGGCTGGAAGACCTGGGCCGCCCTCGGAGGTGTCGCGGCGAGCGTCTTCGCCATCGCGATCCTCGCGAGCTTCGCGGTCGAGTCGGCGGCCGGGCACCCGCTCTCGGGCGGGGACTCGGGCACGTCGGTGGGCTCCGTCTTCGGGCAGTCGACCGGTACGGCGACGAGCAGCGAGACCCCGACCACCGGGAACACCGACAGCTCCGACTCGACGTCGTCGACCTCGGAGACCCGGGAGAGCGGGTCGAACCAGGAGAACGGCGGCCAGACCGGGTCGAACTCCTCGCAGTCGTCCGCGCCGAGCACCAGCCGGAGCCAGCAGCAGCAGGGCAACGGCGGGGTCCTCTCGACGCTGCTGCCGCGCTTCCAGGGTCAGACGGGCAGCTCGTCGCCCTAGGTGCGCTTCGCGCTTGTGAGCACTTTCCGGGGCTATAGCCCCGGAAAGTGCTCACAAGCCGAAGGCACCTACGAGCGACCGAGCCGCGGCCTCCGGGTCCTCGGCGTCGGTGATCGCGCGGACGACAACCACCCGCGTCGCCCCGGCGGCTACGACCTCCGGCAACCGCGCGTGGTCGATCCCCCCGATCGCGAACCAGGGCCGCTCCGGCGCCGCCGCGGCGGTGGCGCGCACGAGGTCGAGGCCCGGGGCCGGACGGCCCGGTTTCGTCGGGGTCGGCCAGCATGGGCCGGCGCAGAAGTAGTCCACGCCGGGCTCGACGGCGCCCGCGAGCGCCTGGTCGACGTCGTGGGTCGAGCGCCCGATCAGCACGTCGTCGCCGAGGATCCGGCGTGCGTACCCGACCGGCAGGTCGTCCTGGCCGAGGTGCAGGACGTCGGCTCCGGCGGCCAGGGCGATGTCCGCGCGGTCGTTGACGGCGAGCAGGGCGTCGTGGCGGTGGCAGGCGTCGGCGAGCACCTCGAGCGCTGCCAGCTCGTCTCGCGCCTCCATCCCCTTCTCGCGCAGTTGCAGCAGGTCCACCCCGCCGCGCAGGGCCGCGTCGGCGAACTCGGCGAGGTCGCCGCGCTCGCGGCGGGCGTCGGTGCAGACGTAGAGCCGGGCCCCTGCCAGCCGCTCGCGGCGGCGGGTGCCGATGTCCTCCGGGGCGTGCGTCGAGCTGGTCATCGCCGCCGACGCTAGCGCGTAGGGTGGCGGTCGAGCACCACCACGGGAGCCCGGAGGAGCCGGGCTGAGAGGGGACGGCGCGCAGCGCGCCAGGGTCCCGACCGTCGAACCTGATCCGGGTCATGCCGGCGCAGGGAGGGAAGCACCATGAGCGACCGCCTTGTGATTCTCGGCGCGGGCGTCGTCGGCACGACGGCGGCCTGGGTCGCCGCGCGCGACCGGCTCGCGGACGAGGTCGTGCTCGTCGACCCGGAACCGGCCTCGGGAGCGTCGTGGGTGGCGGGCGGCATGCTCGCGCCGATCACCGAGGCCTGGCCCGGCGAGCGCGCGCTGCTCGAGCTGGGCGCGGCGTCACTCGCGCGGTGGCCGGCGTTCGCGGACGCCGTCGAGCGGGCCTCCGGGCGGTCCGTGGGCCTGCGCCGGGAGGGCACGCTCGCGGTCGTCGTGGACGCCGCCGACCGGGAGGACCTCGACCGCATCGTCGAGCACCTGCGCGCCTGGGGCCGCGACGCCGAGCGCCTGACCGGCCGCGAGACCCGTCGTCGGGAACCGGCCCTGGGACCCGCCGTCCGGGCGGGCCTCGCCGTGCCGGACGACCTGGCCGTCGACAACCGGCTCCTGCTCGCCGCGCTGCGGACGGCGGCCGAGCGGGCGGGGGTCGTCGTGCGGACCGAGCCCGCCGCGCGGGTGGCCGAGTCCGGCGGAGCGGTCTCCGGCGTGGAACTGGCGTCGGGCGAGGTGCTCGCGGCCGGGCGGGTCGTCGTCGCGGCCGGGGCGTGGTCGGCGTCGCTGCACCCGGCGCTGTCCGGGCTGGTGCGGCCCGTGAAGGGCGAGATCCTGCGGGTGCGGGCCCGGCCCGGCTCGCTGCCGCCGCCGACGCGGACCGTGCGGGCCGCCGTGGCCGGGCGCGCGGTGTACGCGGTGCCGCGCGACGGCGGGCGGCTGGTGCTGGGCGCGACCCAGTACGAGGTCGGGTTCGACGGCGACGTCACCGTCGGCGGGGTCCGCGACCTGCTCGCCGACACCGAGCGCGTGCTCCCGGGGATCGCGGACTACGCGCTCGAGGAGAGCTCGGCGTCCTTCCGGCCCGGCACCGAGGACAACCTGCCCGTGCTCGGTCCCGTCCCGGGCGCGCCGGAGGGCCTGTTCGCGTGCTTCGGGCACGGCCGCAACGGCATCCTGCTCACCGCCCTGACCGCCGACGTCGTCGGGGAACTGCTCGCCGGTCGTCCGGCTCCGGACGAGTCGCTCGCGGCGTCGGCGTCACGGCTCGCGCCCCTGGAGGTGTCCTCATGAACGTCCTCGTCAACGGCGTCGTCACGCCGGTCCCCCCGGACGCGACGCTCGCCGACGTCCTCGCCGCGCACGGCGTGCCCGAGCGCGGGGTGGCGGTCGCGGTGTCGGGGGAGGTCGTCCCGCGCGCGTCGTGGGCGTCGACCCCGCTGCGCGAGGGCGCCGTCGTCGAGGTGCTCACCGCGGTGCAGGGAGGTTGAGTCACGTGGCAGGGGCGAGCGCAGCGACGGGGGTCGGTGCAGGGGCGAGCGCAGCGACGAGGATCGGGGTGGATCCCCTGGTGATCGGCGGCCGGGAGATCGGATCCCGGTTGATCATGGGGACCGGGGGCGCGGCCAACCTGGCGGTGCTGGAGCGGGCGCTCGTCGCGTCCGGGACGGCGCTGACGACGGTGGCCATGCGCCGCCTCGACGCCGGCGGCGGGCCGGGGGTCCTCGCGCTCCTGGAGCGGCTCGGGATCGAGGCGCTGCCCAACACCGCGGGGTGCCGGACGGCGGCCGAGGCGGTGCTCACCGCGCGGATGGCGCGCGAGGCGCTGGGGACCGACCTGGTCAAGCTCGAGGTCGTCGCCGACGACCGCACGCTCCTGCCCGACCCCATCGAGCTCCTGGACGCCGCCGAGCAGCTCGTCGACGACGGGTTCACGGTGCTGCCCTACACCAACGACGATCCGGTGCTGGCCTCGAAGCTCGCCGACGCCGGGTGCGCCGCGGTGATGCCGCTAGGCTCGCCCATCGGGACCGGGCTCGGCATCCGGAACCCCCACAACATCGAGATGATCGTGGCCTCGGTGAGCGTGCCGGTGGTGCTCGACGCCGGGATCGGGACCGCGTCCGAGGCGGCGCAGGCGATGGAACTGGGCTGCGACGCGGTGCTCCTGGCGACGGCGGTGACGCGGGCGTCGGACCCGGAGGCGATGGCGTCGGCGATGCGGCTCGCGGTCCAGGCCGGCCGGCTGGCCGGTGGGGCGGGGCGCATCCCGCGCCGGTACTGGGCGCAGGCGTCGTCGCCGACGGTGGAGTAGGTCGCCGCCGGGTTCGTCAGCGATGCCCTATCGGCGTGCTGAACTGAATGCTGACGCGAGACGTCAGTAGCTCCGCATCCTCGACCGGCTGACTCAGCGGGCGAGGAAGTCCTCCAGGATCGGCAGCACGACGTCGGCGCGGTGCATGAGGCCGTTGTGCGTGGCGTCCGGGACGACGGCGAGGCGCGCGCCCGGGATCCGGTCGAGCTCGAGGGCCGCGTGCTCGATCGTCACGAAGTCGTGGTCGCCGACGAGGATCAGCGTGCGTGCCGTGACCCGCGCCAGCTCGTCGTCGGACCAGCCGGTGAACCCCTGGATCGTCGGCTGCATCTTGGCCATGAACACGTCCAGGCCCGCGCCGCCCGCCGGCGCGAGTCGCTCGTGCTCGCTCTTCATGGCCGCGAAGTCGTCGGCGGTCGGCATCCGGGTCGAGGTCGCCCAGCGCGAGGGGTCGGTGATCTCGACGTGGTACCCGTCGGGGCGGACGTGGCCGGAGGCGAACACGAAGCGCTCGAACCGGTCGGGGTACCGGATCGCCGCATCCATCAGCGCCAGCCCGCCGAGGCTGAAGCCCAACGCGTCGACGCGGTCCAGCCCGAGGTGGTCGAGGAGCCCGACGACGTCGTCGGCGAGGTTCTCGAGCGTCGGCGCCCGGTCGACGTCGGCGGTCCGCCCGTGGCCCTGCTGCTCCATCGCGACGACCGGCCTGCCGGACGCGAGGGCGGGGAGGACGTCGTCGTAGTTCAGGTCGATCGTGAGGTGACCGCCCGGGACGAGCAGCAGGGGGACCCCTCCGGAACCGTGCTCCTCGTAGTAGAGGGACAGGCCGTTCACGGGTGCGTACGGCATCGTCAGGACCCTCCCCGGTCTTCGACGTGGGCCTTCAGGCGCGGCAGCGTCGCCTCGATCGCGCGGGTGTTCGTCGCCGGGTAGCGCAGCAGCTCGAGGAGCTTCGGGGCGCGGGCGGTCGACCAGTCGAAGGTCTCGGTGACCTTCGTCGAGCCCTCGCCCGCCGGCTCCAGCTCGTAGCGCCAGCGGTGGTGGCCGACGTGGCGCCACGCGATGCAGTGGTCCTCGTCGAACTCGACGACCTCGTTGTTGATGACGTACGGCACCCCGAGACGCATCGACATGCCGAACCGCGCGCCGAGTGCGAGCCGGTCGGGGCCCTTGATCGCGGACCGGACCGTGCCGGACCCGTCGAACCGGCCGTGCTCGCGCGGGTCGGCGAGGACGCCGAACACGGTGGCGGGCGGGGCTTCGACGACGATGTCGCGGCTGACCTGGCGGGCGCTCACGGGCGCGCATCCTAGCGAGGCCGGCCGGGGGCGAGACCGTGGAGATCGAGGATGTGGAGTGACTGACGTCGAGCTTGTCAGCATTCGGTTCAGCACGCCGATAGGGCATCGCTGGCACCGGCACCGGCACCGACCGGTCAGCGCAGCGTCACCGGCAGCGCGTCGACCCCGTAGACGATCGACGTCGTCCGCAGCGGCAGCGTCCGCTCGTCGGCGGCCATCGCGATCCCCGGGAACCGCCGCAGGAGCGCCGGGTAGGCCGTGCGGAGCTCCATCCGGGCCAGCTCCGCCCCGATGCAGCGGTGGATCCCGTGGCCGAACGCGAGATGCGGGGACGGCGGGCGGCGCGGGTCGAAGACCTCGGGGTTCGGGGTCAGCCGCGGGTCCCGGTCGGCGGCCGAGAGCGAGACGAGGATGCCGTCGCCCTCGGCGATGTCGACGCCCCCGACCGTCATGTCCTCGGTCGCGAACCGCGGGAACGCGATCTGCACCACGGTGAGGTAGCGCAGGAGCTCCTCGACGAAGCCGTGCACCGAGCCGGGCTCGTCGCGCACCATCGAGGCCACCGACGGGTCCCGCAGCAGGATCACCGACCCGAGCGCCAGCATCGACGCGGAGGTCTCCAGCCCGCCGGTGAGCAGGCCGTCGGCGAGCTCGGCGAGCTCGTCGGTGTCCAGTTCGTCGCCGTGCTCGCGGATGAGCATCCCGAGCAGGCCGTCTCCCGGTGCGGCCCGCTGCCGCTCGACGACGCCGCGCAGGTAGACGAGCGACTCGGAGATCTTGTCGAACGCCGCGGTCGCGCCGGCCAACAGGTCGAACCGGGCGGTCGACAGGGCCTGGAACTCGTCCCGCTCGTCGTAGGGGATGCCCAGGAGCTCGCAGATCGTCAGCGAGGGGATCGGCGTCGCGAAGTCGCGGACGAGATCGACCTCACCGCCCTCGTCGGCGATGGCCGCCATCGCGTCGAGCCGCCCCGACACGATCTCGGAGATGCGCGGCCCGAGCCGGGCGAGCCGTCGCCCGGTGAACTCGGGGGTCAGCAGCCGACGCAGCCGGGTGTGCTCCGGCGGGTCCGTGAAGCCGAGCCCGCCGGGGTTCTGACCCGACGCGATCCCGGCGCGCCCGATGAGGTGGGTGAAGTCGGTGGAGAGGCCGTGGGTGCGGCCCAGGATCTCGCGGGCCTCCTCGTGGCCGGTCACCAGCCACGCCTGCACCCCGAAAGGCAGGGGGAAGTCGGTGACCGGGTTGTCCTCGCGGGCCTCGCGCAGGGCGGGCACCGGGTCGAGGCCGTCGCGGCGCAGCGGCATGAGGGCGTAGTCGGGGATGAGGCTCATCGGGTCGAGCCCGCGCCTGCTGCGCCAGGAGAGGTACTGACGGGCGACGAAGCCGGTGACCCGTGTGCGCACGGCCGTCACCCCGCGCGCGAGGGCGTCGCGCGTCGTCCTGCCGGAGCCCACGGTGACCACGACCCCACCCTCCCGTATCGCCCGAGCTGCCCTTCCGGACGGGTGCAGGGTAGGACGTACCAGTAGCGCCCGGGTGTGACGGGCCCCGTGTCACCCGTCTCCCAACGCGTCCGGACGGGTGACGGGTGCGGTGCCGGTCGTCACCGACATCGGGCCCCGCAGGCCCATTCTCCGCAGCTCCACGTCTGCCAACCGGAGGAGCACTCTGGGCTCACCCCGGCGCCATGCGCTAGCCGGGTCCCCACCCGGTCCCGCGGCGCGGCGCACCGGTCCGGGCGCCCCGCCGACGAGGGCGCGCAGCGCGAGCAGGTCCACGTCGAGGTCCCGGGCGGTCAGCGCGTGCCGCGCCCGCAGCACCCAGCGCAGGCGCAGCGCGAGCCACGTCACGACGACGGGCACGACGGCGACCACGACGACCAGCCACGCGAGTCCCGTCGCGATCGCCGCGACCGCCTCGACCTGGGCCCGCCCGGCGTCCGCGAGGGCGGTGCCCGCGTCGGTGCCGGGGGTGAACGCGCCGGAGAGCCGGTCACCGACCAGCGGCACCCCGCCCGCGGCCTGTGCGGCCCCGTCGAACGCCCCGCGGACCTGGTCGCCCGCGCTGGTGAGCCCGCGCCCGGGGGCCTGCAGGGCGAGCACCGTGTCGTGCAGGGCGATCGCGGCCGTGGCCACGAGCACGACCCACACCACGACGGCGAGGTCGGTGAGGATCTGCAGCATCCGCCGGCGCGGCCGCTCGGCGTAGAGGAGCAGGCGGGGGCCGCGCGGGGCGAGGGTCGAGGTCACGCCCAGATGTGTGCCCGACCTCTCACCCCGGCACACCGGAGGTGGCCGCTCACGAGGTCTCGGCCCACCTGGTGACCGCCCAGAACGGGGAGACCGGGCCCGTGCCCGCGCCGAGGGGGTAGGAGGCGGCGACCGCGCGGCGGATGTAGCGCTCCGCGAACGCCACCGCGTCGGGCATCGCGAGACCACGGGCGAGGCCGGCGCAGACGGCGCTGGCCAGGGCGTCTCCCGCCCCGTGCACGTTCGGGGTGTCGATGCGCGGCCCGGAGAACTCCCACGTCCGCTCGCCGTCGGAGAGCAGGTCGGTGACCTCGGGCGAGCCGTGCAGGTGGCCGCCCTTGACCAGCGCCCAGCGCGCGCCGAGGTCGTGGAGGGCGTCGGCGGCCTTCCCGGCGGACTCGCGGTCGCGCACGGTGATCCCGCAGAGCAGTCGGACCTCGTCGAGGTTCGGGGTCACCAGCGCGGCCCGCGGGAAGAGCCGCGTGCGGATGGCCTCCATGGCGTCGTCGTCGAGGAGCGGTTCGCCGTACATCGACGCCGCGACCGGGTCCACGAGGAACGGCACCCGGTGGTCGCCCCGCCCGATCCCGACCTCGTCGACGACGTCCGCGACGGCTTCGATGATCTCCGCGGTCGCCAGCATCCCGGTCTTCGCCGCGCCGACACCGATGTCGCCCACCACGGTGCGGACCTGCGCCGCGACGACGTCCGGGGGCACCAGGTGCACCCCCGAGACGCCGAGCGAGTTCTGCACGGTCACCGCGGTGACCGCTACGCACCCGTGGACGCCGCACGCCGTCATCGCCCGGAGGTCGGCCTCGAGTCCGGCGGCGCCGCCGGAGTCGGAGCCGGCGATCGTCAGCGCGCGCGGAGGGGTCTCGGCCACGGTCGGGAGGATGTCACGACCGCGGATGCGGCCCGCCGGCCGACGAGCGGATGGCGCCGTCCGCTCGTCAGATGACAGCAATGGGCCATTGCTGTCACCGACCGGAGGACCGCTCACATCGGCATCGCCCTGACCGGACCGTGGCCCGCGCCCAGCGGGTAGGAGTGCTCGACGGCGAGGGTGATGAACTCCTTGCCGAGCGCCACGGCGTCCACCAGGGACATCCCCCGCGCCAGCCCGGCCGTGATCGCCGAGGCCAGCGAGTCGCCGCCGCCGTGGGTGTGCGGGCGGTCCAGGCGCGGCGAGCGGAACTCGTGCACCTCGCCGCCGACCGACAGCAGGTCCACGCACTCCGGCTGTGGCCGCCCCGTCGTCGCCTCCAGGTGCCCGCCCTTGACGAGCACGGCGGCGGCGCCGAGGTCGTGCAGCGCGGCGGCCGCGTCCCGGGCCGAGGCCAGGTCCACCACCTTGACGTCGACCAGCAGCGCGATCTCGTCGAGGTTCGGGGTCACCAGCGTCGCCCGCGGGAGCAGCTCGGTGCGCACGGCGTCGAGCGCGTCGCCGGCCAGCAGCGGGCTGCCGGACATGGACGCCGCGACGGGGTCGACGACGAACGGCACGCCCTCGCCCACCGAGGCGCGGCGGCCGATCCCGACGGCGTCGCACGCCCCGACCACCGCCTCGATGATCTGCCGCGTCGCGAGCATCCCGGTCTTCGCGGCGTCGACGCCCATGTCGCCGGCGACGGTGCGGATCTGGGCGGCGACGACGTCGGGCGGGACCTCGTGGACGTCGGTCACCCCGAGCGAGTTCTGCACCGTCACCGCGGTGACCGCGACCGCCCCGTGCACGCCACAGGCGGCGAACGCGCGGACGTCCGCGGTCATCCCCGCCCCGCCCCCGGAGTCGGTGCCGGCGATCGACAGCGCGACGGGCGGCGCGATACCGGCCGCGCCGGTCGTCGTCGGGACCTCGCTCACGAGCCCGCCACCGGCAGGTAGATGCGTGAGCCCTGGTCGGTGAACTCCGACGCCTTCTCCGCCATCCCGGCGTCGATCGCCTCGGCGCTCGTGAGCCCGTGCTCCTCGGCGTAGGCGCGGACGTCGTGGCTGATGCGCATCGAGCAGAACTTCGGCCCGCACATCGAGCAGAAGTGGGCGGTCTTCGCGGGCTCGGCGGGCAGCGTCTCGTCGTGGAAGGACCGGGCGGTGTCCGGGTCGAGGGCGAGTCGGAACTGGTCGTGCCAGCGGAACTCGAACCGTGCTGTCGACAGGGCATCGTCCCGGGCCTGCGCGTTCGGGTGGCCCTTCGCGAGGTCGGCGGCGTGCGCGGCGATCTTGTAGGTGATCACGCCGGTCTTCACGTCGTCGCGGTTCGGCAGCCCGAGGTGCTCCTTGGGCGTGACGTAGCAGAGCATCGCGGTGCCGGCCTGCGCGATCTGCGCCGCGCCGATCGCCGAGGTGATGTGGTCGTAGCCCGGCGCGATGTCGGTGGCGAGCGGCCCGAGCGTGTAGAACGGCGCCTCGCCGCAGAGCTCCTCCTCGAGCCGCACGTTCTCGGCGATCTTGTGCATCGGCACGTGGCCCGGCCCCTCGATCATCACCTGCACGCCGCGGTCGCGCGCGATGTGCGTCAGCTCCCCGAGCGTCCGGAGCTCGCTGAACTGGGCCTCGTCGTTCGCGTCGGCGATCGACCCCGGGCGTAGCCCGTCGCCGAGCGAGAACGTGACGTCGTAGCGGCGCAGGATGTCGCAGAGCTCGGAGAAGTGCTCGTAGAGGAACGACTCCCGGTGGTGGGCCAGGCACCACGCCGCCATGATCGATCCGCCGCGGCTGACGATGCCGGTGACCCGCTGCGCGGCGAGCGGGACGTAGCGCAGCAGCACGCCGGCGTGGACGGTCATGTAGTCGACGCCCTGCTCGCACTGTTCGACGACGGTGTCGCGGTAGAGCTCCCAGGTGAGCTGCGTCGGGTCGCCGTCCACCTTCTCCAGCGCCTGGTAGATCGGGACGGTGCCGATCGGGACCGGCGAGTTGCGCAGGATCCCCTCACGGGTGGCGTGGATGTCCGCGCCGGTCGAGAGGTCCATGACGGTGTCCGCGCCCCAGCGGGTCGCCCACACCATCTTCTCGACCTCCGCCGCGAGCCCGCTGGTGACCGCGGAGTTGCCGATATTCGCGTTGATCTTCACCGCGAAGGCCTTGCCGATGATCATCGGCTCCGACTCCGGGTGCCGGTGGTTCGCGGGGATCACGGCCCGCCCGGCGGCGACCTCGCGGCGCACGAGCTCGGGATCGACGCCCTCCCGGATCGCGACGTAGCGCATCTCGGGGGTGGTCCCGCCGTCGCGGGCGCGTTCGAGCTGGGTCCGCGCGGTGTCGAGGTCGGTGCCGATCCACGGTTCCCGACGACGGGGCAGGCCCGCCTCGACGTCGACCGTCACCTCGTCGTCGGTGTACGGCCCGGAGGTGTCGTAGACGTCGAGATGGGTGCCGTCGGTCAGCTCGATCCGGCGTGCGGCGACGTCGACCCCGTCGGGGCCGGGCAGGTGGATCCGGTGGGACCCGTCGATCGGGCCGGTGGTGATGGTGGGCGCACTCATGCTGCGCGATGCCTCCCTACGCCGGCATTACCCGGTCAGGTTCGTGCGGTCGGCGGCACCGGAACACTCGGGTTCCAGCCGCCCTCTCAGCCCGCTCCTGGCGCGAGCTCCCGCGGTGTGCAGTTGTCCGTTCGGCGTCCGACCGTGCCATCCCGGGTCCGGGCGCGGCAAGGTGGCCTCCGCCGCACCTACCCCAGCTCGGTCGGCGTCGCGAGCACGTCGACCATGGCCTGACCCCGCAGCACCGTCACCGGCAGCGTGCGCCCGATCGACCCCGCGAAGAGGCGCCGCTGCAGGCCCTGGGCGTCGGTCACCGGCTCGCGGTCGGCGGACACCACCAGGTCCCCGGGGCGCAGGCCCGCCCGGGCGGCGGGGCTCCCGGCGACGACGTCGGCCACGCGCAGGCCCCGGGCGCGCCCCAGTCGCGCCGCCACGTCCACCGGCAGCGGGGCGGGGGAGCCGACGACGCCGAGGTAGCCGCGCCGCACCCGGCCCTCCCGGCGCAACGCGTCGAGGATGTCGCGGGTGGTCGTCGTGATCGGGACCGCGAGGCCGAGGCCGACACCCGCGACGGCGGTGTTGATGCCGACGACGCTCCCGGACGCGTCGGCGAGCGCGCCGCCCGAGTTGCCGGGGTTGAGCGCGGCGTCGGTCTGGATCACGTCCTCGACGACGCGGCTCGCGGAGCCATCGCGGGTGGGCAGCGACCGGCCGAGGCCGCTGACGACGCCCGCGGTGACGCTGCCGGCGAGGCCGAACGGGTTGCCGACGGCCACCACGAGCTGGCCCACCCGCAGGCCCGCGGCGTCGCCGAGGGCGACCGGGGGCGGGGTGTCCGCGTCGGGGTGCGCGGCGAGGACCGCGAGGTCGGAGAGCGGGTCGGCGCCGAGCACGCGGACGTCGGCGTGGGTGCCGTCGGCGAAGGTGGCGCGCCCGGTACGCGTGCGGGCGACGACGTGCGCGTTGGTCACCAGGACGGTGCCGTCGCCCGCGGGGTCCTCCACGACGACCGCGGAGCCCGCGCCGCGCGGGTTCTCCGGGTCGCCCACGGCGAGGGCGGCCACGGCGGGGCCGACCGTCTCCGCGACGGCGACCACGGTGCGGGAGTAGGCGTCGAGCTCGTCCACACCCTCGTGCTTACACCGTTGCAGGCGTTGCGCGAGATCATGTGCGCTGAGGGCGAACCCGTGACGGGGGGCCGGCCGAGGCGGACGTGCGCAGGGCTGACACCCCAGGGCACCGCTACGGATTGCACGACCCCGCGAGCGCGCGGCCGGCGAAGGCGTCGGCGAGCCAGCTGATCGCGATGGCCCCGCCCCGGACGGCCCCCGCGGTGTGCCCGCCGGGCTCGGTGTCGAGGCGGGTGTCCGCCCCACGTGCGCACCAGCTCCGGTGCAGCGCCGCGGCCTGGGCGAACGGCACCAGCTCGTCGGCGCCGGCGTGGAACTGCAGCATCGGCACCCGCGGGGGCGGCGCCGAGGCGAGGTTCGTCGCCGCGAGGGCGGCGGCCACCGCGGGCCTGCGCGCCACGTCGGCGAACGAGCGGTGGCCGGTCGTCACGTCGGCCACCCGGACCCCGCCCACCGCGTTGAAGTCGGGATCCCCCAGACAGGCCTGTTCGAGGCGTGCCGCCCCGGCCTTCCCGGCGTCGTCGAGCAGCCCGAGCAGCCCGATGCCCGGGTAGGCGTGGTCGAGCCCGATGAGCGCGCTGAACAGCAGGCCCGCACCCGGAGCACCGTCGAGCGCGCGTCCGACCGCCGCCAGATCCGCCGGGATCCCGCCCGCGGTCGCGGCGACCAGGTGCATCTCGGGCGCGTACCGCGGCTGGGCGGACGCGGCCCAGGCCGCGGCGGCGCCGCCCTGCGAGTAGCCCGCCACCGCCCACGGCGTCGACGGCGCGATCCCGGTGCCGGGCACCGCGCGGGCGGCCCGGGTGACGTCGAGCAGCGCGTGCGCCATCGCGGGGCCCGCGACATAGGACGGCTGTCCGCCCTCGGTGTAGCCGTCGTAGTCGGTGACCGCGACGCCCCACCCGCGCGCGAGCAGCGCCGACACGGACAGGGCCTCGGCCTCGGTGCCGTCGACGAGCCGCCGGGAGGGGGCGCAGCGCTCACCGAGCCCCTGGCTGCCCGGGGCGTACGCGACCCACGGACGGGGCCCGGGCCCGGTCCACGGCGTCGAGGGCACGATCACGGTGCCGGTGACGGCCTCGTCGGCCCCGGTCGCGCTGCGGGAGTGGTGCAGCACCAGGGTCGTCGTCGCGGCCCCCAGGAGCCGGGCCGTGACCGGTTCGGTCCGGACGAGGTCTCCGGGCCCGCCGGGCGGGAGCGGATCCGGGTCGGCGTGCACGTCACCGGTCGGGACCGGGCCCGGCGTGGTCGCGGGCTCCGACGACGATCCGGCCGAGGACCCCGTGGCCGACGAGGGCGTCGCCGGCGGGTCGGTGGTCCCCGGCGCCCCGCATCCGCCGAGGAACAGCGCGGCGACGGCGAGGAGCGCGGCGGCGAGCAGGACGGGCCTCGGGCGGGACACGTGCCATCCTCCCCCGGGACCGGGTCCGGACGCTCAGCGGCGGTGGCGCCCGCCGGCCGGGCGCAGCCCCGGGGCCCCGCCGAGTCGCCACGTCGCGACGAGGGCGACCGCCAGGGCCACGGCGGTCAGGGCGACGGCGCGGGCGACGCCGTCCGCGAGGGCGGGGGTCGCGAACGTCACCGCGCCCAGCACCGCGACGCCGAAGGCCGCCCCGATCTGCTGGGCCGTCGTCATCGCGCCGGACCCGGCGCCGACGTCGTCGCCCGCGAGGTCGGCCAGCACGATCGAGCCGAGCTGGGCCGAGGCGAGCCCGAGCCCGACCCCGTAGAGCGCGAGCAGGGCGGCGCCGAGCCCGAACGGGGCGGCGCCGGTCGCCACCACCAGGGCGAGCCCGGTCGCGGCGGCGCCCTCGCAGGCCAGTCCGGCGCGGACCGTCGCCCGCGGGCCCACCCGGCGGACCAGCACCGAGGTCACCAGCCCGCCGGCCAGCGCCGCGACGGCCGGGAACACGAGCAGGACGGCAGCCTGGGCCGCGGTCCAGCCCAGCACGTCCTGCCACCAGAAGGGCAGCACGAACATCAGGCCGAACTCGCCGAAGTGGATCACCGCGGCGGCCGCCGTCCCGGCCCGGAAGGACCGGACCCGCAGCAGCCGGGGCGCGAGCAGGGGAACCTCGCCCTGCGCGCACAGCCGGCGCTGGCGCCGGACGAACCCCACGGCGCAGAGCACCGACAGCGCCGCCAGCGCGGGCACCGGGGAGATCGGCCAGCCCGGCGCCGCGGCGGGGCCGGGGACCCACCAGCCCCATCCCGGGCCCTGCACCAGGGCGAGCACGCCCGCGCCGACGCCGACCGCGGACAGCAGGGCGCCCACCGGGTCGACCGATCCGGTGGGCTCGCGGCTCTCGGGCAGGGCGGTCCGGGCCGCGACGGCGATCGCCACACCGACGGGCACGAAGGCCGCGAACACCGCCCGCCAGCCGAGAGTGGTGGTCAGCCAGCCGCCGAGCAGGGCGCCCAGGCCGGCGGTCGCGGCGATCGTCGAGCCCCACAGTGCGAAGGCCGTGCCGCGCGCCGGCCCGCGGAACGTCGCGCCGAGCACCGAGAGCGTGGCCGGGAAGACGAGGGCCGCTCCCGCACCCTGGAGCGCCCGGGCGACGAGGAGCACGGCGGGCCCGGGCGCCGCGGCGGCCAGCGCGCCCCCGGCGGCCAGGATCAGTGCCCCGGCCGCGAGGCAGCGGCGCCGCCCGAACCGGTCGCCGAGGCGGCCCGCGGACAGCAGCAGCGACGCGAAGACAACGGTGTAGGCCTCGACGACCCCCTGCGCGCCCCCGCCGCCGATCCCGAGATCCGCGACGAGGGCGGGTGCCGCGAGGTTGACCACCGTGGCGTCGACGACGACCAGGCCCGCGCCCGCGCTCGCCGTCGCGATCACGGCGGCGGCGCGCAGCCCGGTGGGGTCGTCGCCGGGGTCGCCCGGCCGCAGCGCGGCGAACTGGACCGTCGGCGCCCCGGCGAGCGCCGCGGACGACGTCAGGCGGGGATCCCCAGCGCGGCCGCGATCGTCGGCCAGGCCTTCTTGTACTCGGCGTTCCAGAGCGGCCAGTTGTGGACGCCGGTGGCCGGGAAGTCGGCGGTGACCGGCACCCCCGACGCGGCGGCCTTCTGCGCGAAGAGCACCGACGTCGCGAAGGCGGCGGACTCGATCGTGCTGCCCTGGGAGGCCCCGGCGAGCGCCGCGGCCGGGTTCTGCAGGATCTGGCCCACGGCGGGGTCACCCGCGCCGGTCAGGGAGGGCACACCGCTCGAGGCGGAGACGAAGAGCGCGGTGCCGCGGAGGTTCTGCACCTGGGTCGCCGGGTCCTGCGCCGCCCACACGGCGGACTGGGCGACCGGGTCGCCCCACGGGGCCTTCGGGTCGACGCCCGCGTCCATCATCGACTTCTCGTAGAGCGTGGAGATGCCCGGCGCGGAGGAGAACGGGATACCGGAGAACGAGGCCGCGGCGGCCCACTGGCCCGGCTGGTGGGCGGCGTACTTCAGCGCGGCGTGCCCGCCGAGCGAGAGGCCCATGACGGCCTGGCGGGCGCTGCCCTTGAACTGCGAGCGGATCAGCGCGGGCAGCTCGACGGTGTTGAAGGTCTCCCAGCGCGGCCCCCCGGCGAGCCAGTCGCTGAACATGCCGCCCTTGCTGGTCGGAGGCAGGACCACCAGGGCGTCGTGCACCGCGGCGAAGGCCGGCAGATCGGTGAGCTTCGTCCAGGCCTTGTCGTCCATCTCGTCCATGCCGGACAGCGTGTACAGCGTGGGGAAGCTGGCACCGTTCGCGTAGCCGCGGGGCAGGAGCAGCGTCACCGGCAGCGTGGCGTTCATCGACGGGGAGAAGACCTGCAGGTCGATCTCCGAGGCGCCGCGCTGGACCGCGGAAACCACCCGGGCTCCCGGGGCGGGCGCGGCGGCCGCCGTGCCGCCGAGGCAGGCGACCAGCGCGGCGGTGACCGCGAGAACGAGGGCGGCAGCGCGACCGGAGCCCCTGTGCAGGCCGCTGGGGCGTCGGAACACGTGCGCTCCTGGAGGTTCTCTGGTCGTATCCGGCGGATGCCGGACCCGTGTCGTCGGGATCAACGACGCCGATCGCGCAACGTGACGGTGCGCGGCGGTCGGGTCACGTCCCGTGATCGGCTCAGTGCCGGGCGGCGAGCAGGCGGTCCCGCACGCGGCCCGGGAGCGTCGCGAGGGCGGCGGCGAGGTGGGCGTCGCGGCCGACGAGCCGCCGCGCCCGGGGCCGCGGAGCCTCGACCTCCCGCACGATCACCTGCGCCACCCGCTGCGGCGGGGCGCCGCCCTCGGCGTTGCGCGCCCCCTCGGCCGCGAGCTGGTCCCACAGGGCGCCGTAGTCGCGCTGCACGTCCGGACCGAGACGGTCGCGGAGATCGGCGGTGGCGGCCAGCGCCCGGTGCCAGATGGGGCTCGCGGTCACCCCCGGTTCGACGAGGACCACGGGCACCCCGCGCGGCGCGAGCTCGGCGCGCAGGACCTGGGTCGCCGTGGCGAGGGCGGCCTTCGACGCGGCATAGGCCCCGAGCATCGGGCCCGCGAGCCTGCCCGCGAGCGAACCCACGACCACCACCCGCCCGCCGTCGCGGCGCAGCGCGGGGAGCGCGGCCTGCACGAGGGCGACCTGGCCGACCACGTTGACCTCGAGCACACGGCGGAGGTCGTCGACGGGGAGGTGGGCCAGCGGCGCCGCCACCGCGATGCCGGCGTTCGCGACGACGGCGTGCAGCGGGCCCGCCGCGGCGACGTCGCGCACCACCTCGGCCATGCCCTCGGTGTCGGTGACGTCGAAGCGCACGACCTGCAGGCGGGCGCCGTCGTGCCTGCGCTCCAGGACGGCGGCGTCCGCGGGGTCGCGCACCGACGCGGTGACGGCGTGGCCGCGCGCGAGGAGGGCGTCGACGGTCGCGGCGCCGATGCCCGAGGACGCCCCGGCGACGAGGACGTGACGGGGCGTGCTCACCGGCCCGCTCACCGGCTCCGCCCTGCCAGCGCGCCCCATCGGGCGGCGAGGTCGCGGGCGATGGTGTGGGCGTGGGGCGGGTCGATGATCCCGAGGTGGTCGGTGTCGAGCCCGACGACCTCGAGGTCGGCCACCGAGGCGCCCCACCCGCCGTCGGGTCCGAGGCGGTTGTAACGCGGGTCGAGGACCTCGAAGTCCGGGCACGGGTGCAGCGCGCGGTACTGCACCGCGGGCACCGTGAGCCGTCCCGGGACGTGGATCTCGGCGTCGCGGGCGTCGAGGATCGAGGTCCGCTGGTGCTCGAGTGCGGCGGGCCCCCACGGCTCCGGGGCCTGGCTCAGGGCGCGGACGAGCCGCTCGAGCTGGTCGTCCTCGTCGAGCTCGGCCAGCCCGTCGAGGTCGATCGCGAGCACGGTGTCGTGGGTGTGCTCGAGGTGGCGCACCAGCCGGGAGAGCCGTCCCGCGGTGAACGCCCGCGGATCGCCCGAGAGGTCCTGGCCGGGCGCGGCGGACGGCCGCAGCGCGTCGACCAGGGCGACGATCTCGACCTCCTGACCGTCGGCGGTGAGCGCGACCGCCGCCTCCTGGGCGAGGACACCGCCGAAGGACCAGCCCAACAGCCGGTACGGGCCCGCCGGCTGGAGACGTCGCAGCTCGGCCAGGTGCCCGCGCACCCGCCCGGTGACCGGCCCGGGGGACGCGGCGCGCTCGTGGCCGAGGCACGGCACGTCCCGGGGCAGCCCGGCGACGAGCGGTCCGTAGACCGAGGTCGGGGTGCCCGCGGGGTGGAACAGGTGCAGCGGGGTCACCCCGGGCCCGCCCTCGCGCAGCACGGTGACCGCGGGGAGCTCCGTGGGGATCGCGGCCCGGACGGCGGGTCCCCGCGCGACCGTGGGCGTCTCGGGTCCGTGCTCCTGCGCGAGTCGCCGGACCGTCGCCTGGGCGAGCAGCTGCGCCACCGTGATGACCACGCCGAGCTCGGCGTCCAGGAGGCGGCGCAGTCGCAGGGCGCCGAGCGAGTCCAGCCCGATCGCGATGAGGTCGGCGTCGACGTCGAGGCGCCGCTCGTCCAGGCCGAGGACGTCGGCCGCGACCCGTCGGACGCGGTCGAGCCGGGACCTGGCGTCGTGGGTCACCCCGTCCCGGGGCGTCCCGGCCCTGGTCCGCGCGGTGGCGAGCGGGACCCAGTCGCCGTCCGCGGTGCGCAGGTGCACCTCGACGGTGCCGTCGCGGCGCGCGAGCGTGCTGAGCGCGGCGCCCCGGCCTGCCGATCCGGGTCCGGGGTCCGCGAGGTGGTGCAGCTCGTCGAGGAGGGCCCCGCCGGGACCGTGGCGGTGCTCCGCGGCGGCGAGCACCCGCTCGCGCAGCCGCGCCGAGGTCAGGTCCTCCCGACCCGCCTGCGTCTGCCACACGTCGGCCGACCCGCCGGGCAGTTCCTGGTGGGCCCCGAGCAGCGGGTGCGCGCTGATCCCGGCCGGGGCCGGGACCGCGGTGGGCGCAACCGCGTCGGCCGGTTCCGCCCAGAACGTCTCGTGGCGCCAGACCGGCCCGGGCAGGTCGACGACCCGCCCGGACGGGAGCACCGCGGCCCAGTCGACCGCCACGCCGGAGACGTGCAGCTGCGCCTGCGCGGTGCGCAGCGCCCGTACCTCGTCGTCGCCGCGGCGCACCGAGGACAGCAGGACCGGCTCGGTCCCGCCCGCGGCGAGCGTGCGCGCGGTGGCCCCGAGGACCACCGGGTGCGGCGAGAGCTCGAGGAAGCGGGCGTGCCCGTCGGCCCCGGCGGCCGCGACGGCGTCGCTCCAGCGCACCGGGTGCCGGGCCGCGTCGGCCCAGTGGGCGGCGTCGCCGACGGGGGTCAGTCGCGGGTCGTCGCCGGTCGTGTCGTACCAGGGCACGGTCGCGGGCCGGACGTCCAGGTCGGCGAGCTCGCGGCGCAGGGCGGCCCGCACCGGTTCGACGGCCGCGGTGTGGCAGGCCACGCCCAGCGGCAGGATCCGCGCGGTGCGGCCCCACCCGCGGGCGGCGTCGACCACGCGGTGCACGGCGGGAGCGGGCCCGGAGACGGTGAGCTGGTCGGGTGCGGCGTGCACCGCGATCTCCACCGCGTGGCCCGCGTCGCCCGCGATCGACGTGAGCTCGGCGGGGGTGAGCTCCACCGACGCCATGGCGCCGTCCCCGGCCGCGTCCAGCTCGGCGAGCAGCCGGGCGCGGACCGCCATGACCCGCACTCCCGCGTCCTCGGTCAGCGCGCCCGCCGTGACGGCGGCCGCGACCTCACCCATGGAGTGCCCGACGACGGCCGCGGGCTCCACCCCGGCGGCGCGCCACGTCGCGGCGAGCGCGAGCTGCACGCCGCACACGGCGAGCTGGGTGCGCGCGAGATCGGACTCCGGCGGGGGGTCGGTGAGCAACGCGGTGAGGCTCCGTCCGGCGTACCGGACGAACGACGGGTCGAGGCGGGCGACGGCCGCGGCGAAGGCGGGCTCGCCGTCGAGCAGGCCCGCTCCGGTGCCGGGCCACCAGGAGCCGTGGCCGCCGAAGAGCCAGACCACGCCCGGTCCGGCGGTCGGGTCCGGCTCGGTGGTGGCGCCGAGCGCTCCGGCGCCGGTCAGCCGCGCGGCGAGCTCCTCGTGGTCCGTGGCGACCACCGCGAGCCGTCGTCGCCTGCCGGTGCGGCCCGAGGTCGCGTCGCGGCGGGCGAGGGTGTGCGCGACGTCCACCGGGGCCGGGCGCGCCCCGGCGGGCCGGTCGCCCAGCCACCGGCCCAGGGTGCGGGCCGCCTCGTGCAGGCGGTCGTCGTCGGCGGCGGAGAGCAGGGCGACGACGGGCCGGTCGCCGGACGGTGCGGGTGCGGGGGACGAGGGTGCCGCCGGAGCCTCCAGGAGCACGGCGTGCGCGTTGGTGCCGCTGAAGCCGAACGCCGACACCCCGGCGCTCGCCCGTCCGCCGTGGCGCGGCCATGCGGTGGGGTGCCCGACGACACGCAACCCGGTCCCGGCGAGGTCCACGTGGGGAGTGGGCTCGTCCTGGTGCAGGGTCGCGGGCAGCCGGTCGTGGCCGAGGGCGAGCACGACCTTGATCAGCCCGACGATGCCCGCCGCGGCCTCGGTGTGCCCGACGTTGGACTTCACCGACCCGATGAGCAGCGGGTGCTCCGCGGACCGGCCCGCCCCGAGCGCGGCGCCGAGGGCGCCCGCCTCGATGGGATCGCCGAGCGCGGTCCCGGTGCCGTGGGCCTCCACGTAGTCGACGGTCGCCGGGTCGAGACCCGCCGTGCGGTACGCGGCGGTCAGCAGGTCACGTTGCGCACCCGGGTGCGGCGCGGTCAGGCCCTGCGAGTGCCCGTCGGCGTTCACGGCGGTGGCGGCGAGCAGCGCGAGCACCCGGTCGCCGTCGCGCCGCGCGTCGGCGAGGCGCTCGAGGACGACCACTCCGACGCCTTCACCGCGGGCGATGCCGTCGGCGGCGGCGTCGAACGGGGCACAGCGACCCCGCGGCGAGAGGGCCCCGAGGGCCTCCATCGAGGCCTGGCCCTGGGCGGTCGCGAGCACGTTGGTGCCGCCCACGATCGCGAGGTCGATCTCCCCCGCGCGCAGGGCGTGGGCCGCCTGGTGCAGCGCGACCAGGGAGGAGGAGCAGGCGGTGTCGACGGTGAGCGCCGGTCCCCGCAGGTCGAGCACGTAGCCGAGCCGCCCGGCGACGACGGCGGCGGAGGTGCCGGTGGCGTGCCACGGCTCGCCCGGGCTGCCGGGGTAGTCGGTGGAGGACACGCCCACGTAGACGCCGGTGGCGCTGCCGCGCAGGCTCGCCGGGTCGATCGCGGCGTGCGCGAGGGCCTCGTGCGCGACCTCGAGAAGCAGCCGCTGTTGGGGATCGGCCGCCGCGGCCTCGCGCGGCGAGATCCCGAAGAAGCCGGCGTCGAAGCCCGCGACGTCGTCGAGGAAGCCGCCGCGGTCGCAGACGTCGGAGGGCTGGCGGGTCCACCGTCCGGCCGGGACCGGGCCGACGGCGTCGCCGCCGCGCGCGAGGAGCTCCCAGAACGCCTCCGGGGAGTCGACGCCGCCGGGCAGGCGACAGCCGAGGCCGACGACGGCCAGCGGTGCGTCCGCGGCCGGGCGGGGGTCGCCGGTGGACGGCCCGGGCCCGCCGGCGGCCGCGTCGGGTCCGTCCGGGCCGAGCGCGCCGACCAGCGAGGAGATCGTCGGGGACTCCCAGAGCACCGTCGTCGGGAGGTCGACGCCGAGCTCGTCGCCGATCTCGCCGGAGAGCGCCACGATGTCGCGGGAGGAGAGCCCGAGGTCCTCGAGCGGCGTGTCCGCGTCGAGCTCCGCGGGGTCGAGGTCGCACCACGTCGCGACCAGCTCGACGAGCCGTCGGCGCAGGTCGTCGATCGGCGGGGTCACCGGACGCCCGCGGGCTCGGCGGCCAGGTAGGCCTGACGGCTCGCGGCGCGGGCGATCTTGCCGCTGCTCGTGCGGGGGAGCTCGTGCGGCGGGACGAAGCGGACCTCGCGCACCGGCACCCCGTGCTGGGCGGATACCGCGCGACGCACCGCCTTGGCCGCGCTGCCGTCCTCGTCGTGGTGCCGCCGGACGGCGAGCACCACCACCTGTTCGCCGTCGCCGCCGTCGTCCACCCCGAAGGCGGCGACCAGGCCCTGCCGCACCTCGGGGTCCGCCGACTCGGCGGTCGCCTCGAGGTCCTGCGGGTAGTGGTTACGGCCGTCCACGATGATCATGTCCTTGAGTCGCCCGGTGACGAAGAGGCGCCCGTCGTGGACGGCGCCGAGGTCGCCGGTGCGCATCCACGGCCCGGCCGGGAGCCCGCCGCGGGCGTCCTCGGCCAGCGTGGCCTCGAACGTCTCCCGCGAGCGCTCGCCGCCGCGGTGATAGGCCCCCGCGACGTTCGGCCCGCGGCACCAGAGCTCGCCGACCGAGCCGTCCGGGCACGGCCGCCGCGTCGCGGGGTCCACGACGAGGACCGACTGACCGACGGCGGACCCGCACGAGACGAGCGCGCGCGCCGCGTCGTCGCCGGCCGCGGTCGCCACCGCCTCCCCGGTCCGCAGCCGCTCGGCGTCGAAGGCGACGGCGTGCGGCTCCTCGTCCGGGGGGCCGGTGGCGACGAAGACGGTGGCCTCGGCCAGCCCGTAGGAGGGGCGGTGCGCCCCGGGCCGGAACCCGACCGGGCCGAAGCGCTCCGCGAAGCGCGCGATGGTCGCCGGGCGGACCGGCTCGCTGCCGTTCACCAGGGCGGCGACCCCGCGCAGATCCAGCCGCTCGAGGTCGGCGTCACGGACCCGGCGCACGCAGTGGTCGAAGGCGAAGTTCGGCGCGGCGGCGAAGGCGCCGGGCGCCCCGGCGAGCAGGTCGAGCCAGCGGGCGGGGCGCTGCACGAACGCCGCCGGGTCGATGAGGTCCGAGCCCAGACCGGTGCAGGCCGACAGCAGGACCCCGGTGACCAGCCCCATGTCGTGGAACAGCGGCAGCCAGGTCACGCAGCGGTTGGTGTCGCGGTGCAGGCGGTAGGCCTCGACGAGCTGGGCGCAGTTCGCGGCGACGTTCGCGTGGGTGACGACGACGCCGGCCGGGGTGCGGGTGGAACCCGACGTGTACTGCAGGTACGCGACGTCGTCGGGCACCGGGGTCGCCAGGTCCGCGGTGCTCCGGGCGGGAAGCGCGTCGGTCGTCCCGTCGAGGGCGAGCACGCGGCCCACCGCGCCGGTGGCCTCCACGGCCCCGACGCTGTCCGGGGTGACCAGGGCCAGCGCGGGCGCGCAGTCCTCGAGCACCGCCCGGACGCGCTCGGCGTGCCCCCGGTGGTCCGGGCCGAACAGCGGCACCGCGACGAGGCCCGCCCGGACCGCGGCGAGCATGCCGACGACGAACTCGAGCCCGGTGGGCAGCATGATCGCGCAGCGCTCGCCGGGCCCGGCCACCGTGCGCAGCCTGCGGGCCAGGTCGTCGGAGTCCCGCTCCAGCTCGGCCCAGGTCAGCGAGGACCGGTGCGGGGGTGACACCGCGTGGTCGGTGACCGTGAACGCGGTCGACGTGCCGCGCTCGGCGGCCCACATCGCGGGGCCGGCGACCATCGGAACGGGGCCCGCCTCACAGGGGCCGGCCACCGGTTCGGTCTGGACCGTCGTCACAGGGGCGCTCCCGGTCTTCTCGGACGTCAGCGAGGACGACCGCGCCCCCGCCTCCGGTCAACGAGCCAGCCCGCGACCACGATGCGGCTTGCTGTGATCGTGTCGTCACTCACCGTGTCTACAAGGGTGGTCAGAACGGGGCTCAGTGGCCGAAGGGGTCCGGGTCGAGGCCCGGCATCCACGAGAGGCCGGGCACGCCCCAGCCCTGGTCGCGTACCGCCCGCTTGGCGGCCCGCTTGTTCCGCCCGATCAGCCGGTCGGTGTAGAGGAGGCCGTCGAGGTGGTCGGTCTCGTGCTGCAGGCAGCGGGCGAAGAACCCGACGCCCTCGACCTCGACGGGTGCGCCCTCGACGTCGCGGCCGGTCACCGTGGCGTGCTCCGCCCGCCCCGTCGGGAACGACTCCCCGGGCACCGAGAGGCAGCCCTCGGCGTCATCGTCCTCGTCGGGCATGGTCTCCGGGACCTCGTCGGTCTCGACGGACGGGTTGACGACGACGCCGCGACGCCGCTCCCCGTCGAGCTCCGGGTCGGGGCAGTCGAAGACGAACACCCGCCGCCCGACGCCGATCTGGTTCGCGGCGAGGCCGACCCCATGGGCCGCGTCCATCGTCTCGAAGAGATCCTCGACGAGGGTCCGCAGCTCCGCGGAGCCGAACTCGTCCTCGTCGAACGGCCGCGTCGGGGCGTGCAGGACGGGTTCGCCGGTGATGACGATCGGGCGGACGGTCACGGCGCGGCAGCGTAGTGATCAGGGGTGTGGGGGCGGGCGGCGGTGGTGACGCCGTGCGTTGCCAGGGAGTTGTCGGAGGGCCGTGGTTGAATGGAGGTCACCGGAATGACACCCGTGTCATTCGGGTACGGATCTCCGGCGTCGGCACCGCAGGCACGGCCCGGAGCCCGGCGGAACGAGCCTCTCCGAGGAGAGTGATGGACGCTCCAGCAGCCTCGACCGACCCGGCGCTGCCCACCGGCCTGACCGGGCGGCACGCCTCGGCTCCTGACGACGGCATGACGCGTCGCGACCGGGAGATCCTCGCCTTCGAGCGCCAGTGGTGGAAGTACGCGGGCGCCAAGGAGCAGGCGGTCCGCGAGCTCTTCGACATGTCGGCCACCCGCTACTACCAGGTCCTCAACGCCCTCGTGGACCGTCCCGAGGCGCTCGCGGCCGACCCGATGCTCGTCAAGCGACTGCGCCGGCTGCGTCAGACACGTCAACGTGCCCGTGCGGCGCGTCGGCTCGGTGTGGAGCCGACCTAGTGTTCTCCTGATCCCCGACGAGGTCGACGCCCGGTGAGTACGGGCGTTCCGACCGGCATCGGAAGGGGAGCAGGGTCATGACGGGTCCCGGGGCGTCCGGCGCCTCCCGCTTGCGCATCGCGGGTGTCGCGCTGCTCGGCGTGGCAGCCATCGCCGCCGTCGTGGGCCTGATCAGTCTGGGCGGTCAGGGCACCTCGAGTGCGCCGGCCGCGCCGCCGACGGCCACCGGTGCGGCTCCGGGGCTCGGCCAGCCCGGCGCCGCGGCGCCCGGTGCGCCCCCGCCCGGCGGTGCCGCGGCGGGACAGCCCGGCGCAGGCCTCCCCGGCACGGGGACGGCGCCCGGTGCCCCGACCCCCGGTGCCGCGCCGCCGGTCGTCGGCGCCCTGCCTCCGGTGGCCGTCGCGCCGCCGATCGTGCCGGGCGGTGGCAGTGGCGGTGGCGCTGGTGGATCCGGCGGCACCGGATCAGGTGGCGGTGGTGGGAGCAGCGGCTCCGGTGGCGGCGGTGGCGGGGGTCCCGCGGCCTTCGCCGGCGTCCCGGTGCGTGTCTACAACAACTCGATGATCGTCGGGCTCGCGGAGAAGGCGGGCGACCAGATGCGGGCCCGGGGCTTCGACGTCATCGAGACGGGCAACTACGCGCAGGGCGTGATCCAGGAGAGCACGGCCTACTACCGCCCCGGCACCGGCGAGCAGGGAGCGGCGGACGCCGTCGCCGCGGCGTTCGGCATCCACTCCGAGCCGCGCTTCCCGGGCCTCGCGAACGCCTCGCCCGGCGTCATCGTCATCGCCACCAACAACTGGGGCCAGAACGCTCAGCGGGGTTCCTGACCCGGGTCCGGCCGGCATGAGGGAGTGGCCCCGCCCGCTCGTCAGGTGACATCCGGCCGCCCGCAAAGGTGGTCACCCCCGGTTCGCGTACGCCTCCAGGTCGGCGAGCTGGCGGGGGTCCAGCGAGGGCCGGACCGCCGTCCGCGCGGCGGCGAACTGCGCGGCGGTCACCTCGGTGGAGTCCAACGACTCGCGCATCGCGGTGAGGGCGGCCTCCCGGACCAGCGCCGAGCAGTCGGCCGCCGAGTACCCGTCGAGGTCCGCGGCCAGGGCGGCCAGGTCGACGTCGGAGGCCAACGGCGTCGCCTTCGACGCGGCACGCAGGATCTCGGTCCGGGCCTCGGCGTCGGGCGGTGGCACGTAGATCTGGCGCTCCAGCCGGCCGGGACGCAGCAGCGCCGGGTCGATCAGCTCGGGCCGGTTCGTCGCGCCGAGCACGACGACGTCGCGCAGCGGCTGTGCCCCGTCCAGTTCGGTCAGCAGCGCCGCCACGACCCGGTCCGCCACTCCGGCGTCGGTGGACCCGCCCCGTCGCGGCGCGAGCGCGTCGACCTCGTCGAGGAAGACGAGCGCCGGTGCCGCGTCCGCCGCGCGGCGGAACAGCTCGCGGACCGCCCGCTCGGACTCGCCGACGTACTTGTCGAGCAGCTCCGCGCCCTTGACGACGAACACGTTGAGCCGACCGGTCCCGGCCAGCGCCCGCATGAGGAACGTCTTCCCGCCGCCGGGCGGGCCGTAGAGCAGCACCCCGCGCGGCGGCTCGACCCCCAGGCGGGCGAAGGAGTCCGGATAGCTCAGCGGCCAGAGCACGGTCTCGGTGAGCGCCTGCTTCGTCTCGACCATGTCGCCGACGTCGTCGAGGGTCAGCCCGCCCGAGTGCAGCGTCTGCGACCCCGATGCGGACAGCGCGACCGGGCGCACGGAGGCGACCGCGCCGAGCAGGTCGTCCTGGCACAGGCGGAGGTCCTCGTCCTCGGGGCCGGGGCCCCGCAGTGCCGCCTGCACGGCGGCCTCGCGGCGCAGCGCGACGAGGTCGGCCGCCACGAAGCCCGGGGTGCGGGTCCCGACGACGCCGAGGTCGACGTCGGCCCCGAGCGGCACCTCGCGCAGCAGGACGCGCAGCAGCTCGGCGCGGTCCCGGTCGTCGGGGGCGGCGAGGCCGAGCTCCCGGTCGACGAGGTCGGGGGTGCGCAGCCGCGGATCGACCGACTCGGGCCCCTGCGCGGTGGCCACGAGCGCGACCCGACCGGAGGCGACCACCGCGCGCAGCTCGTCGAGCACGACCGTGGCCAGCGGCGGCGGATCCGACGACGGGAGCAGGGCCTCGACGTCGGGCACCAGCAGCACGGCGCGCTCCTCGCCGGTGGCGGCCTCCCGGGCGCGCCGGCACGCCGTCCGCACGCGTTCCGCGGCGGCGCCGGCCTCGAGGGCGGCGGCCGCCGGCGCGTCGAGCACGACGAGGCGCACCTCGGCCTCCGCGGCGACCGCGCGCACCAGCGTCGTGCGCCCGACGCCCTCGGGCCCCACGACGAGCACGCCCAGCCGCGGCGCGGCGCCCAGGCGGGTCAGCAGCTCGGGACGCCGGAACACCAGGTCGAACCACTCGCGCAGCCGCCGGGCCGCGTCCTGGTGCCCGACGAGGTCGCTCACCGCGGGCGGGGGTGGTTCCGGGGCCGCGACGGGGGTGGCGGCCGCTGCCGGGATCGCGGAGGACGCCGCCGCGAGGGTCGGCCCGGGCACGGCGGGACCGGCGGGCGGGGCGCCGGCGAAGAACCCGGACGGGGTCCACCGCGCGGCGTCGGCCCCGGGATCGGCCCCCGAGCCGGTCTGTGGGCCGCCCTGCCAGGCCACGACGGTGCTCGGGCCCACGACGTAGGCCCCGCCCTGTTCGGGCTCCGCGGTCACCACCGTGACCAGCTCCGTGGTCCACGTGCCGCCCAGCTCGGCGGAGAGCCGGGTGCGCGTGCCGACGGCGTCGGCCCCGGGGACGGGGGCGAGGTCCTGGGGGAGCAGCGAGACGGTGTCCCCGGGCGCGAGGACCTTGCCGGTCAGGGCCAGGCGCACGGTCTCCGGGGCGAGGGCGGTGGACGCGAGCCGCGAGCCCGCCACCGTGATCGTGCGCGCCGCCGTCACCGTCACCGGCTCGACGGCCACGGCCGTCCCGGCGACGATCCCGGCGTTCACCATGGCGGTCTCGTCCAGGGTGGCCGTGCCCGGCGAGACCGGGACCGTGGCCGGAGCGGCGAGGGCGACGGTCGCGCGCGTGCCGACCACCCGGACCGCGTCCCAGGCGACGAGGCCGAGGGCCGCGAGCACCTCGCCGTGCAGCCGGACCACGCCGCGGCGGGCGTCGGCGGCCGAGGTCGACAGCTGGGCGGTCAGCGTGACCTGCGGGACCGGGGCCCCGGTCACGGCCGCTCCTGGTTCGGCCGCTCCGGACCGGGTCGCTCCGGGTTCGGGCGGTCCTGCCCACGACGGTCCTGACCACGGCGGTCCGGACCCCGCCGCCGGGAGCCGCGCAGCCCGAGCCGCCGGGAGCCGGCGTTCCCGACCCGGTCCCGGTTCATCGTCCGACGGCCCGCCCGGGCGGCCGCCCCGGCCACGCGGCGCGGCAGCGGGCGGCGGGGCGGGAGGAGCCCGAGACGCCGGTGGGCCCGCCGGACCGCCCGGCGCTGGCGCGGCGGCACGTGCCAGACCTCGGGGTGCCGCTCCAGCCAGCGATAGCGGTAGACCGCGTACGGGATCGTCGCGAGGTAGAGCACGATCGCGACCGGGTAGAGCGCGAACGGCACCACGACGACGGCGGCCGCGACGAGCGCGACCAGCACGAGGGCCGGGGCGACGGCGGACGGCGGCACCCGGACGCTCTTGAGCGACGACGTCGGGATCCGGGAGATCATCAGCCCGGCCGAGAACACCGTCCAGATCGCCACTGTCACGGGCGCCGACCACCAGCCCGGGCCGAGCAACAGCTCCGTCGCCAGCGGGGTCAGCGCGACCAGCGCCCCCGCGGGCGAGGGGACACCCACGAAGAACTCGCCGGCGAACGGTGGCGCCTCGGCGTCGTCGGAGAGCGTGTTGAAGCGCGCCAGCCGCAGGGCCGTCGACACCACGAGGACGAGCGCCACCACCCACCCGACCCGCAGGTCGTGCAGCGACCACAGGAACAGGATCAGCGCGGGGGAGACCCCGAACGAGATGCAGTCCGACAGCGAGTCCAGCTCGGCGCCGATGCGGCTGGTCGCGTCGAGGAGCCGGGCGAGGCGGCCGTCGAGGGTATCGAGCACGCCCGCCAGCGCGATCGCGGCGACCGCGGCCACCTCGTTGCCGCTGAGCATGAACTGCACGCCCGACAGTCCCGAGCACAGCGCCAGGACGGTGACGGCGTTGGGCAGCAGGCGCACGCCGGGCGCGGTCGACGCGGGCACGGCCTCAGCCTCCGTCACGGGGCGCCGCGGACGGGAGGGTCGCGAGCACGGTCTCCGCGCCGACCGTGCGCTGTCCGGTCTCGACGCCGATCTCGGCGCCGGGCGGCAGCAGCAGGTCGACGCGGGAACCGAACCGGATCAGTCCGTAGGTCTCGCCCGCCGCGACCTCGTCGCCCGCGGCGGCGTCGCACACGATCCGCCGGGCGACGAGCCCGGCGATCTGCACGACCGCCAGGTCGCGGCCCACGGTGTCGCGCAGCCACAGCGAGGTGCGGGAGTTGGCCTCGCTGGCCTCGGGCAGGTCCGCCGAGACGAAGGTGCCGGGCCGGTGCTCGACGGCCAGGACCTGGCCGTCGGCCGGCACCCGCTGGACGTGCACGTCGTAGACCGAGAGGAAGGTGCTCACGCGGGGTCGTGGACCGGCCGGGAAGCCCTTCGCGACGAGTTCGGGCGGGGCCTCGGCGTCCCCGATCACACTGACGGTGCCGTCGGCGGGCGCGACCGCGATGTCGGCCCGGCGGGGCGTCGCCCGGTGCGGGGCCCGGAAGAACGCGGCGACCGCGGCCGTGGTCAGGACGGCGCCGAGCGTGCCGCGACCACGGGCGGCCCGGACGGCGAGGGCGCCCGCGGCGACGGCGCCGATGACGGGCCTGCCGCCGGGGTGCAGCGGCGGGATCGTCTCGCGGACGAGGTCGACCGCGTGGAGCACGGGGTGTCGTCGAGGCGCGGGCAGCTGGTCCCGGGCGGTGGCCCCGGGGTCACCGGGTGCGGGTGCGGGGGAGCGGTCGGGCGCGACCATCGGTATGGGGATCCCTCGGTCGAGGTGCGGACAGGGCCGAACCTATCGGGCGGCGCGGAGGAACGGCGCAGCGGAACCGGGGTGTGCACGAACGGCGACAGGGGTGTGTCCGGACGAAGAGGTGCCGGGGCCGCCATCCCCCGAGACGGCGACCCCGGCGTGAACCGCTCGTCCGCTCCCCAGCGACAAGCGGTTGGTCGACGGCGATCGTCACTCGATCGCCCATCGGACTACCCCGGTCGAACTCCCCGGCGTCCCCGCCATGAGAGTTCTCACACATGGTGCCCGATCTTCGTCAGGAGTCCAAGGGCGATTCCCTCGGACAGCCCATCAGGAGCACTCGCCCGGCGGCTCGACGGCGGGTCCGTATGCAGTCCGGAGCCTCAGGAACGGTTCAGGTGACGCGACATCGATCACCGCATCGGGTCGAGGATCCAGACCTCCACCTCGGTGTCCTCGGCGACCTCGGTGACGTCCTCGGCGACCACGAACAGGCAGTCGGCGAGCGCCAGGGCGGCCAGCAGGTGCGAGCCCGCCGCCCCGACCGGGCTCACCGTGCCCGTCACCGCGTCGAGCCGGCCCCGGCGGAACTGGCGCCGCCCGGCAGGCGAGCGCAGCGCCTCCGAGACCCGTGCGCGGACCCGCGGCCGCCCCGGGTGCGGGTGACATCCGGCGGCGCGCAGCACGGGCCGGACGAAGACCTCGAACGAGACGAGCGAGCTGACCGGGTTGCCGGGGAGCGTGACGACGGGGACCGCGTGCCCGTCGTGGGAGTAGTGACCGGCGCCCTGCGGCATGCCCGGTTGCATCGCGACCTTGACGAAGTCGACGCCCCGCGAGGCGAACGCGTCCTTGACCACCTCGTAGGCGCCTGCGCTCACTCCTCCGGAGGTGAGGACGAGGTCGGTGGGCTCGACGAGCGCGGCATCGAGGGTGGCGAGGAACTCCTCGACGTCGTCCGGGACGAAGCGGAGCAGGCGTGCCTCGCCCCCCGCGTCGTCCACGGCCGCGGCGAGCATCGGGCCGTTCGACTCGTGGATCTGGCCGTGGCGCAGCGGCTCGCCGGGGGCGACGAGCTCGGAGCCGGTCGAGAGCACGAGCACGCGCGGACGGCGGTGCACGACGACCTCGGCGGCCCCGACCGCGGCGGCGAGCCCGATCTGCGCCGGTCCGAGCACGGTGCCCGCCGTCAGCACGACCTGCCCGGCGGTCACGTCCTCGCCCGCCCCGCGCACGCTCTGCCCGGCGTCCACGGCCCTCTCGACCGTCACCGTCGCGCCCGGCAGCCCGCCGTCGGTCCATTCCACCTGCACGACGGCGTCGGCGCCCTCGGGCAGCGGTGCCCCGGTCATGATCCGGTGGGCGGTGCCCGGCGCGAGCGGCGGACCGTCCACGCGTCCCGCGGGGACGTCCTCCGGCACGGGGAGCGTGACCGGCAGCCGATCGAGATCCGCGGCCCGCACGGCGTAGCCGTCCATCGCCGAGTTCGCGAACGGCGGCAGCGCGAGGGGTGAGGCGAGGTCCGCGGCGAGGACCCGGTCACGCGCGTCGGCGAGCCGGACCGTCTCGCTCCCGGTGGCCGCGACGAGGGCCGCGACGGTGGCCGCGTGCTCCTCCACCGGACGCATCGCGGCGGGGTCGCCGTGGTCGTGCCCGTGCGCGCCTGTCGGTGCCCCCCCTGTCGGTGCCCCTACTGTCCGTGCGTCGTCGCCCACCGGGTCATCGTGCCCGGCGGGACACGGCGGGCCCGATCGGACCCGGTCGCCGCGACCCGGCGACTACCCTCGGCGCCGTGTCGGTACCCCCGTCGGACGGAGTGACACCGGGTGGCACCCGGTCGGTCGCCCCGGCGCGCTCGGAGGATCTGAGCGGGACCTCGCTCGGCCGGTTCCGGGTCGAGTCCGTGATCGGCCGCGGCGGGATGAGCACCGTCTACCGCGCCACCGACACCCGCCTCGACCGCCGGGTCGCGCTCAAAGTGATCGACCCCGCGCTGGCCGGTGACGAGGAGTTCCGCGCCCGTTTCCTCGACGAGGCCCGCAACACCTCGGCCGTCGACCACCCCCACGTCGTGCCCCTCTACGACGTCGACCGTGCGGACGCCGCCGGCGGCGAACGCCTCTACATCGCCATGCGCCACGTCGACGGCCGGGACCTCGCCACGCTGATCGGCGGCCGCCCGCTCGCCCCCGAGCGGGCCCTGCGCCTGCTCGACCAGGTGGCCGACGCCCTCGACGCCGTGCACGCCCACGGCCTGGTCCACCTCGACGTCAAGCCGGCGAACGTGCTCGTCGAGACGCGGGGCGGGCTCGAGCACGCCTACCTCGCCGACTTCGGGCTGACCCACCGCGGCGCGACCGGGCACCGCACGCACGGCGGGGACTTCCTCGGCTCGCCCACCTACGCGGCGCCCGAGCACCTGCGCGGCGAACCGGTCGGCGCGCGCACCGACCTCTACTCGCTGGGCTGCGTGCTCTTCACGTGCCTGACGGGCCGGGCGCCCTACCGGGGCTCGGTCACGGAGGTCATCGACGCCCATCTCGTCGGTGAGGTGCCCGCGGCGACGGCGGTGCTCGACGCGACCGCCACGGGGGCCGCGCCGCTCGGCCGCGAGGTCGACGACCTGGTCCGCCGGGCCCTGGCCACCGACCCGGCCCGGCGTCCCGGCAGCGCCCGGGAGCTGGTGGCGTCCGCGCGGACGGCCCTCACGCGCCGCCCGTCGTCGCGCCCGCCGGCACCGTCCCGTGCGGGGGCGCCGTCCGGCCCGCCGTCGAACGGGACGGGACGCCCGCCCGGACCGATCCCGCGCCCGGCGACGGGCCCGGTCCGGCGCACCCCGGCGGGGCCTCCCGCCACCCCGGCGCGCGGGGCGGCGGCGCCGGGAGTCCGGACCAGCGCTCCGCCCCGGCGCGTGCAGGCCCCGGCCGCCCCGGCCGACCTCGGGGCGTTCGGCCCGGGGGCGGGCTCGCGGGGCCCCGTCGTCGCGCTCGTGGTGGCGGGCGCGGTCGTCGTCGTGCTGGTCCTCGTGCTGGTCCTGGCCCTGACCTGACCTCCGGCGACGCCCCGCCCACCCTGAGCCGCTTGCACTCACCCCACCCGAGTGCCAGACTCGCTGTTGGCACTCTCTAGGTTCGAGTGCCAGGTCGGGACGGTGAGGCCGGCGGAACGGAGCCGGTCGTCCGTCGCGGGCACCGCGCCTGGCCGAGTTACGTGTCTCTCATCGGAGGACCACCAAGCATGGCCAAGATGATCGCGTTCGACGAAGAGGCCCGTCGCGGCCTCGAGCGGGGAATGAACAGCCTCGCGGACGCCGTCAAGGTGACCCTCGGCCCGCGCGGCCGGAACGTCGTCCTGGAGAAGAAGTGGGGAGCCCCCACGATCACCAACGACGGCGTCTCGATCGCGAAGGAGATCGAGCTCGAGGACCCCTGGGAGAAGATCGGGGCCGAGCTCGTCAAGGAGGTCGCCAAGAAGACGGACGACGTCGCAGGTGACGGTACGACCACCGCGACTGTCCTGGCGCAGGCGCTGGTCCGCGAGGGCCTGCGCAACGTTGCCGCCGGCGCCAACCCGATGGCCCTGAAGAAGGGCATCGAGAAGGCCACCGAGGCCGTCTCGCAGTCGCTCCTGAAGTCGGCCAAGGAGGTCGAGACCAAGGAGCAGATCGCTGCCACGGCC